>NZ_VFUV01000012.1:0-182864 GCF_006441315.1 Mesorhizobium sp. B2-4-19 | reverse complement strand
GCGATCGCCGGCTTGGTCGCGAATGCCACGTCTTGTGGAATATGCGCTGCCTTGCGACGCGCCTCGTCCCTGGCCCACGCCTCCGGCAAGTAAAGCCGCCGATCGATGAGCGCCTGGCCGAAACGGCTGGCATAGGCGGCAAACACCCCAACCTGGCAGTTCTCGATCCGCCCCGCGGTTCCCGAGTATTGTCGCGCGACCCCCACCGAATGCCGGCCTTTCTTGAGGAAGCCGGTGTCATCGACAACCAGCACACCCGAGTCATCGCCAAGTGCCTCGATGACATAGTCGAAAACGATGTCGCGCATTCGCTCGCAATCCCACTGCGAACGACCAAGTAGCGCCTGCATCCGCCATGGCCTTGAAAGGCCGGCTTGCTCAGCCATCAGCCAGCCAGTCTTGCGCTCGATCCCCGACAGAAGACCGTCGATGAACGCACCGCAACCCTCGCGCGCTTCCAGGCGGCGGAACACCGGGCAAAGCCGGCCTTTCAAGGCCGTCAGTTCCCGCTCCCAACCAATCCCGGATCCAGCCCAGTCAGAAACAGACATCCCCAAGCTCTCCTCAAGCTGTCCTAAACGCTTGAGGAGAATCATGATTTGCTAATAATTGCAACTGTAGTACTAGCACGGCAGGCGGGATCGCATCTGTCCCGTCTAGAAAACCGAAAGCGGAAAACGTCATTGGTGGGAACCAACGTCTTTATCGGTCATGGGCGCAGCCTACTGTGGAGGTCGCTAAAGGACTTCATCCATGGAAGACTTCATTTGCCTGTCGACGAATTTAATCGAGTACCCGCTGCCGGCGTCACCAACATCGCACGCCTTTCGGAAATGCTGGAATCGGCCGCCATCGCTTTTGTCAAGCTGGGAGCCGCGAGCCCGTTAGCAAGCAGCTTGCTCTCTCGAAAGGAAATAGCTGGCAGTCTGTTTCCGGTCGCCCTCTCACAAGCCAAAAACCTTGTGGTTACCATGTGTCAGGTCGATATTGCAGTTGGCACCTCCTCGGAACGCGACCCCGAGATCGCCGGCACGTCCCTGTTACGCGACAAGCTCATGCTCGTTTACCGGAGATCACCGGCTTGCCAAGCTGGGCTGAGTTGCCGGACGAAACGTTGATTTGCTGACCACGGCAAATCCGCTGCGCAACCTCGTCGAGCACGTCGTTCCGAATTTCCGGCTGAAATGCGAGGTTCGCTTCTCGACGACGGTTATCGGGATGATTGCCGCCGGCTGAGAATTGCCGTGCTGCCGGAGAATTCCAGCCAACTGGCCTCCGCTGTGCGCGTTACGACCGCCGACCTCATCGACCCGCTTGTCATGCGAGACGTCTCGTTGCTGCAGCGAGGTCAGCCTAGCCTCTCGTCCGCGGCGGAACGTCTGGAGGAGGCGTTTGGCGCCAGCTTCACCACCCCGGATGGCCTGCCAATTTGACGATCGAGGCCACCGAGATCTCGACGGGCCATTGCTTCACAGTGAAGGCCTGAGTCGACTCCACGACAAGGACGCGAATGCTCCAAGGGGCGCCAATATCCCAAATGGGACATTGACCGAGGAGATCTTAAAGCCGTCTGATCCTGGCAAGCTCTTTTGGCTCATTTCCAGTGGTCCCATCATGTCACGCACACTCACGACAACGCCGAAGCAGGACGGATTTCGTGCCCCCGGCGAATTCGAGCCCAAGGCTGGGTGCTGGCTGATCTGGCCGGAGCGGCCCGACACCTGGCGCCTGGGTGCCAAGCCGGCGCAAAAGCTGTTTGCCGATGTCGCCTCGGCGATCGCGCAAAGCGAGCCCGTGACGGTGGCTGTATCCAGTCGCCAGTGGCAGAACGCACGGGCCCGGCTGCCGGCCAATGTGCGCGTGGTGGAAATGTCGACCAACGATTCCTGGCTGCGTGACAGCGGCCCCAATTTCGTCATCAACGACCGCGGCGAGGTGCGTGGCGTCGATTGGACCTTCAACGCCTATGGCGGTTTCGACGGCGGACTTTATTCGCCATGGGACCTGGATGACCTGGTGGCGCGAAAGGTGCTCGAGGTCGAAGGGATGGCTCGCTACCGGGCGCCCTTGATCGCCGAAGGGGGCGGTCTGCAATGCGACGGTCAAGGCACGCTCATCACGACCGAGCAGTGCCTGCTCAATCGGAACCGCAATGCCCATCTCGGCAAGGCCGAGGTGGAGCGGCAACTCGGCGACTTTCTCGGCGTCGACACCATCATCTGGCTGCCGCGAGGCTTTGCCTTCGACGAAACGGATGGCCATGTCGACGATATCTGCTGCTTCGTGCGGCCCGGTGTGGTCGCGCTGAGCTGGACAGAGGACCGGGATGACCCGCAATACGAGATCGTGCGCGAGGCCGAGGAAATCCTGCGTTCGGCCCGCGATGCGCGCGGCCGCGCCCTGGAGGTCCATCGGCTGCCCCATCCCCTGCCGATCGAGACGACGGCGGAGGAAAGCGAAAGCATCGACCGGTCCGATCAGACATGGGCACGCCCGGCGGGAAATCGGGTCGCCGCCAGTTACGTCAACTATTACCCGGGCAACAGCGTCGTGGTCGTTCCGGAATTCGGCTGCGATCTCGACATGAAGGCAAAGCAAGAACTGGCCGAACTGTTTCCGGACCACAAGATAATCGGCATCGAGAACTCCCGCGAAATCCTGCTGGGGGGTGGAAATATCGCCTGTATCACCCTGCCGGTTTATGCCCCGCAGACAAGACCAG
Organism: Mesorhizobium sp. B2-4-19; assembly: GCF_006441315.1. NCBI lineage: Bacteria > Pseudomonadati > Pseudomonadota > Alphaproteobacteria > Hyphomicrobiales > Phyllobacteriaceae > Mesorhizobium > Mesorhizobium sp. B2-4-19. The sequence continues at coordinate 180,142 of NZ_VFUV01000012.1, read as the reverse complement.
ACGCGGCCTGAACGCCTGGCGCGGCCAGTTGGAAGCAGGCCCAATCCGCGAACCCAGGCCAACGATAAAGAGGACACGCATGCGCTCTCCAATCTTCTCGATGCTTCTGGCAACACTTGCTTGCGGCATCTGCATTACCGCCGTCCGGGCAGACGAGGAAAAGATCGTCAACGTCTACAATTGGTCCGACTACATCGCTCCGGATACCGCCGAAAAATTCGAGAAGGAGACCGGCATCAAGGTTCGTTACGACGTCTATGACGGCAACGAGGTCCTTGAGACGAAGCTGCTCACGGGCGGCTCCGGATATGACGTCGTCTATCCCTCAGCCTTTCCGTTCCTGAAGAACCAGGTCAAGGCGGGGGCTTTTCTCGAACTCGACAAGTCGAAGCTGGCCAACTACGCCAAGCTCGATCCGCAGGCGCTCGCGCTGCTCGCGGGCGCGGATGCGCAGAACCTGCACGCCGTTCCCTACATGGCCGTCACGGATGGGATCGGCTACAACGTAGCCATGGTCAAGCAAAGGATGCCGGACGCACCCACCGGTTCCTTCGCCATGGTTTTCGACGTCGACGTCGTCAAGAAATTCTCCGATTGCGGCGTCGCCATGATCGATGCGCCGACCGAGATCATTCCCATGGCGATGAACTATCTCCACATCGATCCGAAATCGACCAGTCCCGACGACCTCGCCAAGGTCGAGGAACTCCTGAAGAAGGTCCGGCCCTACATCCGCTATTTCCATTCGTCGAAATACATCAACGATCTGGCGAACGGCGATATCTGCGTCGTGTTGGGTTGGTCCGGCGATATCCTCCAGGCCAAGAACCGGGCCGCGGAATCGGCCAGGAAGCTCGAGATCGCCTATTCCATCCCCAAGGAAGGGACGCTGATCAACTTCGATACGATGGCCGTTCCGAAGGACGCGCCCCACCCCGAAAACGCACGAGCGTGGATCGACTTCAACATGCGGCCCGATATCGCCGCGGCCAATTCCAGCTATGTTTCCTACGCCAATCCGATACCGGAATCCTTGCCGCTGATGGACCAGGCGGTGGCCAAGGATCCCGGCGTATTTCCACCGGACGACGTCAAGGCCAAGCTGTTCGTGGTCGAGAACAACGACGCCAAGCTGTTGCGGCAGCAGAACCGCCTTTGGACGCGCGTGGTGACCGGGCAATAGGTGCCATGCATTGCCAGGGCGTCACTGTTGCGATGGCTGGCCGACAGAAGCCAGCAATTCCACCTGGGAATGCACGCCAAGCTTGCGGTAGATTTGCTTGATGTGGTTGCGGACGGTACCGGGCGAAATGGCGAGGCTTCGCGAAATGCCCTTGGCGTTGCCGCCATCCATCAGCAGCCGCGCTATCTGGCTCTCGCGGACGCTGAGCCGCGACCTCGCGGAATCGATTGCCGCACCGTTGTCTCGAAAGCGGCACAGATAAAGCAGTCTTTGCAGGATGAGCCTTGTCGCGCCACTGGCGGCACCCGCTGTCGCCAGGTCGTGCTCGCCGAAAGGCGGCGCGCCGTTTCGGCGCAGAAAGGTGACATAACCCGCCGTCAGCCTGTCGAGATTGAACACGCCGGTTATCTCATCGAAGCTGCCGGAGGGTTCGTAGAATTCGCGATAGTAGCGCGTGAGCCGGAAATCGCGGTCGCTGAGCGCCGACAGCGGCAGCAGGAAATCCTGCCTGGTGCTGGCGAACTTCTGGAAGAACGGATCCTGGCGATAGATGCGCGCATCATAGTCGCGGTTCCAGCGGTCGGGCCCGGCATCGTCGATGGTCACCGACGTTATGTCGCGATGGTAGAGGCCGACATAGACGCGATCCGATTGAAGCAAGATCTGCGCGGCGGCGGTGAAACGAGCCGACAGGTCCTCGGGCGTTGGCGCCGCGGCGGCGGCGGCCAAACCGCTGCTCCAGCGTCCAAATCGGTCGAGAGAAAAGGTCGGCTGCATACCCTGATACAATAGCTTCCGCTTGAGCAAACTCAAGCGGAGCGGGCCTCGCGGGCGCGACTTGCGGCCGGGACGCTCAACCGGCACGGTATGCTCGTCCGAGAGCTTTCCATCAGGCATCGAACTGTCATCAAGCCACCTCTGCCTCAGCGAAATGCGTCGTTGGCTCAGTCGCGCTGGCGCGGAATGCGACTATTGGGTTCTGACAATCTCGATCGGCCAACTGCTCGTCAACGAGTTCGACGTCCATCGTCCAAGCAGAACCAGACCGGCCGACTCGTCTTCCGTCCAGTTGCGATGTCGTCTGGACACGACTCCCCGTCCTGAATAGGGGTCGCTACTACGCCGGATGTTCCGGCGCGGGCGTGGAAAAGCCTTGTTCGTCTCGGCTGCGTCACGCGCGGCCAACGGTACGCCCTCCCCTGCGATTGCAACCCTGCGGGCACGATTGATGGTACGCCCGTGAGCCAAGGCTTAGCCGGCGTGGACTTTGTGGCTTCCTCCTGCCGGCTGTCGTCGCCGCCATGCTCCGGGGTGGAATTTCGTGGTGGCGTCGAAATGCTGCGGCGAACGCCCTGGTCAGACCTATGCCCGGCGCAAACCGATTCACCCGGACTGTCACACTGCCTTTCTTTTTAGTCAGGCTTCTCGATTCGATGACGGCGCAAAGCTCTCCCGTCACCGGGTCGAACATGCTGAGCACCTCGGAACTTGTGCGCAGCCCACGCGCGACGTTGGCGGGCACGGCGCTCATCAGTTTCACCACCCGCCCGACGCCTGGTTGCCAGGCGGGCATCACGAAAAGGCTCGCCCCGTCGCTGCCATTGACCTCGTGACGGACACGCGGCGGCGTCACGGCGCCTTGCCGAAAACCCTCTCGCAAAGCGTCGATAAGGGCGGGTAAATCGATGAGCGTCTCGACGCGGTCGCTGCTGATTACCTCCATGGCAACGCCGCCGGCCTATAGCGTCCGCCAGCGTCTGGGACGATCATAAGTCAGCCCTTTGACCGTCGAGGTCGAGCGCCGGCATCGGGCCGCCATACCCGTACGAGCTATGAAAACATCGACGTCCAAGGGCGGGTGTGATGGCATGAAGCAGAATGCGTCCAGAATAGCGATGGCCACCAATAGGGCATGCCGGCCGGAACAGAAACATACCCGTGGAAGAGGACTCCCGCCCGTCCGCCGCCTCAGCTTTCCGGGCCGCACCGGAATCCGCCTGCCAACCCGTCCGCCGGGTCACGAACGAACTCGTGCCGGCCGGTCATGTGGGCGCTTCCAGTCACCACCGGCAGGACATGTGTTATGCCGTCTATGTCAACGGTGCCCATCGCTCTGCCTTCGAAACTTGAGCCGATGATGCTGGTGGCCGTCACGCGACCGGCCGTGTCCATCCGCCCGCGGCCGATAAGTTGCGCCACACGCGCCGATGTTCCCGTCCCGCATGGCGAGCGATCGAGCGAGTCCGGCCCGAACAGCGCGGCCACATAGTAGCGCAGTTCATCGTTCTCCTGCTTCCGGTCGTTGGTGAACAACACCAGTTCCGGCGTAACCGGCGCTTGCGTTTCGGGATGGCGCAACCTGGCGCCTTGCGCGGTCGCGCGTATGGCTGCGTAGATTTCACGCAAGGCGGGCAGGTTGACAAAAGCGACGAGCGCTCCGGCCTTGACGAGGTCAAGCAGCACGGTTCCCCGCGCTGTTGCCAAGTTGATGTCCCTGGCCAATAGGCGGCTCGGCACATGGTAATAGCGCACGCGGGCGGATCTGCCGTCCACCAGTTCCACCGCCAGCGTTACCGTCCCCAGCGGCACGTCCAGACGGATTTCGTTCCACCCTTCGTGACCTTTGACCCAACCCTGCTCAAACGCGGCAGCGGCGAGCGCGATCGACCCGTGGCCGCAGGCCCCCTTGAAGCCGCTGCCCGCGGACGCGTCGAAGAACAGCACCCGAAGGCGCTGCCCGCGCTGACAGGATCAGTGAGGAAGGCGCCGAACATCTCGGCATGGCCTCGCGGCTCGGTCACCAGGAAGTCCCGCTGCCGACCCAGGATGGTTTCACCGTTGGCGGCTTTTTCTGCCATAGTGCAGCCCTCGACCACCTGTCTGCCGAGCACGATTCGCAACGGCTCGCCTGCCAGGTGATAGTCGATGGTCCGGATGGCCCGTTGCATCATAGGTTTTCCCCTGCATAGAAGCAGGCAGAGCTTCGCCGCATTGGCCAGCCCGTCAAGTCCCTTCCGAGGATGACTAGGAAAGCGGAGCGAGCGCGTAATGACTATCGATACGATGGAACGACTCCCTCGCTAGCCCCACGCAAACGAGGCTTCTGATCGGCTGAACCGGCTCGTCGACCGCCCACGGGCATGCCATGCCGGTCCAACGTTGCCGCCGCGGCGCCACGATGCGCGCGGCGATCGACGCAGTTGTGGCCTGTGGCATATGGGCAGGCCGCGAGGACCGGTCGACCATGCCGGCCCGCCCTTCGGCTTTATAGCGCTAAGCGCGCCACGATCTTGGCCGATACGCCGTAAACGCGTGCCGCATGGGCTTTGGAAAAAGCGCCTTCTATCACCGACAGCGCCATCTCCTCTCGACGCAGCGGCGTGAGACGGGCATTCTTGTGGATGTTCATTCGGACCCTCCGACGAGTGCTGAAGCCTGGTAACTCCAGCCTCCTCGGTCCGGTCCGAATGGACAACCTCCTGAAAGCTCACACCTAGCGGACGTCAGTGAGCGAATCAGCGGATCGTGCTGATTGACCCTCGCACCCGTTCAAGATCTTGCTCCCCCATCAAGAATCTTGACTTCAATCAGGGATGAGAGCGCTTGCAACAGGATTACCGCAGCGACATAGAAGACCGCAGCCAGCATGTAGGCCTGCAGGTTGAGGAAAGTCGCGGCGGCGGTCATTTGAGCGCTACGCATCAGTTCCGTCACTCCGATCACCGACGCAAGCGACGTGCCCTTCAAGATGACGATGAACTCGTTGCAAAGCGGTGGAAAGGCGATCCGTAGCGACTGCGGCAGGACGATGCGGCGCATGGCAAGCCCGTAAGTCATGCCGACCGATCTCGCCGCTTCCATCTGGTCGGCGGGCAGCGCCTGGATGCTCGCGCGGATGATTTCGGTCGTATACGCGCCGGCATTGATGGAAAAGGCGAGCGTCGCCGCGAGAAGCCGGTTGTCGAGCGGGCCTAACAGTGTGATCAGGAACGAATTTCCTATTTGGGCCGCCCAGGCGGGCAGGCCGAAATAAACGAGATAGAGCAGCACCAACGGCGGAATACCGCGGAAGAGCGCGACATAGGCGCCGCCAAGCATTCTCAGCCATCTGCGCTGCGACACGCGCGCTAGCGCCACGAATAGGCCGATGAGGAAGGCGCCCGCCATCGCTGCGACGGTCAGGCCAAGGCCGATCATCAGTCCCTTGAGATACAGGCTGGAATAGGTGGCGGCGAATTCAACCATGGGCGGCGCCCTCCCGAAAGTTCGCGCCGCCGCTATGGCGGGAGAGGAACGCAGCGATGCGAGTGGTCTTCGGTCGTGCGAAGAATTCCCCGGCGGGCCGGTCGTCGACGATGGCGCCGGCCTCCATGAAGACGATACGGTCGGCGACATCGGCGGCAAAGCCGATCTCATGCGTGACGATCAGCATGGTGCGATGCTCCTCGCGCAGACGTCGCATCGTGCCGAGCACTTCGCCCACCAGTTCGGGATCGAGCGCCGAAGTGGGTTCGTCGAACAGCATGATGTCCGGCTGCATGCACAGCGCACGCGCAATGCCGACGCGCTGTTGCTGGCCTCCCGACAACTGTGCGGGATAGTGGTCTTCCTTGCCGGTCAGACCTACGGTGGCAAGCGCAGCCACCGCCCTCTTCCTCGCTTCTTCCCTGGAAAGACCGAGGACGTACACCGGGCCTTCGATGACGTTCTGCAGGACCGTCATGTGCTGGAAGAGTGCGAAGCGCTGGAAGACCATGCCCGTCGAACGGCGCAGCCGGCTGATGCCGGCATCTGTCGCCGGACGGCGTTTGCCGTCCTTCTCGGTGTAGCCCATGAGTTCGCCATTGATGAGGACGCGCCCAGTGTCATATGGTGTCAGGAAGTTGACGCTGCGGAGCAGCGTCGTCTTCCCAGAACCGCTCGGGCCTATGATGGCGACGGTCTCGCCGCGCCGCACGATGAGGTTCACATCTTTCAAGACGGCGGAGCCCCTGAAGGACTTCCCCAGCCCCTCGATATGAAGGATCTCGTGGCGAGAGGTATCGTGCGCAGCCATGGCTTGGCTATTCAGGCACGTTCGTATCGTTGCCGAACCACTTCCTGGAGATGTCCTTTAGAGTCCCATCCGCCTTCATCTTGTTGATAGCCTCGTTGACCTGGGCAAGCGGCTTGTCCGATCCCTTGCGCAGGGCGACGCCGTTGAGCGTGACCGACGAGGTGAGCGGCTCGGACGTGACGACGAGCTTGCCCTTGAATTGGCTTTCCACCAGATAGCTGCCGTTGACGCTTTCGACAGCTACGACGTCGATGCGGCCTAGAAGCAGGTCGTTATAGGCGTCGATCACTGTGTTGTAAGTCGTCGGCGATAAGTCTGGCATGGCCGCGAGCGCTTCGGCGGCGGAGGTGCCTGTCATCACGCCGATCTTCGCTTTCTTCAGGTCATCAGGGCTGACGGACTGGTTCGGCGAGTCAGCCTTGACCACCGCGATGATCGACTGCTTCATGATCGGCTGCGAGAAGTCCACTACAGCCTTGCGGGCGTCGGTGATCGCGATGTTGGTGATGGCGTTGATCTTGTCCGCCTGGAGCGCCGGAATGATGCCGTCCCAGGCCATGCCCTCATAATTGAGCGGCACGCCCATATGCTTGGCGAGTGCCGTCGCGAAGTCGACATCATAGCCCTGGAGTGCGCCGTCGGGACCCATGAAGGAGATCGGGCGGAAGTCTGGATCGGCGCCAACCGACAGTTTGGCAAGGGCCTCGTCTGCGAATGCGGGCGCCGCGATGCAGGTACCCGAAAGCATCAGCGCGAGCGCGCCCCGAAGTAGGAAGGAAAAGAGTTTCTTGGTCATTACGTTCTCCAACTGAAGGATATTGTTATCTTCTCAGTGTGATCGACAAGGCTCGCGACCGAGGCATGACCTCGATCGCATCTCCGGGACCGATCACAGTCACGGAATCCAGTTGCTCGATGATGAGAGGGCCTATGTCCGCCCATTTGTCGGGCAAGTCGTTGCGGGCGAAAACGCGGCACGAGGTCGCCGCTTCCTCGGAAAACCAGACGTCGCGCGTACCGCGCGGGATGGGAGCGCCGGTAGGCCCCGCCGGCGGCTGAAAATCGCGCGCCTGGGCGCCGGGAACGATGGTCGTGAGATGCAGGTTGATGATCTCAACGGCATCGGTCTCGGAGGCATGACCGTAGCGCGCCCTATGTTCGCGCAGGAAGGCCTGACGGCTTACCGCAAGACCATCGGTGGTAATCTCCCTTAACTCCACCGCCAGCGCGTAGGACTGGCCGATATAGCGCATGTCGACCGTCCAGACATGATGCGGATCGGCCGTACTGTCATGGTCCGCGCGAGCGCGGGCGGTAAGTTGTTCCTGCATGTCGGCGGTGACCGCCTGCAAATCGGCGAGAGTGACGGCATCCAGCGCGCGCCACCATGTGCGCTGGAGATCATAGCTAGCCTCGACCGACAGGATGCCGAACGCGGAGAAGACCCCGCAATAGAAAGGCACCATGACGCGGGGAATCTCGAGCCGCCGCGCCACATCGACGGCATGCAACGCGCCCGCTCCGCCAAAGGCGAGCAGGCAAGAGATACGCGGATCGATGCCACGCCCGACCGACATCATCCGCACGGCCTGCGCCATGTTGGCGTTGGCCAGTTCCAGAATGCCATGGGCGGCGCGCTGCCATGTGACCTGCAACGGACCGGCTATCTCCGTCTCGATGGCAGCGATGGCCGCTTGTCGGTCGAGCGGAAACTCGCCGTCCAGCATGCTCTTCTCGCCGAGCCGATGCAGGGCCAAATGGGCGTCCGTCACGGTTGGCTGCCTGCCGCCGCGACAGTAGCTGACGGGGCCGGGGGTCGATCCGGCGCTTTCCGGGCCGACGCGCAGCCGACCGGCGCGATCCACCAAGGCTAACGAGCCGCCGCCGGCGCCAATGGTCTCGATTTCCGCTGAGGGGACGGCCACCGGGTAGCCACCGATGCTTCGTTCGTTGGTAGTAGAAATGCGGCCGTCGCGCAGCATGGCGATGTCAGTGCTGGTGCCGCCCACATCGATTGTAAGCAGCCTCGGCAGATCATGGAAACGCGCGAAGGCCTGGGCGCCCACTGCCCCGCCTGCCGGGCCGGACATGGCACATTTGATAGGAAAGCGCTGCGCCTCGGCGAATGTCATCGAACCGCCGCCTGACCCCATCACGAAGGTACGGCCGACGCTTTGCGCCTCAACGCGCGTCAGCCCGTCCAAAAATTCGCCCATGACCGGGATCGTGGCAGCGTTAAGCGACGTCGCCATTGTGCGCTCGTATTCGCGGAATACCGGAAGCACATCCGACGACAGCGAAATCGGCACGCCCAGCACCGACAGGGCTTCCGCGACCTCGCGCTCATGGCTCGGATCGAGGAAGGAATAGAGCAGCGAAACCGCAACCGCTTCGACTTGCTGCGCCTTGATCGCGGCGACCAGATCCTGGAGTTGCGCCGGATCGACCGCAGTCAGCACATGGCCCCGATGGTCGAGACGCTCCGCAACTTCATGGCGGCAGTCCCTCTCGATCACCACCGGCGGGCGGCGCTTGTGGAGATCGTAGGAGGACGGGCGATGCATACGGGCGATTTCCATGACGTCGCGAAAGCCTTCTGTCGTGACCAGCGCGGTGCGCGCCAACCGTGCTTCGAGCAAGGCGTTGGTGACGACAGTAGTTCCGACCACCAGCATCTTCACCGCCTCGATGCCGTGGCCCATGCCGCGCGAGAGCGTATCGACCGCGCCGACGATATCGGGGCCTTGACTGCCTTTGCGATGTAGAACCTTTGCGATGCGGGTCACGTGAGCCTGCGTATCCGTCACCACGACATCGATGAACGTGCCACCAACATCGGCGCTAGCGATCAATCCACTCACGCCGAAGCTCCCCGGTTTTTGACGGAAAAGCCGTAGCACAGCCGCTCGTCGCTCCGCCGCGCTCGCTCCTCGCGCCTGGCAGCATCGCCATAGCCGCCACCTCCCGCCGTTTCTACGGTGATCAGGCTGCCCACAGGGGCAAGAATCTCGGAAAAGCGGTCAACGCGCCGGGTCGCACCGGAGAGTTCGGCAACGGTGATATCCGTCTGTCGTCCCGCCCCGCCGCCTGCAAGGCCCGTCGGGCCGTTGGTCGGCATACTGACTTGAAACGAGCAGCGCACGTCGGTGAGCATGCGGAAGGCGCGACGTAAGCCGAAGCCGCCGCGAAACTGTCCGGCTCCTCCAGAACCTTCGACCAGTTCATACCGCTCGATGCGCACAGGCAGGCTCATTTCCAGAGCTTCCACCGGCGTGTCGTGCAGATTGGCGATAGGCGGGATCATGCCGCTTTCGCCATCAGCAAATGCGCTGGCTCCCGATCCGCCGCCGAGCGCCTCGCCATAGGCGAAGAGCCGGCCGTTCTCAGGCAGTTCGCCGCCGAAAGAAAACACGCCGCCGCCGCCACTGCCGGCGATCACCTGATTGGGGTAGAGCGCAGCCAATGCCGCCATCAGCGCTTCGAAAGTGTGATACGACACTTGCGCCGCGGCGGAGATCGCAGCCGGATAATCCGGATTGAGGATCGAGCCGGCCGGCACGCGAATATCCAGCGCCCGGTACAGCCCAGCATTGACCGGCAGGCCATTGGCGACCGTGATACGGACCGCCATGTAGACGCAGGCGAGTGTCGCCGCCATGGATGAATTGAACGGGCTTGGCGTCTGGCCTCCGGTGCCGGCGAAATCGATACCCAAAAGGTCGCCTTTCCGTTCGACCGCGACCTGAATGGGGATTGCCGTGCCACCGAAGTCAGCCAAAGCCGCACCGCTGAAAGCGTGCGAAGGCAAAGCGCCGATGGCTTCGCGTAGCGCCGCTTCGGAACGATCGAGGACATCGTTCATGGTGAAAATGATGTCGTCTGGCGTGTAAAGCGTACCCATCTCGCGTAGCCGGTTCTGGGCGACGGCGATGGTGGCTATCTGGGCGCGAAGATCGGCGCGGCGCTCCTCCGGCAATCGGGAGTTGGCGACGATGATGCGCTCGACTGCCTCATCCATCCGCCCGGCTTCCGCCAACTGGATCGGCGGAATACGCAGGCCTTCCTGGAAGATCTCCGTGGCATTGGCCGGCATGCTGCGCGGCGCCATGCCGCCGACATCGGTGTGATGGGCCATGCTGGCGGCGAATCCGACAAGGATCCCGCCAACATACAAGGGACCGGCTATGATGAAGTCAGGCAGATGGTTCGCCCCGTAATACGGATCGTTGAGCATGAAGACGTCGCCTTCGCGCATAGCTTCGCGACGGAAGTCTTTGAGGATGAAACGTAGCGCGCCCGCCATCACGCCGAGATGGATCGGAATATGCTCAGCCTGCGCGACGATCTCGCCCTGCGCGGTATAAAGACAGCAGGAGCAGTCGCGGCGCTCCTTGATGTTGGGAGATCTACTGGAGCGTACAAGCGCATCGGCCATTTCCTCGCTGATGCCGCCGAGGGAATTCATGATGAGTTCCATGGAAATGCCATCCGGCCCGGACGGGCAATCGGAACTATCGCTTGGGAACTTGTCAAACTTCATGGGCACTGGCGAGTTCCGACCTTCAAATTCACTTGCGCGGCTGATGCTGAACGCATTAGAAACCGCACAATTGAAATTCATCAATACGAAACAAATTCACATATATGAATAACATCGTGAAGAGTGCTGCACGGATTCTCGATGTCCTCGAACTGTTGGGCAGGGCACGTGCGCCGCTTTCGCTCAAAGAGATCGCGCAGGAACTGAGTTATCCGATGAGCAGCGCGCATGGGCTCCTGACAACCCTGATCGCAAAGGGCTATGCAGCACGTGATGATGCGGACCGCTATTTCCTCAACGCCGCCTATCGCAACGGCCCTGGTTGGGCGAGCGGACCGGATGCCGAATTGATCGGTCTTGCGGAGCCGATCATGCGCGACCTGCGCGATCGATGCGGCGAAACGGTCATGCTCGGGATCCTCAATCAGGATCTGATGCTGAAAATCGTTGCCAAATGCGTCGTCAATCGCGCCGTTCGCTACGATTCGCCCTTCTCCGGCGGTGTGCCTTCCTATTGCTCTGCTATGGGTCGCGTTCTGCTCTCCGGCAGGGATGACAGGACGATCGACAAATACCTCGCGCATGAGCGGCTAGTTAAACTCACGCCAATGACGGTCACCAGCAAGGCGCAGCTTCGCCGGTTGTTTCGCGACGCGCGTGAGAGAGGCTACGCGATTTCCGACCAAGAGATGGATCTGGGCTCGATCGGTGTGGCGGCGCCCGTCCGCAACGCGATAGGAGAAGTGATCGCGGCCCTGGATGTCGCGGCTATCTCCGGCAGGCAGGACGACGTTTCGCGCGACCTCGCGCCCACCGTTAGGGAATTTGCGTCGAAGATCAGCTCGAGGCTGGGCTACGTGCTACCCTAAGGTCATGCTGCCGTCCGTCGCCTGTTTGCCGCTTCACCTGCCATGTCGTCCTCGTTGAGGGTCGCACGTCAGCACACACCTCCTCGCCGCGGACAAAGAATCGCGCAGGTCAACCGGTTTCCCGCACGTTGGGCAGGTATTTCAGACCTCCGCCCATCCGCGATGTCGCGTCTCTGGTGATGGCCGGCCATCGTTCGGTGTCGCCATCGCGGCCGCAGCTTCTTCGCCTCACGGTCCAGGGTCTCCCGGTTGTTGCCGCGCTAGCGGGCATCCGACGTTGTCCGCGCAAACCACATGCACTGTTGTATCGGCAAAGTGCGAGGGCTCGGAGCAACAGCCATAACGGCAGCCTGCGAATGGCATCAGTCGCACCTCCCACAATACCTCTCCCCCCGTTGGAACGTCGGGCAGCTCAAAGACGCCGAACTGCATGCGCATTCCCATTGCATAGGGACCGGGACAAAGGCCTTGCGATTTCGTGGAACCTACGGCGGACCGTCGGCGCTGAGACACCGAATTGCACGCGGCGGGAGATCGCTTTGGATGGCACCTGACAATCAGCTGAACGCCCTCTAAAGGCTGCGGTCCTCGACGATAGCCTTGATCCGACATGCCGCGGCTAGCGAGTTATTCAAGCCGAGCCTCGGATAGACCCCTTAAGTAATATCATTTTCGAGCCTATCCAATCAGCCACCGGCCACTCTTTTCCCGATTCCTCGCTCTTGACAAGCGGAAAGCATGAGTGTTTCCTCTATAAAATGATATCATTATAAGCCGGAAAAGATGCCTAAAGTGGTCTCGCCGATCTCCAATTCCAGGGGCGTCTGGCGAGGCACTGGACCAGCAAAGCAGGAGAACGGGATGGCGGGCGAGCTCAGCAAGATGAAGATGTATATCGGCGGCGAGTGGGTCGAGCCGGCATCAGGCGAGTATTTCGAAACGGTGGATCCCTTCACGGCCAAGCCATGGGCGCTGGTGCCGAGAGGAAATTCCACGGACGCCGATCGAGCCATTCGGACCGCGGACCGTGCTTTCAGAGAAGGCCCCTGGCGATCCATGCATCCTTCCGAGCGCGGAAAAATTATTCATCGGCTTGGCAGCCTGATCGAAGAACATGCCGACGCGCTCGCGGAAATAGAGGTGCGCGACAATGGCCGCCTGCTCGCGGAAATGCGGCATCAAATCCGCTATATTCCCAAATGGTACTACTACTATGCCGGCCTCGCCGACAAAATCGAAGGCGTTGTCCATCCCTGCGACAAGCCGGCGCTAAGCTATTCTCGTCCGGAGCCTTTGGGGGTTTGCGTCGGCATCGTTCCATGGAACGCACCGTTGCTGCTTTTCTCGCTCAAGGCAGCGCCCGCTCTAGCAGCGGGCAACACCATCGTCATGAAGCCGGCGGAGCACACGTCTGCCACTGCCCTGAAGCTTATGGAGTTGGTCGAGCTGGCTGGCTTCCCGCCTGGCGTGATCAACGTCGTGACCGGGTTCGGCAAGGAAATTGGCGAGCCGCTCGTTACACATCCATTGACGCGACACGTTGGCTTCACGGGCTCGACCGTAACTGGAGCGCATCTGTATTCGCTTGCCGCACGCGATGTGAAGCGAGTCAGTCTCGAACTGGGCGGCAAATCGCCAAACATCGTGTTCGACGATGCCGACCTGGACAACGCGGTGCGCGGCGTCGTCGGCGGCATTTTCGGGGCGACAGGACAGACTTGCATCGCCGGTTCGCGCCTGCTCGTGCAAAGGCGTATTCACGATCAGTTCGTCGAGAAGCTTTCCGCCTTTAGCGGCGCGGCCCGGGTAGGCGATCCGCGCAGGGTGGAGACCCAGATCGGCCCGATTGCCAACGCCATGCAGTACGACAGGGTGCTGGGTTACATCGATATTGCCAGGCAGGAGGGAGCAAGCCTCGTGTTGGGAGGCAAACGGCCCGAGCTTGCCGAATGCGAAGCAGGCTACTTCATCGAGCCAACCATATTCACCGGCGTCAAAAACGATATGCGGATCGCCCGCGAGGAAGTGTTCGGCCCGGTCCTTTCGACGATCGTGTTCGACGACCAGGAAGAAGCGGTGGCGATCGCCAACGATAGCGAGTTCGGCCTGGCGGCCGGCGTCTGGACCTCAGACATGAAGCGTGCGCTGCGCATGTCCGAACAGCTCGAGGCGGGCAGCGTCTGGATCAACACTTATCGCGACATCTCTTATACGACGCCGTTCGGCGGCTACAAGAAGAGCGGTCTGGGGCGCGAAAACGGCGTGGAGGGCATTCGCGAATACCTCCAGACGAAGGCGGTGTGGCTATCGACGGCCAAGGAAATCGAGAACCCCTTTGTCATCGGTTGAAGGCCACCGGACAGATCGGAGTCGGGCTAGGAAGTGAGTGCAAAGATGATGAAGCGGAAGGGCAGCGAGATCCTCGCTGACGAACTCAGGCTCAACGGGGTCGAGCTCGTCTATCACGTCCCCGGCGAGAGCTTTCTTTCCGTGCTGGATGCGCTGGCGTGCCGCCATCCGGAAATCCGCACAATCACCTGCCGCCACGAAAACGGCGCTGCTCAGATGGCCGAGGCCTACGGCAAGCTGACCGGAACGCCCGGTGTCGCATTTGTCACACGCAGTCCCGGCGCCACTAACGCCGTGAACGGCGTGCACACGGCCTACCAGGATTCCACGCCGATGATCCTGGTGGTGGGCCAAGTGAAGCGGGGGTTGATGGAGCGCGAAGCGTTCATGTCTTACGACTTCCGCACGATGTTCGCGCCCATGACGAAATGGGTGGCGCAGATAGATGATCCGAAACGCATCCCGGAATTCATCCAGCGCGCCTATCACACGGCCATGACCGGCCGGATGGGTCCGGTCGTCCTTGTCGTGCCGGAAGACGTGCTCGAGGAGGAATGCGTCGTTGCGGCAGGAAAGCCCTACACGCGGACCTCCGTCGGGACACCCGCCCCGGCCGACATGGCGAAGGTCCGCGATATGCTCTCCGATGCGGAGCGGCCAGTCATCATCGTCGGCGGCTCCGGTTGGACCGAGCAGGCGCGCGACGACATCCAGCGGTTTGCCGAAAATTGCCGTGTGCCTGTCGTCACCACCTTCCGCCGCCGGGATATCATCGACCATCGGCTGGAATGCTATGCCGGAGAGATCGGCATCGGCTCCAACCCGGCTCTTCTTTCGCACATCAGGGACACCGATCTCGTCATCATGGTCAACGACGCGCTCAGCGATGTGAACACGATAGGGGCCGGATATATGGAGGGCTTCACACTCTTCGATATTCCCGTGCCCAAGCAGAAATTCGTCCATGTGACGAGCAGCCTCGAAGAATTGAACCGGGTCTTTCAGGTTGATCTCGCAATACTTGCCGAAAATGACGCGTTCGCCGCCGCGCTCGCCGGGCTGCCTTCGGTCGACCGCGCCGCGAGAGCGGAATGGGTACGCCGGCTGCGCAAAACCTTCGAGATGGAAACGACGCCGGGACCGTGTCCGGGTCCGATCGACTTGCCGAACATAATGAAATGGCTTCGGAACCGGTTGCCCGATGATGCGATCGTGACGAACGGCGTGGGCGCTTACGCGACCTGGAGTCAGAGATATTTCGCCCATTATAAGCTGCATACGCAGCTTGGTCCGATCAGCGGCTCGATGGGCTATAGCCTTCCGGCGGCCATCTCGGCGAAGCTGCTTTACCCGGAGCGGATTGTCGTCAATTTCGTCGGCGACGGCTGTTATCAGATGTGCGGAGAAGAGCTTGCGACCGCCGTTCAATACGGCGCCAACGTCATTATCCTGCTTTTCAACAACAACATGTACGGGACCATCCGTATCCACGAGGAAAGCAGGCTCGATGGCCGTGTCAACGGGACCAGCCTGGTAAATCCTGACTTCTGCATGCTTGCCAAAGCTTACAGCGCTCATGCCGAGCGGGTGCAGACGACCGAAGATTTCGCTCCGGCGTTCGAACGCGCGATAGCCTCCGGCAAGCCCGCGCTGATCGAGCTCGCCCTCGACCCCGAAGCCATCCACACGCGCTATTCGCTGACCGACTTGAGAAAACGACGATCGGGACGCGCCTGAGCCATCCAGGCTGACGCGCGCAAATTGGCCGGTCCACGGAATCGATTCCCGACCGGCAGGAGCACCCTCAGCAGAAAGGGTGATCAGCACAAGGGGGTCGAACCCTCCCAACCTCACCAGCAAAGGGGAAGTAAAATGAAGAAAGTGATATTTGCAGCTTCGATCGGCCTCCTGGCCATTGCCACCCTCGTGCTCGGCAGACCGACGACAGCGTTTGCCGATGATGCGATTACCGCCTCGGTCAAGACCGACCCGGCCCTGCACGCGATGCTGCCCAAGAGCATTCAGGATTCCGGAATTATCAAGCTGGCGACCGACGCGCACTATCCTCCGTGCGAGAGCTTTGCGGAGGATAATGTCACGATGGTCGGCTGGGAGCCGGACCTTTGGAATGCCTTGGCAAAGAAGCTCGGGGTGCAGGTCAAGGCGGAATCGATCAACTTCGACGGCCTGATACCAGGCGTCCAGAGCGGTCGCTACGACACCGCGATGGAGTGCATCTCCGACACGGTCGAGCGTGAAAAACAGGTGACGTTCGTTGATCTGTCGATTTCCATCAACGGCATCTTTACGCGTGAGGACAGTCCGATAACCAAGGATCCGCTGAGCCTATGCGGCCTGAAAAGCGGCGAACAGAAGGGCACGACATTTGTCCAGAGCGTCACGGAGTTGCTTTCGCCTCTCTGCGTAAAGAACGGCAAGCCGCCGATCACCACGAACGAATTCGCTTCTGCAGATGCCACTATCCTGGCTTTGCTTTCGGGTCGCGTCGATTTCTTGGTCAACGATGCTTCCGCCGCCGCCTATATCAAGAAACAGTCGTCTAAGCCGGTGAAGCTTATCGTGCTAGATGTGATGCCGAAGCAGATCGACGGCTTCATCGTGAAGAAGGACAACACGGAACTGGCCGATGCGCTGTTGGCCGGAACGAAGGCGCTGATGGACGAGGGCGTCTATGACCGCATCTTTGATAAGTGGGATATCGCGGCTCTGAAGCTGAAGACGCCCGGCATCAATCTGGTCTCCAAGGGCGCGACAGCCAATTGATATCCGAAATAGCCAAGGCATAAGCTTCCATCATTGCCTTGGCATCACAGCTTTCCGGCTCCGATCGCCCAATCGGGAATCGAGCCGGAAAGAACCGCTGGGCCAGCCGTCTGGACTTCGAGACAGCGCCGAATCTTCTTGCAAGACAACGGCGCATAGGAGGAAATGTTGGAAGCCATGCAAGCACGAAAGCTCGACGGTCTCGTACCTGAGACGCCGCTCGACCAGGCGGAGCCGAAGCGGCTGCAACGCAATCTTGCCTCCGACCACAAGCTGACGGTCGTTCCCGTCCGCAATCCGGGCAGATGGATCGCCGCGGCGGTCATGGCGGCGGCGGCGATATGGCTGGTTCATGGAATCGCCACCAACCCCAACTTTGAATGGGAGGTGGTGTTCGCGAACCTGTTTGCACCGGTCGTCCTGCAGGGACTGGGACTAACACTCTGGCTGACCGTTGCCGCAATGTGCATCGGATCCGCTTTGAGCGTCATCCTCGCGGTTATGCGGATCTCGGAGAACCCCTTTCTAAGCGTTCCGGCAGGACTTTATCTCTGGTTCTTCCGCGGAACGCCGATCCTTGTGCAGCTCATTTTCTGGTACAATCTCGCATTTCTGATACCAGAGATTGTCATCGGAATACCCTTCGGCCCGACTTTCTTCAGGGGTTCGGCCAACGATCTGATTACACCCTATTCCGCCGCTTTGCTCGGCCTCGGGCTCAATGAGGGCGCGTATATGGCGGAGATCGTCCGCGCTGGCATCATGTCTGTGGATCAGGGGCAGCAGGAGGCTGCTCGAGCACTGGGAATGAGGCCGGGACAAATTCTGAGGCGGATCGTTCTCCCGCAGGCACTACGAGTGATCGTGCCGCCGACCGGCAATGAGACGATCGGGATGCTGAAGATGACATCGCTGGTGAGCGTCATCGCGCTGTCCGATCTCCTCTATTCGGTCCAGACGATCTCGTCCCGTACCTTCCAGACCATCCCGCTGCTGCTCGTCGCCTGTGTTTGGTACCTCGCTATAACCTCTGTGATGACCGCGTTGCAGGGACGGCTAGAGAAACGATTTGCCCGGGGAGAACGCGCGGCGACGGTGTCGTGGTCGAGACGGATGTTCGGCGGCTCAGCCATAAGGAATTCGAAATGACAATGCCCATGGTTTCCGCCGTTCAGGTGGGCAAGAGCTTTGGCGCCCTTCAAGTTCTCAAGGGAATTGATTTCGATGTCGAACTCGGAGAGGTCGTATGCCTGATCGGCCCTTCCGGTTCAGGCAAGTCGACCTTGCTCAGGTGTATCAATCATTTGGAGAAGATCGATTCCGGCGCACTCTATGTGGATGGCGACCTGGTGGGATACTGCCGTAGGGGAGATCGACTTTACGAACTTAAAGAAAGGGAAATCTCCGTCAGACGATCCAACATCGGAATGGTCTTCCAGCGCTTCAATCTGTTTGCCCATATGACCGCGCTGCAAAATGTGATCGAGGCTCCCATCCTGGTTCAAAAGCGTGCCAGGAAAGAGGTCATCGACGAGGCGATCGCACTCCTCGAGCGGGTCGGGCTGCGCGACAGGCTCGACGCGTATCCGGATCAGCTTTCAGGCGGACAGCAGCAGCGGGTAGCAATCGCGCGTGCCTTGGCGATGAAGCCCAAGCTCATGCTTTTCGATGAACCGACGAGCGCGCTGGATCCCGAACTCGTCGGCGAGGTCCTCGACGTCATGCGTTCGCTTGCCGCCGACGGCATGACGATGATCGTTGTCACCCACGAGATGCGCTTTGCCGAAGAGGTGGCGGACAAGGTCGTGTTCATGGACGGCGGCATGGTCGTTGAAGAAGGGCCGCCGAAGTTGATTTTCGGCGACCCCAGTCATGAGCGGACGCGCGCATTTCTTTCGCGCATCATTTGAGCCTGCCATACGTCAATCCAAGGACGCGGACGCCGCTTTTGACGCGCCCTTCCCGCTTCCCGTTGAGGTCACGACCCGCGACGAGGCCCGGAACAAGCGCAGCCGGCCAAGGCGGCGTCTGCCACCCGTGGCGATGGCCTCGCCAAAGCGGCCCAGCCGGTGCCGCGCTTGCCGGCTCACCCTTCAAGGAGCGCGGGTTTAATGGATTGCGCGCCCTTTCAGGCACCCTTCGAACGGCTCAGTCGTTCGCGAAGATGATGGAGTTCGCGCAGATATAGCCCCACGTCATGTTGGGTCCCAGCGTGGTGCCGGCTCCCACCGCCCATGTGCCGAATGGGTTGGCCATCGCTGCGCCGGCGCAATAGAGCCCCTCCACCAAGCTTCCGGCTGGTCTGAGCACGCGGCCGCCTGCGTCGGTTCGAGGTCCACCCTTGGTCGAGACGATGGTTCGGTTGAACGGAATTGCGATGAAGGGAGCCTTTTGGATCGGTGACAGTCGGCTTTTCCCGGGCCTCGCCTTCGTCGCGCCCGATGCCACATTCTCGCGATGAAATTGTTCATCAACGCCGGACGCACAGGACGCGTTGAAACGCTCGATCGTTCGTGCGAGTTCATCGGCTGGCAGTCTAGTCGCTTCGGCTAGCGCCGCGATCGTTTGCGCCTTCCTGGTCCAACCCGGATTTCGCGCTGCAAAGTGCCGCACGATGGGCAAGTTCTCAAGGAACGCCTGATCGCTGACCAGCCAAGCTGGCAGATGAGCCGGCTGTCCGGTGGAGGGATCGCGTTCATCTATGACTTCCCCGAGGTTGAAGCGGTATTCGTTGACAAAACGCCGGCCGTGGCGGTTCACAACGATCGCGTTGGGCTCCTGATGAAAGAAGGAGCTGATGCCGAATGGGCGACGTGACGCATCCAGCGGCAGACCTCCGGTGATGTTCGCCTGATCCATGTGTGCGAGTTCCGCGCCAGCCTCGACAGCGATGCGATGGGCGTCGCCGTCATTTCTCGACGGGCTTCCCAGGAAATCGCAATGTCCGGGAAAATGCTTTTCCCGCCATTCAGCGTCCCATTCAAATCCACCGGTGGCCAGGACCACCCCCTTGCGGGCCAGAATATTCCGTTTCCGCCCCTCCGCCTCGACCACCAGTCCCCTTACACGTCCGGTCTCGACAATCGGGGCGATCGCGCGGGTTTCTAGCGCGATGCGGCAGCCATGATCAAGGCAGCCTCTGAGCAGGCCTGTGACGAGGGCGGTTCCCATCCCCTTGGCGCCGGTCAGCCAGCGCCAGAACAGATGCGGCAACCTCTTGAAGGCGGCTTCGACCGGATGGTGGAATGGGTCGAGTTCAAGCATCTCCTGGAAAGTGAATACATGCGGAAGGCTGGGGGGCTGCAGGATTCGGGCATATGGCCCGGCCAGCTTCCTTCGCAGTATCCGGGGCGAAAGCATCCGCCCCATCCGCACAGCCCCTGTCTTTTCGAGATAGGGATCGGCTTCCTTGATCAACGAGAAGCGCAGGGGGGTCTCTTTTTCGAGGAAAGCCAGCATGTTCGGGGCCTCATCCACAAAGCTCCGCCAGAGCGCGTCTTCGGTCTCTCTCCAGCCCTCGGGAGCCACGGCCCGGATGTAAGTGAGGGCACGCTCCCGGTCGTCCGCTAGACCGGCGACGGCGGCGTGGTGGTTCGCCGGAATCCAGATGGCGGCTCCGGAAATCGCCGTCGTTCCACCGATGAGACCGGCACGTTCGACAATGATGGTGGATAGACCCGCAGCGGACGTGCGAAGCGCCGCCGCCAGGCCGGCCGAGCCGGATCCCGCAACCAGAACGTCGCACGCTCCGTCGGTCTCTGCCATCGGCCTGTCTCCTACGTTTTCCCATTCGAGGCGGGCAGATTGCCGCGTCAGCCGACGCGCCTGCAGCCGGATGATTTCGGGTCGGAGCGATCTCGAACTCCAAATCGAAGAGATAGGCAATGAGTCTGAAACCGCTTCGCGCCCTTAGGTCATGCTCGGACAGCGTCAGCCGCTATGAGCAGCAGTGCTGCCGCGAGCGAGAAATTGATCAGGATCATGTAAAAATGTCGGTCCCGTTCCGGCCCGCTATACATGAACATATTGTGGTAGAGCGGGGTCGCCACCACGAGGAAGGCGATCAGCACAACGACTGCCGGCACTATCCAGTATCCGCCGATCAGCGCCAGGCCCGCTGCGGCCTGAGCCGCAAACCCGGCAGCCATGATCGGTGCCGGCAAAAGCCAGCCATAGCTGGTTTTCACCACCATGATCCGCTGTTTGAAATGCAGGAAGTGCCGCGCGCCGGCAATCAGGAAAAACCCGCCAATGATGACCCGGCCAATCACCTCAAGTGTCGACACGCGCTCCTCCCTGAAAATAATATTTTTTCTACTATCTTAATATATCTCTTCAATCAAGATAGCACCCGAATTTGTCGATGGAGAACGCGTCCCCCGCCACTTGCCGGGATCCCGTTCCCGAGCCACGGACACCAAGACGCTCCCTTGCATCACCGCTCAAGCGCTGGGTAATGGCAGTGAAATCAATAGCATGACGACCATCAAGGCCACTCATTGAGCAATCGCCCGTCAAAAATATTATTAACGATGATTTTTGATATGGAAATTGACTGCCTGTACGTATAGCAATGTCCCAGGCCGATCAATCGCGGAGGATACGATGAAGTTCAACCACAGCATGGTGCGGGTGCGCGATCTGGATGCTGCCCTGGACTTTTACGTGCACAAGCTCGGGCTTGTCGAAGTGAAGCGCATGGAGAACGAAAAAGGCCGCTACACTTTGGTCTTCCTCTGCGCCCCCAACGATATCGAGGTCCTCGGAGGCAACGCGCCACAGATCGAGCTCACCTACAATTGGGATATCGAGGACTATGGATCGGCCCGGAACTTCGGGCACCTGGGCCTGGAAGTGGACGACATCTACGCGGTCTGCGATCGGCTGGTGAAGGGCGGCGTTACGCTGAGCCGGCCGCCGCGAGATGGTCGCATGGCGTTTGTCCGATCGCCCGACCTCATTTCGATCGAACTGATGCAGAAAGGTACGCCGCTACCGCCGGCGGAGCCTTGGGCGTCGATGCCCAATTCCGGTGCTTGGTGAACCGACCGCCTGAGGGCAAATAGGGCGCAACCGGCCGGGCCGATCTGATTTTGGACGTCCTGTCAGGTCGCGCAAGGGTCACGCTCCCTCCCATGGGCAGCATCACTCAACCAGAGGCAGGAATTTTCATGCGCAATCGAATCTTTTCCGGGGCCGCGTCCGAAGCCATCGCCGGTTACGCAAAAGCCGTCATCGACGGCAGGATCATCCACGTTTCGGGCACGACTGGACGCGATCCAGTCACAAACGAGTTTCCCGAGGACCCGGCCCAGCAGGCACGCAATGCCCTGTCGTCGATCAACGATACTCTTCGCCAGGCGGGATCGAGCCTGGCCGATGCCGTCGTCAGCCGCGTCTTCGTTACGGATGCCGAGGCGGCATCGGCCGTCGTACCGGTTCTTGGTGAGGTCTTTGGCGACATCAGACCTACAAGCACCTTTCTCATCTGCCAGATTCCTGCGTCCGGCGCGCGGGTCGAGATCGAGATCACCGCGTCCAGAGATGGCTCCGTAGTCCCGGGGTGAACGGAAAGTCCAGGAAGCGGAACGCTCCACTTCCTGGCTGCGTGGCTACTACTCCTGGCGACCACCCTTCAGGTCTGCCCGGCTGAGCTGTCGGATTAGCAATCGTCACCATTTGAGGCGGCTGAAGCGCCTATCATCAGATTGAGACCAAGACCCAGTTAGGCGCGAGCCCGCAACAAGTTGCGGCGAGAGAGTCCACCGCCAAACACCCTGTTCCGCAGTGTTTATATTGCCTTCGACGATATCCAGTTTTTTACGAAGCGCATTGGCGACAAGGCCGAAATGTCGACGGGCGAGCGCCGGCCCGCGACGAGATCCGAGAGGACCTTTCCGGCCATCGGCCCCGGCCCGAAGCCGTGACCGCTGAACCCTGTTCCAACGAGCATGCCTGATACGCCTTCGACGGGACCCAGGACCGGAATGACATCCGGCATTGTGTCGATGATCCCCGCCCAGCAGGTCTCGATCCGCAGATCGGCCAAGGTCTTGAAGAGCCGGGAAAACTCTCGGCTCGCCTGCTCCACGCGAAAGAATTCCGGACGCGGGTTGTCACGGCTGGGCGGAAAGTCGGCGACAGGCAAGTGCGCCCGCGAGGGAAAGAGCCGCTTGATCGGCGCGAGATAATTTATCCGTGCCGCATCGGGATTGGACCTTCGTGTGGCCTCGTACCATCGCATATGACGCCAGGAATCGAGCCGCAGGTCGTATTCACCTCCCGCGACAGATATAACATAGGCTCCGTTCAGATCCTGCCGGATGCCGGTATGTTGACCCGAGACGCAGGCCGTTATGCGCGGTTCGGACCTCGCCACCGTTCTTGCGACCGTCGCCCGGATGAACTCCTGAGGCAGATCCAGTCCCGCCTTCCTCAACAGGGCGGCACTCCCGGCTCCCGCGGCGATGATCATCGTGTCCGCGCGGTAAAGCCGATCGCGGATCTGAACACCGGAGACTTTTCCAGCGCTGGTTTCGATGCGCGTGACCGGCTCACCGAAAGCGAATGCTGCTCCGGCTCTGAGCGCCGCTTCAAAAAATGCGCGGGTCGCTCGAGCAGGCTCGGCCTTCCCGTCACTGGGTGTGTACATCGCTCCGACCAAGCCGCAATCGGTCGCCAGCTGAGGCACCAGCGCGTAGGTTTCCGTTCCCGACAGCATCCGCGTGTCGAGGCCAAATTCTTCGGCCGCACGCTTCTGCCAGGCACGCCGGGAAACAAGATCCGCCTCGCTGAACGCCAGCGACAGGTTCCCGCCCTGCCGCCACCCTACCCGGCACCCCAGTTCCGCTTCGAGCCCTTCCCATATCGACAGGGCGCCGATCATCAATGCAAGCTCTCGAAAGTCGCGGTTCTGCTGACGGACAAAGCCGAGGTTGCGGCCGGATTGCGCCGACCCAGGTGCGTCTCGCTCCACAAGCAGGACACGCATTCCATTCCTGGCGGCATAATATGCCGCGGAGCACCCGACGATGCCCCCGCCGACAACAATCACGTCCCAGTCGCGTGTGGATATCGCTTCCATCAGGCCGCCGCGTCACTGTCTTCTGCAGAGAAAGTCACATCGTTCGACCGCTGGATCATCAAGGACCTTGGCAGGCACGCCGCGCGAAAGACATCTCATCCATCAATAATGGCTGACCGCTCACCGCAAGGCCGTGACCATGATTTCCACGGTAAGAGCAGGGTCTGCCAAGCGTGACTCCACGCAGGCGCGGACGGGCTTGCCGACATCGGCGACCCATGCCTCCCACACCGTATTGAGCTCGTTGAACGTAGCGGTGTCGGCCAGCCAGATCTGCGCACTGACGAGATTCGCTTTGCTGGTGCCTGCTTGGGCGAGGTGATGATCGATCCTCTGAAGTATCTCTTTCGTCTGTGCGGTGACGGTACCGCCGCGCGTCTCGACCGCGGTTAGGCCAGCCAGAAAGACGAAGCCACCCGCCTCCACGGCAAGGCTCATGCGATTGTTCTCGTCGTGTCGAACGATACCGCTGCTCATTCCCTACCTTCCCACGCCAAGAGGTATTTCAAATTCATATATTATATTTCTAGTTATATGATAGGGTAAGCGACTGGTAGCCGTTGTCAAGCGGGCAGGATTTGCAACTTGGCGAAGCGACATCGTTTCCCCAATGGCCTCAGATTTCGCA
The DNA here is from genome assembly GCF_006441315.1 of Mesorhizobium sp. B2-4-19. Lineage (NCBI taxonomy): Bacteria > Pseudomonadati > Pseudomonadota > Alphaproteobacteria > Hyphomicrobiales > Phyllobacteriaceae > Mesorhizobium > Mesorhizobium sp. B2-4-19. The sequence continues at coordinate 155,649 of NZ_VFUV01000012.1, read as the reverse complement.
AATTTCCGGCAAATTTGCCGCTGATTCCAGCCTCGCCATGATCAACGCGAATTAAATGACGCTGGACAATCCGCCCAAACTCGTCGTATCAATCCGCCCAACATATGATATTACAATGGGAGCGAGAGGATGGCGAACGAACTTCAAAACTCGCAGCCCCTTTACGAGCAGATCAAGACGGCCATCGAAAAGCGCATACGCGGAGACGAATGGCCCGCTGATTTCCGGGTGCCTTCCGAAGAATTTCTTGCCGAGGAATTCGGCGCCTCCTCCCTGACCGTGCGCAGGGCCCTGCGGGAGCTTCAGTCGGAAGGCATGCTCGTTCGCATCCAGGGCCGCGGCACTTTCGTCGTTGGCCCACGGATGCAGTGCGCCATATTTGATTTGCCCGACGTTTCGGAGGAAATCGCCCTCAGTGGCGGCGTGCATACCAGCGACGTGCTCTTTCTCGGCCTTGTGCCTCCCGAAAGTCCGTTCGCCGGCATGCTGCCCCTGCCCTACGACGGCCCGGTCTGCCATTCACGCCTGCTTCACAAGGAGGACGGGACGCCCATCCAGATCGAGGATCGCTTCGTCAACCCGGCGGAAGCTCCCGACTACCTGAAGCAGGACTTCAGCCGCATCACGCCTCACGCCTACCTCCTGCGGGAAACCGAAGTGACCTATGTCGACAACACGATCCGGGCGATCCGGGCCGACGAAGAAAGCAGGCGCGCCCTTGAGATCGATGGCAACCAGCCCTGCCTTCTACTCGATCGCCGCACGTGGCGCGAAGGCGTGCCCGTGACCCGCAGCCGCTTCCTCTATCCGGGTGACCGTTACCGGTTGCGCAGTTCGCATGAAGCTACACCAAACCGCGGCACCACGCAGCAGCGCAGTGCTGCGGCGTCCAGGAGAATCCGATGAGAGATTACGTTGCCCGCTTGCGTGAACGAGGCGACCTGCTTGTTGTGGACAAGGAGATCGACCCGTTCCATGAACTGGCTGCCGTCACCCATGTGGCCCAGAAGCGCTGGGGCAAGCCGATCCTTTTCACCAAGGTCAAGGGCACACGCTTTCCCGTCATTACCAATGTCTATGGCTCGCGCGAGCGCTTGGCGGAGGTGATCGGCATCGATTCCACCGATTTCTGTCGCCAATGGAGCAATCTTGCCAATCTCGGCTCGGCAGGCGTCGGCGAACCCTTCGTCAAGGTCGAGGACCCGGAACTGACCGAATGCAAGCTGTCTGAACTGCCGCTCATCACCTACTCCGATCGCGACGCTGCGCCCTATTTCACCTCGGCCATGTTCATCGCCAAGGATCCCGAGACGGGGATCGGCAACCTGTCCTATCACCGCTCGATGTATGTGAGCGACAGCGAGCTGCGCTGCCGCCTGGCGCCGCGCCATCACCTCACCATCTATCATGAGAAGGCCGAGAAAATGGGCAAGCCGCTGGAGGCGGCGATGTTAATCGGCGCGCCGGCGACATCCTTCCTCACCGCCGCGGCTCCGCTGCCCTATGACGTGGATGAACTCGAGGTCGCGGCGCGGCTGAAGGGCAGCCCCATCGCCATGCGCAAGTGCAAATATATCGACCTTGAGGTTCCCGCCGACACCGAAATCGTCATCGAGGGCCGCTTCCTGCCAAACGAACGCCGGCCTGAAGGCCCTTTCGGCGAATTCATGGGTTACTACGTCCCCGAGGGCCCGAATGCCGTGTTCGAGGTTTTGGGGGTGACGGTGCGGCGCGACGCCATTTTCCACAGCATCCTGTGCGGCTCGGCCGAAGAGGTGCTGACGCTGGAACTCTCGGTGTCCGCCAACATCTTCCAGCGATTGAGCGCGGCGCTGCCCGGCATTCTAGATGTCACCTGCCAGCCATTTGTCAATCATGCCGTGATCAAGGTCGACCAGCAGTTCGAGGGCCACGCCCGCCAGGTCATGCTCGCCACCATCGGCGCCGAGCCGATCTGGGCCAAGGTGGTCACCGTCGTCGACGAGGATGTGGACATCTACAGCATGGACGACGTGATGTGGGCGACCTTGACCCGGTGCCGCCCGGACAAGGATATGATCATCATTCCCGATACGCCTTCCTTCTACCGAGACGAAGCCAAGGATCATTGGGGGCGCCTGCTCGTCGACGCCACCAAGCCTTTCCACCGCAAGGCTGAATTCGAACGCAAGAAGATCCGGCTTGCTGACAAGGTCGATCTCGCTGACTGGTTTGAAAACGCGTGAGCAGATCGGCTTCATCCTGGAAGGGCGGCACGGGCGAGCTACCGCCTCCCCGCATCATCGTCGGCATCAGCGGCGCTTCCGGCGCCGTCTATGGTGTCAGGGCACTCGACCAGCTCGGTGCCGCTGGCGTCGAAACCCATCTGATAGTGACGCGGTCGGCGCATCTGACGCTTTCCCAGGAACTTGGCATGCGTCCGGCGGAGATCGCCGAACGGGCCAGCGTCTTCCACAACGTTCAAAACATCGGCGCCTCGATTTCCAGCGGATCCTTCCGGACGCTCGGTATGCTGATCGCGCCCTGTTCCGTCAGGACGATGTCCGAGATCGCCTCCGGCGTCACCTCCAGCCTCATGAGCCGTGCCGCAGACGTAGTGTTGAAGGAACGCCGTAAGCTCGTTCTGATGCTGCGCGAGACTCCTCTGCATCTCGGGCACCTTCGGACAATGACCGCGCTCGCCGAAATGGGTGCGATCATCATGCCGCCCGTTCCCGCGTTCTACGCCAGGCCGCGCTCGCTTGAAGAGATGGTAGACCACAGCATCGGCCGTGCGCTCGACCTGTTCGGCATCGACAGCGGCAAGGTGGCGCGGTGGGAGGGAGTGAGCGCCGACCGCGAAGCCTGTCCGAAGCCCATCGGCGACGACGCCTGACCAGCAGGGCCTTACCGATGCAACCTGTCATAAATGTCGAGCAAACTGTTGATCGCCCGGGCCGCCGCCGTCCAGTCCACGGCGCGCCTATCGGTATTGTCGTGCTCGACACCGGTTTCGAGCGCCTTCCGGGTGATGTCGCCAATGCTCTGACTTGGCGTTTCCCGGTACAGTATCACGTGGTTACCGGCGTGCGCCCACAGGATGTGATCGAGGGCGCCCCTGAAAAGGCATTGCCAGCTTTTTACGACGCGATCGACCGGCTGACCGAATTGGGTGTGGACGGCATCGCCACCAGTTGCGGGTTCCTGGCGATGGTACATCCGCAATTGCGCGCCTATAGCGGAGTGCCGGTTGCCTCGTCCAGTCTGATGCAGATTCCACTCGTGCTGCAGACATTGCCGGCAGACAAGACTGTCGGGGTAATCGTTTCGGACCGCAAGTCCATCACGGACAAGCATTTCATAAATATCGGTGCTCCTGTCGGCCTTCCACTCGGCGAGCTCGCCTTTGACGGGCCGATCCGCGCCAACATGCGCAACAACGCCTCCCGGGTCTCCTATGCGGCACAGGAGCGCGACGCTCTGGAGACTGTGGAGCGCATGCTCGCCGAAACGCCGTCGATAGGCGCCCTGGTCAGCGAATGCGCCAATCTTCCTCCCTATTCGAAGGCAATCGAGAAGACCTTTGGCGTTCCTGTCTACGATGTCGTGTCGCTGGTAGAGTGGCTTCACGCGGGCTTGCGGCCTCGCGGTTTCCACCCGAAAACCTCCTGAAGCACACCGCGATGGAGGCGTACGACCTGATCGTCGTGGGTGGCGGCCTCGTCGGGGCGGCCCTTGCATGGGGCGCGCAGACTGCCGGAGCCAACGTCGTCCTGCTCGATGAAGGCGACCAGGCCCATCGCGCCGCTCGTGGCAACTTCGGCATTGTCTGGCTGCAGGGAAAGGGCGTCGGCACCCCACCCTATATGCAATGGTCACTGCACGCAGGGCGAATGTGGCCGGGATTTGCCGCAAGGTTGAGCAATGCCGTTTCTTTCGACATCGGGTGGCGACAACCTGGCGGGCTGCAATTCTGCTTTAGCGAGACGGAGCTGGACAAGCGCCGCGGCATCATCGCCCGCACAAATGCCGATGGCGGCGACATCGACATGTCGCTCCTCGACCTCGCCGACTTGCGGGCTCTGCTGCCCGGTATCGGCGATGACGTGGTTGGCGCTTCGTTTTCGCCGCTCGATGGCCACGTCAATCCGCTCTATTTGCTACGCGCGCTGCAACAAGGGTTTCAGGACGCCGGCGGCCGCTACCGCCCGGGTTTCCGGGTCGAGCACATCGCTACCGAAAAGAATGGGTTCAAGGCAGTCAGCCGCACTGGCGGCGTGGCTGGTAAGCGGATCGCTCTGGCAGCAGGTCTGGGGGCGGCCAACCTTGCCAGGCATGTGGGCCTTTCAATTCCGGTAAGGCCCGAGCGGGGGCAGATCGTCGTGACCGAACGGATCAAGCCATTCCTGCCCTATGCCACCAACTGCATCCGACAATCGGTCGAAGGCACGGTCCTGCTGGGCAGCAGCCATGAAGACCGCGGTTTCGACGAAGGAACAGATGTACCCACCGCGGCCGTGCTGTGCAGGACGGCAGCCCGCGTCTTTCCGGCGCTTGCCGAGGCCACGGTGGTGCGCAGTTGGGGTTCGTTGCGCGTCATGACGCCTGACGGCCTCCCCATCTACGAGGAATCCGAGCGTTTTCCAGGCGCCTTTGCCGTCACCTGCCACAGCGGCGTCACCCTCGCCAGCGTCCATGCGCTGGAGATCGGTCCGGCGCTGGCGAAAGGCCGGCTGCCCGAACATCTTTCGAGCTTCACAAGCGGCAGGTTCGATGTTCACCAGGGTTGAACGAAGCTCCGCATTGCCCCTGGGCGGCAATGTCCTCGATTTCGAGGGCTCCCAGGTTCCTTTCCGGTCCGGCGACAGTGTCGCCGCTGCGCTGCTGGCAGCCGGGATTTCGGCCTTCAGGGAAAGCCCTGTCGATGAAAGCCCGCGCGCGCCCTATTGCATGATGGGCGCGTGCTTCGAGTGCCTGGTCGAGATCGACGGCAAACAGAACCAGCAATCCTGCCTGACAAGGGCCCGCCCCGGCATGGCCGTCAAGCGCCAGCACGGTGCGAGGTCGCTCGTATGAACGACCTGTGGGACGCCATCGTGATCGGAGCCGGACCTGCCGGAATGACGGCGGCCGCAACGCTGTCCGAAGGCGGCTCCCGCACGCTTGTTATCGACGAACAGTCCACGCCCGGCGGCCAGGTCTACCGCGCCGTCGAACGCAACGCGGACAATGCGGCCCTTTTGGCTGTGCTCGGCGCGGACTATGCAGGCGGCGCCGCGCTGACGGTCAGGCTGCGCGCCAGCGCGGCTGAGTTGCACTTCGACACGAGCGCCTGGCGCATCGATGCCGACGGCACAGTCTGGATCAAGGCCGACGGTAAGGTCGAGCAGTTGCAGGCAAGGACCCTCGTCATCGCCTCGGGCGCGATGGAGCGGCCGGTTCCGGTGCCCGGCTGGACACTGCCCGGAGTCATGACGATCGGCGCCTTGCAGATCATGCTGAAGGATGCGGGCCTTCGCCCTCCGGACGCCTTGTGCTGGCCGGCTGCGGTCCGCTCTTCTACCTGTTCGCGGTCCAGTGCCTCGAAGCCGGCATTTCCGACCTCGTCCTTCTCGACACTGCGGAGCGCGCCAATCTTATCCCCGCGCTGCGGCATCTGCCGAAAGCCGTTTTCGGCCACGGTCCGGGTTACCTTCGGAAGGGCCTGGGACTGATGGCTGCGTTGCGCCGGCGCGGCGTGCAGATCCACCGCCGGGTTTCCAACCTCCGTATCGATGGCGCCGAGCGCGCAAGCGCCGTCAGCTTCCATGCCGGCACTCGCCCCTTCCGCATCGAGCTCGACCTGATTGCCTTGCATGAGGGCGTGATACCAAGCCAGCAGATAGCCAGGTCCATCGGCTGCGCCCATAGATGGGATGAAGGGCAACAGTGTTTCCTCCCGGTCCTCGACCCGATGGGGGAAAGCTCCATTCCCGGTATCTTCATCGCCGGCGACGGCGGCGGCATCATAGGCGCGTTGGCCAGCGCCGATGCCGGCGCGCTGTGCGCGCTGGCGATCCTCAAGCGTCTCGGCAAGATTACCGAAACTGAATTTGCAAGACGAAAGGCCGTCGCGCAGCAGGCCCTCGACGCCCACCTGACGATCAGGCCTTTCCTCGACCGGCTCTATCGTCCGCGCGACGAAGTGCTCGCTCCGCCCGACGAGGTGGTCGTCTGTCGTTGCGAGATGGTTCGCGCCGGCGCCATTCGCGATGTCGTGCGGCAGGGCTGCCTCGGCCCGAACCAGACCAAGGCCTTCCTGCGATCGGGCATGGGCCCTTGCCAGGGCCGCATGTGCGGTCCCACTGTCAGCACCATCGTGGCCCGCGAAACCGGCCAGACCCTCGACGCGACAGGATATTATCGTGTCCGTGCGCCGCTCAAGCCTGTCACGATCGGCGAACTGGCCAGCCAATACGGAGAGGAATGACGTGAGCGACCGGCCCTCCTCCGCACAAGCCGCATGGGCGTTCATGCTCGATTTCTATCGGCGCCAGCGCGTGCCGGAAGCTTGCCTTGTCCTGCAGGACGAGGCGGGCGTCGACGTGGTGGAGATGCTGATGCTCGTTCATGCCGACATAACTTTGGGCAAGCGCCTTTCGGGCGGAGAGATCAAGGCGCTGCGAGCCGGAACCGCGGGTTGGCGTGAAGACGCGGTGCTGCCTTTGCGCGCCATAAGGCGCAAACTGAAGGCCGCGCGCCAGGACACCGCTGAAAGCGCGAAGGAACAGCTTCGCACCGAGATTAAGAAAGCGGAGTTGCAGGCGGAACGGCTGCAAGTCGATTTCATCGCACGCTGGCTGGAGAACGCGGCTGGCGGCGGCCCTGCGCTTGAAGCGACCCTGTCGGGTCTTGTTCCGGCGCGAAGCCGAAACGGCGCGGTCGAAAGCGCGCTGGCCAACATTCTCGCGGCGGCAGAAGCCGCCCGTCTCGCCTCCACCCAACCACCAGCCGCGCCCTAGACTTCGTGCCACGTCAAGAGGATGGCGCAGTGCCAGGCGAAAACCGATTGAATTACCCACGGCTTTGACGATCTCGCAGGCCGTATGATTGCAGGAGGCTGACTTCCGATGACCATTCCGGCCGATCCGCTCGATCGCGGTGGCATAAGCCACTTCGGGCGCCGGCTGCGCGCCGGTGAGACGACAGCCGTCGCCGCGACCGAAGCCTATCTGGCGCGGATCGCCACCCTCGATCGCCAGTTGCAGACCTATGAACACGTGGCGGCATCAGCCGCGTTGCAAGCCGCCAAGGCCGTCGACGAGGCATTCGCCCGTGGTGCCGATTTCGGCCCCCTGATGGGCGTTCCCGTCGCGGTCAAGGACATCATCGCCGTCGACGGAATGCCAACGACGGCCGGCTCGGATATTGATGTCTCTGACCTGATCGGCGGCCCGGGCGGCTTCATGCGCGGCCTTGCCGCCGCCGGCTGCGTCGTCATCGGAAAGACCAAGGCCGTCGAGTTCGCAATGAGCGGCACGGGCGCCAATTACCGGCGGGGCACGCCGCGCAATCCCTGGGATGCCGCCGTGTTTCGACTGACTGCCGGCTCTTCAAGCGGGTCGGCGGCCGCCGTCGCGGCGGGCCTTTGCGGATTTGCCATCGGCACCGACACCGGTGGCTCGATCCGCGGTCCGGCTGCGTTCTGTAGCGTGTTCGGCCTGAAGCCAACGGCGGACATCTGGCCGATGGATGGCTGCTTTCCGGTCTCTGCGACGCTCGACACCATCGGTCCGCTGACCCGTTCCGCCGAGGATGCCGCTATCGTCTTCGCCGCTCTTTGCGGCACTCCCGTACCATCGGCCGCAGCGATCGAAGGAGTAAAGCTCGGCCGGCCCCGGGTCCTTTTCGGCGACCGTCTGGACGGCCGTGTGGCGGCGAGGCTCGAAGACGCCTTGTCGGCACTTGCGGCCGCCGGCGTCACCATCGTGGAAATGGATATCCCGGAACTCGCGGAGATCGATCCGCTCTTCCGCATCATCAGCCTAGCCGAGATGGTCGCTTCGTTCGGCCGCGAGCGGTTCCACCGCACGAGCGAATTCATGAACCCGGACATAGCCGCCAGCATCGCAGCCGGGTTCGACATCACGCCGGACTCATATGCCGCCGCGCGCCGGCGCCAGCAGGAACTCGTCCGGCTCAGCACCACCTGGTTCGACGGAATCGATGCCTGGGTCGGACCGGTCAAATGGAAGTTGCCGCCGGCATTTCCGGGAGATTTCACGTCCCTTTCAGCATCCACTGCTCTTCTGGAGGCCTGTGCCGGTCCGACCCGATCGGCGAATGTCCTCAGCCTCTGCGCGGCGAGCCTGCCGCTCCCGCACGTTCCGTCGGCAATGCCCACAGGTTTGCAGGTGATCTGTCCCGGCAGGGCAGACGAACGGCTTCTCTCCCTCGCTCGTGGGTTCGAGACGGTTCTGGGACGTTCGCCCTCCCCCGATCTTTCGGATTTCGCGAGTCCGTGACTGCCGCCGCTTCAATGAGCTATCACCAGAACCATTGAGGAAAAGGAGAAACTTTATCCACACGAAGGCAGAGTTCATGAGACGAGGGCAGCGAACTGACCCACGCCAAAGTTGGGCGCCTTCGTATATTGGCTTCAGCCGGTTTTCAGCTGGCTGCGCGAATAGCGTTTTCGATATTTTGCTTACGTGAGTAGAGGCCCAGAACCTGGCCTTGCAGGCGAAGCAGCGCGGCAACGATGTCGAGGGTCGGCGTCGCGATGGCGAGGCGGCGGGCGAGTTCCTGCACCGACGACACCAGAGGATCGATCTCCGTTGGCCTCCCCAATTCCACGTCGTGACGGGTCGAGGGCTTATGGCCGACAATATCGGTACCACCCTGGATGCGTTGTTCGATAGTGACGCCGAAACGCGCGCCGATCGCCTCGCCGATGGCCTTGCATTCCACCATGATGTCATGGATCAGGCCTCGGCACGCCGGATCGGCGCCAATCACATCCAGGCTGGCCCCGGTCAGCGCCGACACCGGGTTGAACGAGGAATTGCCCCACAGCTTGATCCAGATCTCGTCGCGCAGCCTGGCCTTGCGCGGCGCCCTCAGCCCGCCCGCTATCAACAGCTCCGACAACAGCCTCAGACGCTCTGTGTCCGATCCGTTCGGCTCGCCCAGCGTGAAGCGGTCGCCCTTGGAATGGTGGATGACACCGGGCTCGGGAACGTCGCAGGCCGGATAGACCACGCAGCCGATGGCGCGCTCCGGCCCCAACCCCTTCCACTGCGCCCCGCCCGGATCGATGCTCTCCAGCCAGGTCTCGTCGAGCGCCGTGCCGGTGTTGGCGCCATGAAAGTACCACCACGGCAGGCCGTTGACAGCCGGCACCACGGCGGTGTCCTTGCCCAGCAGCGGCGCGAACTGGCCGACAACCGGCGGCACCGCATGCGCCTTCATGCCGACGATGACAAAGTCCTGCTCGCCGAGATCGCGCGGATCGCTGCTCGCTCGGACGCGCCACACCGTCTCCTCGCCATCCTTGATCAGCTTCAACCCGTTGGCCTGGATGGCCGCCAGGTGCGACCCGCGCGCCACGATCGACACGTCGGCGCCCGCTCTGGCCAGCGAGGCCGCCAGATAGCCGCCGATAGCGCCAGCCCCAAAAACGCAAACCCTGGTCATCTTTCAGGCCTCGCCCAAGTTGAGCAGCTTGGCCAGCCCGATGCGCTGCACCTTGCCCGTCGCCCCTTCGGCACCTCGTCCAGGATGACAATCCTGCGCGGCACCTTGTAGGCGGCGAGCGTGCCGCCGGCGAAGTCCTGCAACTCGCTCGCCCCCTCGACCAGCACCACCGCAGCCGCCACCTCCTCGCCGAGCGCCTTATGCGGCATGGCGAAGGTCACCGCCTGGCGCACCGCCGGATGCTCCAGCAGCACGTCGTCCACCTCCAGCGGCGACACCTTCTCGCCGCCACGGTTGATGATCTCCTTGATGCGGCCGGTGATCTTCAGGTAGCCGTCCTGGTCGAGAAAACCCTGGTCGCCGGTGCGGAACCAGCCATTGGTGAAGCTGGCCGTGTTGGCGGCTGCATTGTTCTCGTAGCCGGCGGTGACGTTGGCGCCCTTGATGCACACCTCGCCCTCGACGCCAACGCCGAGCTCAGTGCCTTCGCCATCCAGGATGCGGATCTCCGGGCCGGCCGCCTTGCCGACATGGCCGGGCTTCTGCTCGCCTGGCGGCAGCGGGTTCGACGCCATCTGGTGCGCCGCTTCCGTCATGCCGTAGGCCTCGATCACCGGGCAGCGGAAGGTCTCCTGCAACTGCTTGAACACGACCGGCGGCAGCGAGGCCGAGGACGAGCGCACGAAGCGCAGCGCCATGGTCTCCACCGCTTGCGGGTTGCGCTCAGCGCGCTGCAGGATCGCCTGGTGCATGGTCGGCACCGCCGAATACCAGCTCGGCTTCTCCTCTTCCGCCCAGCCGAAGAAGCGCAGCGCGTTGAAGCCGGGCGTGCAGCACACGGAGGCTCCGGCCGTCATCGAGGCCAGCACCACCGCCATCAGCCCGTGGATGTGGAACAGCGGCATGATGTTGAGGCAATGATCATCCTGCGTCAGTCTGAGCGTGCCGGCGATGTTGTTGGCCGAGGCATGGACGTTGGCCTGCGACAGCGGCACCACCTTGGGTCGCGAGGTGGTGCCGGAAGTGTGCAGCACCAGCGCCTCGTGCTGCGGTCCGGGCGGCACACAACCGGCCTCCTCGTCCCACAGGCTGAAGGCTCCGGCGGGCGCGTCCTCGGCGATCCTGACCTCGGTGAACGGGATGCCGAGGCGGGCGGCGGCAGTGCGCACCGGATTGTCGGAGCCCGGCTCGACCAGCACCAGCTTCGGCCTCAGGTCGGACAAGTAGAACTCGTACTCGGCCTCTCTGTAGGCCGGATTGAGCGGGGCGGCCGACAGGCCGGACGCCACCGCCAGGAACGACGAGGCCATCTCCGGCCCGTTCGGCAGCACGATCGCCACGCGGTCGCCCGCGCCGATGTCGCGCGCCGCGAGCTGCCGGTGAATGCTTCCCACGAACGCCCGGAGTTCCCCATAGCTCAGCCCGGGACGGCCGGGCGCACTCAGCGCAAGAGATGCATCCGGCGCACTGCGTAGGAGAGTGAGGACTGTGTTCTTCACGTCGGTGTTTCCCATTGGCTTGGCGGTCTCGCTGGCGATTGGCGCACGACTATCGGCTGATGGCGTAATGGCTGCGCCGTGGGTCGGCGCCCGAGCCCAGCACACGTCCGTCGGATGAAGGCGGCGCCAGGTCGAGCGACACGGCGACACCGCTGGCGTCGAACTCATAGTCCGGCCAAGGGTGGATCCGATGGCCCCGCGCCGCCAGCTTCGCGCGCGTGTTCTCGCTGATGCGGGATTCGACGCTGAGGCGACCGACATCGTGGAAATGTGGGAAGAAGGAATCCGGGAAAGCAAGGCAGGTGATGCGTGGCGCCTCCACCGCCTGCTGCGGCGACATGTTGCGATCGACGATGTTGAGAAAGGTCTGCAATATGCCCTGCGGGATGACGTCGCCGCCGCTCGATGACAGTGCCATGACCCTCTGCTCGACCTCGCCGAGGCTGAGCGCCAGCGCCGGCGATGGCGTCAGCCGTGGTCGCCGGCCCGGCCCTAATGCCGCCGGATGCCCGGCGTCCAGCCTCGACTGCACGCCGCGCGGTGATACCATGATGCCGAGGCCCGGCACGATCGGGTTGCCGTCGATCGTGTCGCTGGCCGAGCAGCTGAAGGCATTGCCCTTGGCGTCGATGACTGTGAAATTTGTGGTGTCGCGGCGCTTGCCCCACCTGAGACCACCTGGCGCAGGCAGGTCCATCGTCGGCAGGTCGGGCAGCGCCTCGCTGGGGTTCACTAGCGCGCGCAACCGGGCGACATGCTCGTCCGACAGTAGCTCCTCGATCGTCGTCGCGGCGAAGTTCGGATCGCCATAGAACTTCTCGCGGTCGGAGAAGGCGAGTTTCATCGCCTCGGTCAGCAAATGAAGATAATCGTCCTCACGGCCGGCGAGCGCCGCCGCGTCGAAACCGGCGAGTACCGACAGCGTCTGCAGGATGACGGGCGCCTGGCTATAGGTTCCGCCCGTGAACATGCGCCAGCCGCGATAGTCGTAGCTCTTCGCCGGCGCGACCTCGTTGCGAAAACCGGCAAGGTCATCCAGCGTCATCCAGCCGCCATTGCCGCTCACCCAGGCCACGATGCGTTCGGCAACCTCGCCCGCGTAGAAAGCCTTGCGCACGGCTTCTAGCGCCTGCTCGCGGTTCGCGCCCTGTTCGGCGGCGGTGAGCCGCTCCAGAAGCAGCGCCAAGTCCGTCTGCTTTAGGCGATCCCCCTCGCGCGGCGCCTTGCCCTGCGGCCAGTAGGTGGCGCGGGAACTCTCCCAGTTCCGGAACGTCGCGCCCATGAGCTCGTATGCCAGCGCTGTGCGCCGGTCGAGCACGAAACCCTCCCGGGCGTAGCGGATGGCCGGTGCCGCTGCATCGGCGAACGACCAAGTGCCGAAGCGCGACAGCGCCGACAGCCATGCATCGGCCGCCGCCGGCACGATAGAGCATGGCGCGCCGAGCGGCATGTCGCCCCCGTACCGCTCCAGATAAGCTTCGAGCGTAACGCTGCCGCTCCAGGTGCCGACGCCGCTGATCGACCAGACCTGATCGGAGCCGGCCTGCCGCACGAGGATCGGCGCCACGCCGCCGAGATTGCACATGTCGGCCTGGATGACGTTGCTGGCGAGGCCCGCCGCGACGCCGGCATCGATCGCCGTCCCGCCGCGATCAAGCACGTCGGCGGCAATCATCGCCACCAGTGGATGGCCGGCAACCACGGAATAGTGCTCGCCGACAAGGGTCGGACGCATGGATTCCGGGGGCGGAAAGATGTTGGGCACCGGCGAGGTGTTGTTGCGCATGCCGCCCGCTGCGTCATCGGCGGGTCTTTCTGTGGTCGCCATCGTTTCCCCCTACGCGCTCAACATGGCGCCGGCATCGATGCGCACCGTTGTCCCGGTGATCGCCGCGCTGGCGGGCGAGGCAAGGTGCAGGCAGAGCGCCGCCACCTCTGCCGGCGTCACCAGACGCCGGGCGGCGCCGCTGTGGGCCATGCCGCGCCAAATCTCGCCGGCATCGGCGCCGGTGCGCTCGGCAATGCGATGCGCGACTTCCCTGAGCATGGGGCTGTCGACGTTGCCGGGGCACACGGCATTGACCCTGATGCGCTCGCCCGCAAGTTCCGCAGCCATACTTTCGACGAAGCCGATCAACCCGAACTTACTGGCACAGTAGATGGAAGCTCCCGCCTCTCCGCGCAGGCCAGCGGTTGAAGACAAGAACACCAAGGCTCCGCCGCGCGCGCTCATGCGTCGCGCAAACGCCGCGCCGATGTGGAAGGCGCCATCGAGATTGACCGCCATCACCTTGCGATAGGCGCTCCAGTCTATGTCGACGACATTGCCGTCCGCATTAAGACCGGCGGCGTAGACAACGCTGTCGGCCTTGCCGACAAGCCCGGCCAGCGCTTCTGCCGACGCCGGATCGGTAACATCGCAAGCGGCGGCGCGGTGCGCGCCGAGGAGGCCTGTCAAGGCGCCAGCCGCGGCCTGCTCGTGAAGATCGACGGACCAGACCGTGGCGCCCGCTTCGGCAAAGGCGCGCACGCAGGCAGCGCCGATGGCGCCCCCACCGCCGATGACGACGGCGACATGACCCTCGGGCAGGATGTTCGATGTCGTATTCATGCCAACCTCGCCGTCACGATGCCGCCGCCATTTCGCGCAGCACGCGCGCGATCGAGGCCGGCCCCGGCACCAGCGCCTTCTCGAGCGAAAGCGCGGCGGGGATCGGAACGTCGGGCACGGCATGGCGGCGGATCTGGCGCAGCGCCGTCGGCCCGAGCTTTTCCAGCACGCGCACGACCACTTCGGCCGACAGGCCGAAGGAGAGATAATCCTCGTCGACGACCAGCAGCCGGCCCGTCCTGGCAGCCGACGCCGCGACCGTCTCCGTGTCGAGCGGAACGATGGAACGCAGGTCGATCACCTCGGCCGCGATGCCCTCGGCGGCAACCTCCGCGGCCGCCTCCATGGCGTATTCGACGCCGGCGCTGAGTGTAACGAGGGTGATGTCGCCGCCCTTGCGCACAACTTGGGCCTTGCCGATCGGCGTCACGAACGTATCCTCCGGCACCTCGGAGCCGGTCAGGAAATCCTTGGCCTTCTTCAGGAGCAGACTTTTGTGTTCGATGAACACCACCGGATTGTCGGAACGGATGGCGGCGGCCATCAGGCCCTTGTGGTCGCGCACCGAAGCCGGCGCCACGACATGCATGCCGGGCAGGTGCGCGAAGGTTCCCCACAGGCACTGGGAATGCTGCGCGGCCGAACCGATGTTGCCGCCGGCGGTCTTGATCACCATCGGCATCTTCACCCGCCCGCCGGACATGTAGGGGATCTTGGCCATAGCGTTGTAGATTTGCTCCAGGCAGACGCCCATGAAGTCGACGAACATGATCTCGACCACCGGCCGCAGCCCGGCCATCGCCATGCCGACGCCCATGCCGGTGAACGACATCTCCGAGATCGGTGTGTCGCGCACGCGCATCGGCCCGAAGCGCTCGAGGAGATCGCGGCTCGAGCCGAAGACGCCGCCCGAGCGGCCGACATCTTCGCCCAGCAGCACGACGCTTTTGTCGCGCGCCATTTCCTGCATCAGGCTCTCGGCAACGGCCTGCGAGGCGTTGATGTTGCGTATACTGGCCGTCATCACATCACCTCGGCAAAGACATAATCCATCGCGCCTGCCGGGTCGGGCATGGCGTCGGCGCGCACATCCGCCAGCATCGCTGCCATCTCCTCCTTCGCCTTGGCGCCGATCGCGTCGAGCTCGGCCTCGGTCGTGGCGCCGCGCTCCAACAGCGCCCGCCGGTAGCGCAGGATCGGATCCATCTCGACGCGCATACGCTGCTTTTCGGCGCGCTCGCGGTAATTGTCGTGATCGCCCTCGTAGTGGCCCCTGAAACGATAACAGGTCGCCTCCAGCAGTGCCGGCCCGCCGCCCTTGCGCGTGTGCCTGGCGATCTCGGCGAAGGCCAGCGTCACCGTCTCGACATCCGTCCCGTCGACGCGCCGGCCGGTGATGCCGTAGGCACTGGCGCGCTCGGCGATGGTCGGCGTCGCCGTCACGTCGCGGAAACGCACGGAGATCGCGTATTCATTGTTTTCGACCAGGCATACCAACGGCAGGGTCCAGGCGGCCGCCATGTTGAGGCATTCGTGGAAGGTGCCGTGGTTGGTGGCGCCGTCCCCGCAGATGCCGACAGCTATATGGGGCAGTCCCATCATCTTGAATTTGTAGGCATAGCCGAGCGCCACCGGCAGAGACGCGCCGACAATGCCTGTGGCCGAGAAGTGATGCTCCGGGTCGAAGGGGTGCATATGGCCGCCCCGCCCCCGGCACAGCCCCGTCTCCTTTTCGAAGATCTCCGCCATCAGGGCTCGTGGCGGCACGGCCTTGGCAAGCGCGTGAAAATGATTGCGATGCGTGCTCACGACCGCGTCGTTTGGTGTCAGCGACTGCGCCAGCGCCACGCCGATCGCCTCCTGGCCGATGCCCGTGTGCAGTTCGCCATGGATCTCGAAGGTCTGCACGCCTTCGAGACAGGCCTCGTCGAAGGCGCGCATGCGCGTCATGGTCCGGAAGAGTGAGATCGGGTTCAGCTTCATGAATCCTGCTCCGATGTTCTGACGTCTTGGCCGGCTATGCTCAGCCTGCGTCCTGATTGAATTCGAGCAGCTCGAGGAAGGAGCCGCCGGGCTCGCGGCAATAGGCGGACCGTCCCTCGGGGAACACTGTGACCGCGCCGATCGGAACAGCGCCGAGCACCGCAACTTCGCGGAGCGCCTCTTCGACATTCTCGACCGTCAGACCGACATGGCCGGAGCCGGCCGACAGCGGCCGCGCCAGCGCCGGCGCGCCGGAATGCAGGAACTGGATCAACTCCAGGCGCGGGCCGTCGGCCAGCGAAAGCTGAGCCAGATGGCACGACAACCGCTCCATCCCCATCATGCTCTGGATCTCGCGCGCCATCTCGCGCTCCTCGAAGATGAGCTGGTACCCGAACGCGCGGCGATAGAAATCGATCGAAAGATCGAAATCCGCGACGGCCAGCGAGATATGGTCGAGCCCTTTCAGTTTCATCGAAAACTCCTAGGCCGCGGGCGTGCCGCAAGGCGTCCCGGCATCCGCGACAAGATGGCGAAGATCCGCGCGGATCGCATCGCCCGCCTCAGCCGGAAAAATGGCGACGATGGCGCGCGGAGCCGTTGGCGTAATCGCCGCCAGGAAACGCGGCAGAGCCACCATGTGACGCACGGCGTGGATGGCGACCGGCCGCGGATCGTCGGTAACGTCGATGATGCCCTTCAGCCGCGCCAGGTTTTCACCATGCCGGCTGGCCATCGCCTCCAGGCTCGCGAGCAGGCGCGAAAGGTCGATCCTGCCCGGCACGTCCAGCGCCAGCGATGCGAAGGCGGAAGAATGGCCCCCCAGCGGCAAGGGCGAAACGCAGCGGGCGCGGAAAGCCGGCAGCGGCGCGAAGAGCTGGGCGACAAGCGCATCGCCCGTGGCGGCCGGTTCGATACCGGCCACGCCGAGTGCGTCCAGAGCGCGGCGGGCACCTGCCTCGCCAGCCTCGCCGGCAATGTCCAGCTTGGTCATCAGCACCCGGTCAGCAAGGGCCAGCTGCGCCTGCGCCACCGCATGCTGGAACGACCCATCTGTCGGCGCGCAATCAAACGTGGCCACGAGCGCCGCCAGCCGATAGCGCGACAGGCGCAACGGATCCGCAAGAAAGGCCTGCAGCAGCGGCGCGGGATCAGCAAGGCCGCTGGTCTCGACGACGACGCGGCGAAATGGCGTCAACCCGCCGGCCGCCACCGCTTGGTCCAGCGAACGCAGCGCGCGTGCCATATCGCCCTGAGCCTGGCAGCACAGGCAGCCGCCCGGCAGCACGACTATGCTTTCGTCCACCTTCTCAACCAGCAGATGATCGAGGCCGATCTCACCGAACTCGTTGATGATGACCGCCGTGTCGGCCGCCTGCGGCAGAGCGAGCAGCCGGCGCACCAGCGTGGTCTTGCCGCTGCCGAGGAAGCCCGTCAGCACCGTGACCGGAACCGTCTCCTCGCGCATCAGGCGCAGGCTCTTCGGGTCGGGCAGCGCGTTCATTCCACCCAGCTCGCATTCCAGAAGCTTTCGGGGCGATGGCGCATCGTCTTCAGCGCCGCGAACGCCGGCTCGCCAAGAACCTTGCCGTTGACCCGGCCCGCCAGTTCCGCCTTGGCCGTCTCGACCGCCAACGGGTCGGCCAACAGCCGCACCGTGGCGATCGCCAGAGCTTCCGACGCCATCAACGGACCGGGGTGGCTGGCGGCATGGCCCGAAAGGGCCGTGAGCGCCCAGTTGTGCAGCGGCACTTCCTCTGGAAACGCCCAGTTGACGCGACCGAGTGGGATGCGCCAGCTCGCTTCGCCATCGTCCTGCCCGTAGGGGTCAAGGCCTTGGGTGTGGAGCTTTATGCCCTCGTCCAGTGTGAAGCCGCCATCGGGCCGGCACGCTTTCGCCAGTGCCTGCATGAAAACACGCCCCTCCTCCGTCCACCGCGGCGGCCCTACCAATTCCAGCGCCGAATGCAGCGCGCGCGCCAGAGTGTCGTTCGGCAGATAGCCGCGCGTGCCGGAGATGAACTGATGGCGGAAGGCGACGCCCGTCATCTCGGCTGCCTGTTCGGCCACGCCGACCGCGAAGTCGAACACCGCCTTGGTACGCTCAAAATCGGCATGACGGGCAGTGAACCACAGCCGCGCCTCGTCTGGCGTGACGTTGGGGATATGGCCGGCGACGCGCAGCACATGCTCGAGCGAGACGTCGGGGAAATGATGGGCGCGCAGCCGCTCGAGCGACTGCACTGCGAGCTCGGCCGCATCCAGCGCATTACGACGGCGCGTGCCGCCGCCATGACCGGACTCGCCGAGGAAAATGATCTCGCCGTTCATCACCGACTGACAGGGGCGTGAGATGGCGCCGTTCTGATAGTCTCCATGCGAAGTCAGGATCGCGTCGATGCCTTCGAAGGCACCGAGGCCGAGCATCGCCACCTTGCCCCAGACGATCTCCTCCGATGGCGTGCCGAGCACAACGATACGTCCCGCAAGGCCAGCTTCCCGCGCGGCGAGAGCGGCGGCGATGGCCGCGCCGCAATTGGCCGGACCGATCAGATTGTGACCGCAGGCATGCCCTGCCGCCTTGCCGGTGGGACTGCGATGGGCGACCGCCGCATTGTCGGTGCCGGGTAGCGCATCATACTCGGCCAGAAGTGCGATCACCGGGCCGCCTTCGCCGGCCTCGGCGCGGAAGGCGGTGGGCAGGCCGCAGACGCGGCGCTGGACCGCGAAACCGTGCTGCTCCAGCCAGTCGCACAACGCTCCGCTGGCGGTAAACTCCATGTTCCCAAGTTCCGGGACGGACCACAAGTTATTGAATTTGCTAACGATATTCGCTCGCAGTGGTTCCCAGTGCCGCCGTGTGGCTTCGACCAATTTCATTTCTGTTTTCTGTAAACTGTTGACAGTCTTCAGGTGATTGTGGTTCATTTCCCTTGCGCTGTCAAACGCCATTCACGGGCTCGCGCGATGGAGAAAACGACTTGGAGCAGGGTTTTCATACCGTCCCGACGCTCACCCTGGTGACCCAGGTAAGGGAGCAGATTCAGCGCGCCATCACCAATGGCGAGCTGCTGCCGAACCAGCGCCTCGTCGAGGGCGAAATCGCTCAGAAACTGGGTGTGAGCCGCGGCCCCGTGCGCGAAGCCGCCCGGTTGCTGGAGCAGAGCGGGCTGCTCATCTCGCTGCCTCGGCGCGGTTTCTTCGTGCGTCAGTTCGAGGCACGCGAGATCGAGGACCTTTACGAGCTGCGTGAATGGATCGAGGCGGCGGCGGTGGAATCGGCTGTCAAGCGCGCCACCTCCGAGCAGCATCAGTCACTGCGCGCCACGCACAAGAACCTGATCGCCCGCGCCCAGTCGGGGCAGCAGTCCGAATTGATAGAGGCCATCATCGAGTTCCACCGCTCGATCTGCGCGCTTTCCGGCAACGCGCGGCTATTGCGCCTGTTTGACGAGATGACGGTCGAGGTGCGTCAGATCCTCTCGGTGCTGGGAGTCAACCTGGATGAGACGGGTTACCCCGTCGAGGCGCAGGAATCGCTTCTCGACGCGATCGAGTCCCGCGACGGACGCCGTGCCGGCAAAGAGATCAGGACCCTCGTTGCCCAGGCGGGCAAGGAGGTCATGCACAATTACCGACGCCGCCAGGCGGCCGCCGGCTGAACAGGCCGAGCGACATGCCAGGCATCACGAAACCAGCAATACCGACCGCCAAAGAGCGGCGGCCATGGGAGGATGGGAAAATGTGGTCTATCGGAAGAATTGACAGGTTGTGGAGCTACGTCGCCGGTCTTGCCTTGGGCCTGATGATGACGGTGGGCGCGCAGGCCGCGCCCAAGGCACCGGAGAACATCGTCAAGGCAGGCAAGATCGTGTTCTGCACCGAACTCGCTTACGCGCCGTGGGAGATGGTCAATCCCGACACGCAGGCGCCGGAGGGCTTCGACATCGATATCGCGGCAGCACTCGCCAAGACCATAGGCGTCAAGTCGGAACACAAGAACATCGCCTTCGACGGCCTGATCCCGGCCCTGCAGGCCGGCCAGTGCGACGCCATCATCTCGGGCCTGGCCGACAAGCCCGAGCGGCGCGAGGTGGTCGACTTCGTCGACTACGCCGTCTCCGGCAACGCGCTGATCGTCCGCGCCAAGGACGAGGCCACCTTCAAGACCCTGGAGGATGTCTCCGGTCGCAAGGTTTCGGTCGCGGTCGGCTCGGCGCTCGAGAGCGAACTGAAGAAGGCCAACGAGACGCTCAAGGCCGCCGGCAAGCCGGAGATCAACATCCTGTCCCTGCAGAGCGGCACCGACGCCTTCCAGCAGCTCACCGCAGGGTTGGCCGACGTCTATCTCGGCTCGACCGACCAGGCGGGCTATTTCAACAAGCAGAAGCCGGGCCTGCTGAAGCTCGCCAGCCCCCAGCTCTTTTCGCTGACTATCGGTGTCGCAACGTTGAAGAAGGACAAGGAGCTCCACGACGCCTTCGAGGCGGGGCTCAAGGAGATGAAGGACTCGGGTGAATACAAGAGGGTTCTCGATGCCTGGGGCTTCGAGGCCATGGGTATCCAGTAACACCCGCCAACTCCGGCCGGCGACCCTGGCGTCGCCGGCCGGCTTTTTTGAATCGAGTGCCTGCCATGACCGGCGACGTAAACATCGATAGCGCCTTCTTCCTGAAGTACCTGTTCAATCCGCCGGCGATCATGTGGCGCGGCCTGTGGCTGACGATCTGGATTTCGGTCATCGCCCAGGCGCTTGGCGTAGCGGTCGGGCTGATGATCGCGCTCTGCATGCGTTCGAAACACGCATGGCTGCGCTGGTTTGGGAAGTTCTACGTCTGGATCTGGCGGGGCACGCCGATGCTGGTGCAACTGGTGTTGATCTACACCGGCGTCGCCGCCGCCGGCTTCTATAGATATCCCGACATCCAGATAGGACCTTTCACTTTTACCGGGCCGCTGCAGGCCGCGTTGATCGCGCTATCGCTCAACGAGGCTGCCTATATGGCCGAGATCTTCCGCGCCGCGCTTGCCTCCATCGACAAGGGCCAGTTCGACGCCGTGCGAGCGCTCGGCATGCGGCCTTACACGGCCATGCGCTGGATCATCCTGCCGCAGGCCGCGCGTATCGTCATTCCGCCGCTAGGCAATGAGTTCACGCTGATGATCAAAGGCACGTCGCTGCTCGCTGTCATCGGTATCCGAGAGCTCTTCGGGACCATCCAGCAATTGAACGCTGCCACCTTCCGCACCTTCGAGCTCTTCGTCATCGCCGCGATCTGGTATCTGGTGCTGACGACGATCATGGGCTTCGTTCAGAAGCGGCTGGAGGCTCATTACGGCCGCCATGACTTGCCAACCATTGCAGAGATTAGGCCGTCTGGCTTGCGCAACCTTTTGTCGGGACAACGCTGAGCCATGACGACAGGCGCGAAACCCCTCGTCTCCTTGCTGGACGTGCGCAAATTCTTCGGCAACTGGGAAGTGCTGCGCGGCGTCTCTTTCGAAGTCCATCGCGGCGAGGTCGTGTGCCTGATCGGACCCTCGGGCTCGGGCAAGACCACGTTGGTACGCTGCATCAATCATCTGGAAAAAATCAATTCCGGCCGCATCCTCGTCGACGGCGAACTGATCGGCTATCGTGAGCGCGGTGGCCGGCTGATTGAGGATTCAGAGAAGCGCATCGCCGCACGGCGGCAGAAAATCGGCATGGTCTTCCAGCGTTTTAACCTCTTTCCCCATTTGACCGCATTGGAAAACATAACGGTTGCTCCGGTGCGCGTGCAGGGACGCGAACCGGCCCAGGTGGACAGCGAGGCGCTAGACCTGCTCGCCAGGGTCAAGCTTGCCGACAAAGCGCACAACTACCCTTCACAGCTGTCGGGCGGCCAGCAACAGCGCGTCGCTATTGCTCGCGCCCTCGCCATGAAACCCGCTGTCATGCTGTTCGACGAGCCTACCAGCGCCCTCGACCCAGAAACGGTGGGAGAGGTGCTCGACGTGATGAAGGCGTTGGCCGAATCCGGAACCACGATGATCGTGGTCACACACGAGATGGGTTTCGCCCGCGAGGTAGCTGATCGCGTCGTGATGATGGATCAGGGCGCGGTGGTCGAGATCGGAGCGGCAAGCCAGATTTTCACCGCGCCTGTTGAGGAGCGCACTCGAATGTTCCTCAAGGCATTGCGCTAATCACCCAATATTCCTTCATACCTTGACCGCCTGGTCGAGATGATTGCGCCTCGACGTCCACCACCGCTGCCTGACGGTGCGCCTCGCCTGACTAGCGGGCACGCAGACATTGGCGATCGAGCTGATTGTCGCTGCATCGCTCGGTACCGTAGCCTGCGGCAGGCCCCGCGAAGCCAAGACCGCGTGACATAAGCTGCGCGCCCATAGCTCGCAGGTCGGGAGCGGTGCGTCGCCAGCCGTCACGTGGTCGTGGTGACCAACACTTCGGTCGCCTGGAACTTCAGGACATCGATCAGCCCGATGTCGGAGATGCGCAATTCCGGGATGACGACAAGCGCCAGCAGGGAGTGCTGCATGTAGGCGTTGTTGAGGTCGCATCCGCAGGCCAGCATCGCCGCGATCAGGCCATTGGCTTTTTCGGCCACGATCTCGGCGCGCTGGTCGGACATCAATCCGGCGATCGGCAACCTGACCAGCGCAAGTTCGTGTCCTTCGCTGAACAGCACGACGCCTCCGCCGACCTCGCCCAGCCGGTTCGCCGCCAGCGCCATATCGCCCTTGTCGGTGCCCACCACGGTCATATGATGACTGTCATGGGCGACGGTGCTGGCGATGGCGCAGGGTTTGTCGTAGCCGAAGCCGGAAACGAAGGCGTTGACGACCTTGCCCGTGCCGCGATGCCGTTCCACCAACGCGATCTGGCACACGTCGCCGGCCCGGTCCATCTGGACGATTCCTTTCGAGACGCCGAGCGAAGCTTGCAGCGCACGGGTCGGTGCCTGGTTCTCGAGAACGCCGATGACCCGCGCCGTGACCTGGTTCGCGCCCTCGGGCGCCACGATGTCGAAGTCGGCCGCTGAAAGCTTCCTGCCCAGGCGAACCGTGTTCCTGGCCGATGCCGGATAGTCATAGGGCGTGATGTCGGCGATGAGCTTGCCGTTGCTCGACATCACCCGGCCGCGCGCGATGACGGTTTCGACAGGGAGTTCCGTGAGATCCGAGGTCAAGACGAGGTCGGCGCGCCGCCCTGGCGTTATCGAGCCCAGTTCACGCTCCATGTTGAAATGCTGAGCGGTATTCAGGGTCGCCATCTGAATCGCGGTGATCGGCTTCAGTCCCTGTGCGATGGCATGGCGCACGACACGATTCATATGGCCGTCATTGACCAGTGTGCCGGAATGGCTGTCGTCGGTGCACAGCACGAAATTGCGCGAGTCGAGGCCGAGCTCGGTCACCGCCTTGATCTGCGCCGCGACGTCGTACCAGGCGGAGCCGAGCCGCAACATGGCGCGCATGCCCTGGCGCACCCGCGCAAGGCAGTCGGCCAGGCTGGTGCCTTCGTGATCGTCGGACGGACCGGCGGCGACATAGGCGTGGAAGGGCAGGCCGAGATCCTTCGAGGCATAGTGTCCGCCCACCGTCTTGCCTGCTGCCTGGGTGGCGCCGATCTCGGCCAGCATGTCGCCATTTCCAGCGACAACCCCCGGAAAGTTCATCATCTCGCCGAGGCCGACGATGTTGGGCCACGCCATCGCTTCGCGCACGTCGGCGGGACCTAGACTGGCACCCGCATTCTCGAGGCCGGGCGCGCTCGGCACGCAGCTCGGCATTTGCACGAACACGTTGATCGGCAGTCCGGCCGCCTCGTCGTGCATCAGCTTGACGCCCGGCATCCCGAGCACGTTGGCGATCTCATGCGGGTCGATGAACATCGAGGTGGTGCCGTGCGGGATGACCGCGCGCGCGAACTCGGTGACGGTCACCATGCCGCTCTCGACATGCATATGCGCGTCGCAAAGGCCAGGCAGCGCGTAGCGGCCCTCGCCGTCGATAAGCCGCGTCGCGGGACCGACGGCATGGTCGGCATTCGGGCCGACGAAGGCGAAGCGGCCGGCAGCAATCGCAATATCCGTTCGGGGGATGATCTCGCCCGAATGGACATTCACCCAGCGCACGTTGTGGATCACCATGTCGGCCGGCGTGCGCCCCATGGCGACATCCACCAGCCGCGGCGCACATTCGAACCAGCTCTTGATCATCTGTTGTTTTCTCCTCCGGAGCGCGCGCCCGCAAAGGGGCGCACGACCTCGACGCAATATCTCGGCGAACTGTAAGCGGCGCGCTGGCGGTAATAGTCCAGGCAAAAATCCAGGAAGGCGGCGAACTTGCGCGACACATAACGGCGTCGCATGTAGAGAAGGTTGATCGGAACCAGTGGCGAACGCCATTGCGGCAGTACCGGCACCAGATCGCCGTTCATGCACTCGATCTCGGTGAAGAAGGCTGGCAGATAGACGATGCCCTCGCCAGCCACGGCGAAGTATTTCAGCATCCAATAGTCGTTTGCCATGCACTGCGCGGTGGGCGTGAAGTCGACCGTTTCGCCGCCGCGCTCGAGATGCCAGGATTGCACGCCGCTCGGCCGGCGGAAGGCGACAGCCCCGTGGCCCGCCAGGTCCGCGGGCGCCGACGGTTCCCCGAATTGCTCGATGTAGCGCGGGCTGGCGTAGAGGCAGAACGACGCTTCTCCGAGCTTGCGCGCGACATAATCCGAATTCGCCGGCTCGCCCCAATGGAATATGCCGTCAAAGGGCTGGTGCTTCTCCGGTGCCAGGAAATAGCCGAGCGAAAGGAAGATCACGTCGACATGCACCTGCGGATACTGTTGGCGGAAGGCGAACAGCAGTTCCGAGGTGAAGGAAGTGCCGAACTCGCCGGTCGAGCCGATCGTCAGTGTGCCGGCGATATCGTGACCCGCCTCTGCGATCGCTGCCTTGGCTCCTTCGCAGCTTTCTTTGATGCGTTGCGCATGGTCAAGGAATTCGGCCCCGGCATCGCTCAGATGCAGTTCCCGGCCGTCGCGCACAAAGAGTGCGACACCAAGCGAATCCTCCAACGCGCGCACTTTATGGCTGAGGCTGGACTTGGGCAGCCCATACAGTTTCGCGGCATGCGAAAGCGACTGGGCCTCCGCCACCTTGATGAAATAGTCGATCGCTTCAAAATCCATCGATCGTCCAAGAACTTGAACGGTGCGTTCAGAAATGGCCCGAAACTGCCGTTTGCGTGGACGACCCTAATACGACAGGATCAGAGCGCGCAAGGTGGGATTTTCGGCGCAGACAAGCTTGGTCTCGAGCCGGGCGAGACGACACGAGCGGAGATGAAGTTGTCCGACATACGCGAATTCATCCGCGCCGGCCGCGCCGAGCATAAATCGACTCTCATCGTCACCGGCGGCACGCTGGTCAACGTCGCCTCGGGTGAGATCTATCCGGCCGACGTGGCCATCTACAAGGATCGCATCGTCGCTGTCGGAGACGTCTCGGAATATCGCGGCCCCGAGACCGAGATGATCGACGCTACCGGTCATTTCCTCTGCCCTGGCTTGATCGACGGCCACCTCCACGTTGAATGCTCCAAGATGTCGGTCACCAGCTTCGCCAAGGCGGTGGTGCCGCTCGGCACCACTTCGATCGTGTCCGGGCTGGACCAGATCCTTGTGGTGTCCGGCCTGGAAGGCGCCCGCGAATTCCTCGACGAGGCCAAGGGAACCCCTCTCAAGATCTTCTGGGGCGCGCCATGCAAGACGCCTTATACGCTGCCGCGCTCCAACGTCGGCTATTATTTCGGACCGGACGATCACCGCGCCACCCATTCCTGGCCCGAATGCGTCGGCATATGGGAGACGGTGCGCGAATTCGTCGACACGATGGATGAGGACGTCCTGCAGGCGGTCGAGATCGCCGAAAAGAGCCGTCTGCCGATCCTCGGCTGCTCGCCGATGTGTCGCGGCAACCGGTTGAACAGCTACCTGCAGGCCGGAGTACGCTCCGACCACGAGAGCTACACGGCGGACGAGATGCTGGAGAAGCTGCGCAAGGGCATGCATGTCGTCATTCGCGAATCCTCCATCTCCCATTTTCTCGAAGAGAACATGCGCATCGTCACGGAGATGGGAATCGCCGCGACGAGCCGGATCAGCTTCTGCACCGATGACGTGGTCGCCTCGGATATCCTGGCCCGCGGCCACCTCGACAACATGATCCGCATGGCGGTCGCAATGGGAGTTCCGCCGCTCACCGCCATCCAGATGGCGACCATCAACGGCGCCGAGGCGCTGCGCATCGGCCAGAAAGTCGGCTCGATCTCGCCAGGGCTCGCCGCCGATATCCT
Organism: Mesorhizobium sp. B2-4-19; assembly: GCF_006441315.1. Lineage (NCBI taxonomy): Bacteria > Pseudomonadati > Pseudomonadota > Alphaproteobacteria > Hyphomicrobiales > Phyllobacteriaceae > Mesorhizobium > Mesorhizobium sp. B2-4-19. The sequence continues at coordinate 129,537 of NZ_VFUV01000012.1, read as the reverse complement.
GCTGGTCAAGGATATCGCGGATTTCCGTGTCTCGGCCGTGATTGCGAAGGGAAAGCTCGCCGCTCGCGACGGCAAACTCGTGGACGATCTTGCGCCGCCTGCCCGCAGCGCGCTTGTCACCGAAACATTCAAGGTGGCGCCCGTTTCGCGGGAAGACCTTTTGGTGCGCGCGTCCGGAGCAGGCGACAAGGCAGCGGTGATGACGATCGCCGTTACGCCCGAGAAGATTTTCGTGCGCACGCGCCGCGATGTCCTGCTGCCCGTCCGCGACGGCCATATAGAGGCAGATCCATCACAGGACGTGCAGTATCTCACCGTCGTCGAGCGCTACGGCCGCACGTCCAACCGGCCGGTCGCGTTCGCTTCCGGCTTCGGACTGCGCTCCGGCGCACTCGCCACTTCGACGGCGCCCGATGACAACAACATCGTTTGCGTGGGCACCAATCCCGACGACATGTCGCTGGCGATCAACCACATCATCGAGAACAATGGCGGCCAGGCGGTGGCGGACGGCGGTCGGATCGTGTCGTTCCTGCCGCTGCCGATCGGCGGCATCGTCTCGGACGTCGACCCTTCGGAGATGGCGAACAAAGAGCGGGAACTCGACGACGCTGCGCGCGCGCTCGGCTGTGAGCTTCCATGGCCTTTCATGTACATGTTCGTGCTGCAGATCACCGCGATTCCCGATTTCGCGATAACCGATCTCGGCCTGATCGATTGCATAAACCTGACGGTGGTCGATCCGTTGAGCCAAGCTTCATAACGGGAACGCTAGAAAAGGGAGGGAACCATGCTGAAGAACTTTGTTGTGGCTGTTTCGCTCGTGGCCGCGACGTGGTTGGCGGGCGGCCGCGCACAGGCCGAAGATCCAACCAAGCTCAGGATCGCCGGCATTCTATCGGCGGGCAAGGAAGCGCCGTGGGAATCTTCCTTCGTGAGTTCCATGGACCGGATCATCGCCGCCAAGCCGCACGGCCTCGACATAGAAGTCAACTACACAGAGAACGTCTCCGATAATGCCGAGCAGGTGTTCCGCACGTATGCGGAGACCGGCGACTACGACATCCTGTTCGGCGACACCGCCTATGTCGACGCGATCGAGAAGCTGAAAGACGAATTCCCCAACGTGATGTTCGTCATGAGCGGTTCGGGCAATCGCGGTCTTGGCGGCAATGCCTATTGGATATTCGTCCACGCGCACGAGCCCGCCTATGTCATGGGGCAACTGGCCGGCAAACTCACGAAGTCGAGTGTCGTCGGTGCCATTTCCACATTCCCGGCCGAAGATACCAACGATCAGATCAACGCCTTCTTCGCCGGCGCCAAGGACGCGAATCCCAAGGTGAAGCAGAAGATCACCTTCATCCAGTCCTGGTTCGATCCGGCCAAATCGAACGAGGCGACCTCGGCGCAGATCGCCGCCGGCGCGGACATGGTCTACCAGATGTCGGGCGCCTTCGAGGTTTGCGAGGAGCGCGGCATAGGCTGCTTCGGCAATTATGTCGACATGTCGAAAGTGGCGCCGAAGTCGATCGTCGCCTCCACCATCGTCAAATGGGATCCGCACATCAACTGGATCATCGACGAATGGTGGAAGGCAAAGACCACGAGCGCCAAGTTCGACGCGCCGAAGGAACCACGTTGGTTCACCTGGCAACAGGGTTCGGGCGAGCTCGTCCTCAATCCCACCTGGGAAGCCAAGATGCCCGGCGACGTCAAGGCGCTTGCGGCTGAAACTGCCAAGGCCATCCAGGGCGGCGGGAAGAAAATCGAGCTCGATCTGAACGAGCCGAAATCAGACTGACGCGGGAGAGGAGTCAAGCCGGGCTGATCGGAGATGAGCAATATACCGCGCCTGTCGGTCCGCCACCTGACGAAGCGTTTCGCCGCGTTTGTCGCCAATGACGACGTCTCGCTCGACGTCATGCCAGGCGAATTGCATTGCCTGTTGGGGGAGAATGGCGCCGGCAAGTCGACGCTGTCGTCCTGCCTCTACGGGCTCTATCAACCCGACGCGGGGGAAATTCGGGTGGATGGCAAGATCGTCCGGCTGCGCTCGCCGGGTGAAGCCATCCGCGCCGGCATCGGCATGGTGCATCAGCATTTCGTTCTCGTTCCCTGCTTCACCGTGCTGGAGAATGTGGTGGTCGGCACGGGCTCCGGCTGGCGGCTTGGCCGGGCCGAGGCTTTCTCCAGGATCGAGGCGATCTGCTCCACCTACGGCATCTCGCTCGATCCGCACCAGCTCGTCGGCGACCTTTCGGTGGGCGAACAGCAATGGGTCGAGATCGTCAAGGCGCTCTACACCGGCGCCAGACTGCTTATCCTCGACGAACCGACGGCGGTGCTGACGCCTGAGGAATCGCGCCGCCTGTTCGCGATCGTGCGTCGGCTCACCAGCGAAGATCTGTCGGTCGTGCTGATCAGCCACAAGATGGCGGAAGTGATGCAATCCGACCAGGTCAGCGTGCTGCGCAAGGGCAGGCTGGTTGGAACGGTCGTAACCTCGCAGGTCAGCCGCGATCAACTCACCACCATGATGGTCGGCCGCTCCGTTGCGGCGCCGGCGCGCGCCGGCGCTGCGAAAGCGCTCGGCGGGACGGTGCTTTCGGTGCGCGGGCTCACGCTCCTGCACGATCGAAGGCCCGTGCTGGACAACGCGTCTCTCGATATCGCAGCCGGCGAGATCGTCGGCATTGCCGGCGTCTCCGGAAATGGCCAGGATGAACTGTTCGAGTGCCTCGGCGGCCTCGCCCAGCCCGATGGCGGTACGATCTTGCTTGATGGCGAAACGCTGCAAGCGTACTCGCCGGCGACTATGGCGGCCAAGGGCGTGGGCTACGTGCCTAGCGACCGTTTCCGCGACGGGCTCATTGCCGACCTCGATATTGGCGAAAACCTCGTCCTCGGCCAGCAATGGCAAGTACGCTGGCGCAACGGGCCGTTCATCGATGCCGCGGCGCTCGACGCGAACGCACGCACGGCAATGAGCGCCTATTCGATTGCCGCAACCGGCCCATCGGCACTCTCTCGCAAATTGTCTGGCGGCAACGCGCAGAAGGTCATCCTCGCCCGCGAGTTCGCCAAGGCGAACCGGCTTCTTCTGTGCAACCAGCCGACGCGAGGGCTCGATATCGGCGCCATCGAGTTCGTCCACCGGCAACTCCTGCGCAAGCGCGACGAAGGTTGCGCCATCCTGCTGGCGAGCGAGGACCTTGAGGATCTTTTCGCGCTCAGCCGTCGTATATGTGTGATGTTTCGCGGCCGCATTCTGGCGGTGCTCGACAGGGAAAAAGCCACCTATGACGAAATCGGCCGCCTGATGGCCGGCCATGGGAGCGAGGCCGCGGCATGACCGATCTCAACCTCGTGGAGTGGCGCCTCGAGCGCCGGCTGGAACCGCGGCCGACCGCGCGCATCGTTGCGCTTGCCGTGGCGGCGACAGCGGCGGTTCTGGTGTGCAGCCTGCTTTTCGCCGCTGCGGGCGCAAGTCCAGGGGCGGCCTTCGCGGCTCTCCTGCAAGGCAGCTTTGGCTCATTGCGCGCCGCAGGCGAAACGCTGGTCAAGGCAACGCCGCTGATCTTCACCGGCCTTGCCGCCTGTGTCGCCTTCCGCGCGCGCATCTGGAACATTGGCGCCGAGGGCCAGGTTTTTGCCGGCGCCATGTTCGCCTATTGGCTGCAGCACAACCTCGCCGGCGTCTCGCCTTTCATCCAAATTCCCGTGATCATAGCCGGCGGCATTGTCGGCGGGGCGCTCTATGCCGGCCTGGCGGGCATACTTAAGACCCGCTTCTCGGTCGACGAGGTGATCTCGACCGTCATGCTCAACTACATCATCGTCTATGTCCTTTCGCTGCTGTTGCTGCGCGGCCCCTGGAGTGAGGCAGGCGCCTTCTTCGAGCAGTCGCCGAAGATCGACCCGAACTCGGCGCTTCCGCTGCTGTTTTCCGGTTCGCGGCTGCATTCCGGCTTCCTGCTGGCAATCGTGACGGCTGGGCTGGTTCATGTGTTGTTGACGCGCACGCCGCTGGGCTATGAGATCAAGGCTGCCGGCTCCAACATGCGCGCGCTCGATGTGCAGGGCACCAACACCCGACGGCTGATCCTGGTGGTGCTTCTGGTTTCCGGCGCGCTTGCGGGACTCGCCGGGATCACGGAGGTGTACGGCGTGCACTACCGCCTGAAGGCGGGCGTCATAGCGGGCTACGGCTACAGCGGCATCATCGTCGCCATCCTCGGCCAGTTGCATCCGCTTGGTGTCGTCGTCGCCTCGGTGCTGTTCGGGGCGTTGCTCAACGGCGCCACGCTCATGCAGATCAAGACCGGCGTACCCTCGGCGCTGATCTATGCCATTCAGGCGATCCTGCTTCTGTTCTTCCTCGCCGGCTGGGCGACGTGCAACTTCCGCCTGCGGAGGGTCGCCCGTGCTTGACGCTCTCTTTCAAGCCTCAATCCTGACCAGCGTGGCGGCGGCCACGATCCGCATCAGCACCCCGCTCCTGCTCGCGGCACTCGGCGAACTCGTTGCCGAGCGCAGCGGGGTCTACAATATGGGTCTCGAGGGAATGATGCTGATGGGAGCCTTCACCGGCTATCTCGCGGCCTATGAAAGCGGATCGCTGTGGCTGGGCGTCCTTGCAGCGGGGCTCACCGGCGCGCTGATGGCCCTTGTCTTTGCCGTGCTGGTGATCACGCTGAAAGTCGAGCAGATCGTCACCGGTCTTGCCGTCAACCTGCTCGGCGCCGGCCTTTCCACCTACTGGTTGCGTTCCGCTTTCGCTGGCGACGGCAAGACACCGACCATCCCCTTTTTCGCCGACGTGCCGGTACCGGGGTTGAGCGATATCCCGGCGCTTGGCCCCATCCTGTTCGACCAGCGGGTGCTGACCTACGTCGCCTATCTGATGGTGCCGGCGGTTTGGCTTTTCCTGTTCCGGACGCGCTATGGGCTGATCGTCCGTTGCGCCGGCGACAATCCCAAGGCCCTCGATGTAAAGGGGGTGAAGGTGGCGCCGGTGCAGTATGCAGCCGTGGTCTTCGGCGGCCTGATGGCGGGCCTTGCCGGCGCATTTCTCTCCGTCGGCCAGGCGGCGCGTTTTGTGCCGGACATGACCAACGGGCGCGGCTGGCTGGCCATCATCATCGTCATCGCCGGCCTCTGGCGGCCCTACCCGATTTTGGTGGCGGCACTGGTATTCTCCTTCCTCGATGCGCTGCAATTGCAAATCCAGGGCGTCGGCATCGCCATTCCGTACCAATATATGTTGATGATGCCTTATGTTGCGGCGATCGTCGCGCTGATGATCAGTCGCTCGCGGACCAGCGCCCCAGCCATGCTGGGCGTACCATACACGCGGGAATAATGGCTTCGGCTTCATTCCACGGTTGCAACGGCTTCTGCCTCAGCTACCAATTGGGTGCTGTAGAGGCTGTAAAAACGAGCTCGTAGGGAGCGGGAAAAGTGGGGGTTACGCCGCAAGATCGGGCTTGGCCTGCTTCAAGCGACCATCCGCGACCGCAGGTCAAACTTGAAGAACCCGATGTGCACCCGTCGGCGACCCACCCGTCTGGCGCTTTTTGTTCATCCAGATCAGGTAGGTTCGAAGGTTGCTCACCAACTCGACGAACCGCTTGACCTTGAGACTGGCGCCCCAAATCTGGCAATGCCGTTGCAGGTGATAGAGCATGTCCTGTACGGCCCGCCTCGCCTCTCGGATATAACCACTCCATAGCAGATGTCGTGGTCGCGGAATATGAAATGCGCACTCTGAAAGATAGATACGCAGATCCGCCACGTCCTCGATCCCGTCCCATGCCTGCTCGATGTGTCGAAGCCGCATCGGCAGATGGAACCCGTCGAGAATGTGGGTGATGGGCTGCCTTGTGGCGCTGATGACGATATCTTGCAGGCCAACATCTCCGAGCCTTTCCGGCCTAAACGTAAACCCCCACCCAGACGATGACCGCAGGCACACTCGCCGAAGGATTTCGAGAGCGGTACGTCGACGAACGGCTGAAGCGGTAGCTGTCTCCTTCTGAAAGCTCAAATTTTTCCTCGTCGATCCACAGCTCAAGACTGCCTTTCAACAGCAGTCCGTATTCGGCACCCGTGGTCGGCACGTTCTTGGCTTCTGTTTCCAGACCGGGCTCGAAGGTCGAGATCATGAATTCCAGTTTCGGGTCGAGTTCTGGCGACAGAAGTTCGGTACGGGCGCCTTCGTGCAACATGAACCGACGCTGTCCGGCACGAACGATGAATTCCTTTTCACGAAGATCTTCGCCGTTCACCTGATTTAGATCGACGAACCAACTCATCGGCACGCCGAAGATGGTGCAGGCCGCATAAAGGTCCTTCAGGGTGGGTTGTGAGATGCCGCGCTCCAGCTGGCTGACATAGCCGGTCGAACGGTTCAAGCCTTTTGCCAATTGCTGGATCGTGACCCGGCGCGAGCGCCTCAACTCACGCAGAACCTTGCCTACATGTGATGGCGCCGGGGCGGAGACTTCAGGTTTTTCGGGCATGAGAGCTATTCTGGGAGTTTCCACATCCATGACGGGATTGATGAACTGCACCGGCTTTGTCAATGCAGGGATATATCTCAACACCGGTTACAATAGGTTGTCCACGCGACTGTCCATGAACAGCACATAGCTAACCGAATGTTCCGGCTGTCGTGCCGCCGTCGAGCACATAGACTGAGCCGTTGGCGTAGCTCGCCTGTGGGGACAGAAGATGACAGATGGCGTCGGCGACTTCGTCGGCCCGCGCGAAACGTCCCAGCGGAATGCGGCTTTCATAGAAGGCGCGGTCGTAACGTCCGCCATCCTTGAGCAAACCCTGAGCCATCGGCGTGTCGACGAATGTCGGGCAGACCACGTTACTGCGCACACCCTGCGGGCCGTGATCGAGCGCCATGCAGCGGACGAGGCCCACCACGCCGTGCTTGGAGGCACAATAGGCCGCGTAACCGCGGGAGCCGCGCACGCCGGCATCCGAGCTGACGGCCACGAAACCGGACGGAGCACATTCGGCCAAGCGCGGCATGGCATGGCGAGCCATCAGGAATGTGCCGGTGAGATTGACCGCGAGAGTTCTGTCCCACACGTCGTCCGTGACATTGGTTACATCCCCTTTGAGGGCCACTCCGGCCGCACAAACCACTCCGGAGAGCCGCCCGAATTCATTCACCAGGCGGGCAACGGCGCCCTCGACATCGTTGTCGTTGGAGACGTCGCCGCAAATCGCGACGATGCCGGCGTCTGGCGCCCCGCACTCGGCGACAACTTCCGAAAGTGCTTCCGCATTCAGATCGAACAGGCCTAGGCGCGCCCCCTCGCCCGCAAGCTTCAGCGCCACGGCACGTCCGATTCCCGAGGCAGCGCCGGAGATCAGCACGACGTCCTGGTCTGTTTTGAGTGTATCTTGAGGCATTTGATGTTCCCGCTCAGGCACCAAGATAGGCGGCCTTCAGTACCGGGTCGGCCAGCACCTTATGGGCGCCGCCTTCGACAGTGCATCGGCCGGCATCGAAGACGTAGGCGTAGTCAGCGATTTCGAGTGCGACCGCCGCGTTCTGCTCAACGACGATGAGGCTGATGCCGACCTTGGACAGGCCTATGATGATCTCGAATATCTGGTTGATGATCTTCGGCGCGAGCCCAAGAGATGGCTCGTCCAGCATCAGCAGTTCGGGTGAGGCCATCAGCGAGCGGCCAATGGCGAGCATCTGCTGCTGCCCGCCGCTCATCCGGCTGGCAGGCGAATTGCGACGCTCCTTGAGCACCGGGAACATGTCGTAGACTTGCGAGCGGATGTCCTCGAAGGCGCGGCCGCGATTGGGGATGTAGCCGGCCAGAAGGTTCTCCTCGACCGTCAGGCGCTGCAGGATCTGCCGGCCTTCCGGACAATGCGCGAGCCCCAGGCGCGTGATTTCCTCTGGAGCCGTGCCCTTGATGGACCGCCCTTTGAATTCGATCGTGCCGGAATAGATCTGCGTCAGGCCGGAGATGGAGCGCAGCGTCGTGGACTTGCCGGCGCCGTTGGCCCCGATAATGGTGACGATCTCGCCGGCCTTGAGCTCGAGATCAATGCCGAACAATATCTGCGTTCGACCGTATCCCGCCTTGAGACCGGCGACCTTCAGCAAGCTTGTGGATGGCGTCGAGCTCTGCGGTTGTTCCAAGATATGCCTCCTGCACTCTTTCATTGCTTCGAACCATATCCGGGGTGCCGGAGCAAAGCAGTTCGCCGTGGTTCAGGACGTCAACGCGGTCCGATATGGACATCACCAGGTCCATATCATGCTCGACCAGGATGATCGCGCGGTCAGCGCGCTTCAGGCTGGCGATCATGCGCGCCATGTCCTTGGTTTCGGTGTGGTTCAGGCCCGCCGCCGGCTCGTCGAGCAGTACAACCGGCGCTTCGGTCACGAACGCACGCGCCAGTTCCAGGGCCTTCTGTCGACCGTAGGGAAGGTCGCCGGCAAGCAATCCGGCGACATCGGTCAGGCCGAACCGTTCGAGGCAGGCCCGGCAACGCTCGAGGCGCTCCGCCTTGCTCAAACGACTGCGCCCGGCAAACAGCGACGGCCACGAATGCGGAAAGAAGCAGACCTCTAGGTTTTCGAGCACCGTCATGCCGTCGAAGAGACGGAGGTTCTGGTAGGTGCGGGCAATGCCGAGCCGTGCGACACGGTATTTCGGCAAATCGCTGAGGATCGCGGTTCCAAGCCGGATGCTGCCCGACGTCACGGCATAGGAGCCGGCGATCATGTTGACCACTGTCGACTTACCCGCGCCGTTGGGGCCGATGATCGAATAGATCTGGCCGACATCAAAGGCGAGCGAGAGCTGCTTGATCGCCACCAGCGAGCCGAAATGCTTGCTTACGTTGTCGAGGGCGAGAGCCATAACGTCCTGACCTTCTGGAGGAAAAAGCCGAGATTGTAACGGGGCGAGACAAGGCCCGTCGGACGAAGCACGATGACGCTCACCAGCACCACGCCGTAGATCAGCAATCGGTACTGCGCCGCGAAATGCAGGACTTCCGGCAGAACTACCAGCACGATGGCGCCGGCGATCACGCCGACGATGTTGCCAACCCCGCCTATGATGATGATCAGCACAACAAGAAGCGATTCCTGGAAGGTGAAACTTTCCGGGCTGACGAAGCGCTGGAACGAACCGAAGATGACGCCGCCGGCACCCCCGATGGTCGCGCTGATGGCGAAGGCGGCAAGCTTCAGGGTCGTGGTGTTGATGCCGAGACCACGCACTACGTCCTGGTCCTCGCGCAGCGCCCGCCAGGCCTTGCCGAGGATGGAGCGTTCCATGAAGTACACGCAAGTGCAGACGATGATCGCCAGAAGCAGAAGCAACCAATAGAAGTGCACCGGACTGGTCAGCGGCAGCCCGAAGAGGCTGGCGCGGTCGAGTGCGGCTATGCCTTGCGGGCCATTGGTGAGGCTGTCGGCGTTGTTGATGGCGATGCGGATGATCTCGCCGAAGCTCAGCGTGACGATCGCCAGATAGTCACCGCGCAGCTTGAGCACCGGAAAGCCGAGAAGGATACCCGCTACGCCGCCGACAAGCCCGCCGATTAGCAGGATCAGGATGAACGGCAGGTGGATGTCAAACTGCCCGCTCGCCAGAAGCGCATAGGCATAGGCGCCGACCGCGTAGAAGGCGATGAAACCGAGGTCCAGCAGGCCTGCGTAGCCGACCACCAGATTGAGACCAACGGCGAGGATGATGTAGATCAGGATGCTGTCGACGACGCGCACGTAATAGGACGAAAGATGCGGAACCGCCGCCAGAAGCGCGACACAGACGACCAGTACCGCGAGCAGGCCCAGTCGCCTGAGAAAAACCGAGTTGGTCATGGCTCAGTAATCCTTCTTCGCAACGGTGGTTTCTTCCGAAACCGTTTCGCCCAGAAGGCCGGCCGGCTTGAACAGAAGAACCACGATGAGAACGGCGAACGAGAACACGTCGCGATATTCGGTGCCGATGAGGCCGCCTGAAACAATCGGCAGGAACGCGGTGCCGAATACTTCGATGGCGCCCAGCAGGAAGCCTCCGAGCATCGCCCCGGGGATGGAGCCAATCCCACCGAGGATCGCAGCCGTGAAGGCTTTCAACCCGATGGTCGAACCCATCGTCGGCTGCATGATGCCGTAATAGGACGCATACATGATGCCGGCCATTGCTCCCAAACCGGGGCCAATAAAGAAGATCAGGCTGACGGCGCGATTGACGCGTATGCCGAGCAGGCTTGAGGTCACCCAGTTTTCCGAGGCGGCGCGGATCCAGATGCCAAGCCGCGTCCCATTGACGAACATCGTCAGCCCAGCCATCAGCAGGATTGCGGCGACAAGGATCCCGATCTGGACCGTGGTTACCATGCCGCCAAACATGTCGATCGGCGAATTGGGAATGATGGCCGGGAAATGAATTGGCTGGGGGCCTACGAAGACACGGACTGCGCTTTGCAGGATAATTGACATGCCGAGCGCGCTGAGCATCGGCGCGAGCCTGCCATAGCCTCGCAGCGGCCGGTAGGCGAAACGCTCGACAGCGACACCGAGCAGGCCGATAGTGACGAAGCTTGCGACAATGGCCAACGTGGAATCGAGCGCCGGCGTCACACCGCCGATGGCGACCAGCCCGGTCAGCACGAAGGTGTAGACATACGGGCCTAGCATGAAGAACTCGCCATGGGCGAAGTTGATCAGCCGCATCACGCCGTAGACCATCGTATAGCCAAGCGCGATGAGCCCGTAGATCGCGCCGATCGCCAGTGCGAAGATCAATTGTTGAAGAAAATAGTCGAGCAAATGAAGCACCCTCTGTCGCCTGGGGCTGACGCGCATTCCGTCAGCCCCGATGAAGCTTCCCGGCAGACCGGCTACTCCTTGACCAGCTCGAACTTCCCATTCTTGACGACATAAAGGTACATCGGCGCGCTGGTGTTCTCGCCGTTTTCATCAAAGGATACAGGCCCTAGCAGCGTATCCACCTTGACGTTGCGCAGCTGTGTCAGCACGCCTTCGCGATCCGTCGTCTGTGCTTTCTCGATGGCGGCTGCCATCACCTGCGCATTGACATAGCCGAGCGAGGCGTAGGGTCCAGGTGCGCGACCGAAATGCTTCTGATGCCGCGCCGTGAAATCCTTCAGCTCCGGCGAGGAGTCGTAGGGCGGAAGCTGGAAGGTGAACAGAGCGCCTTCAGCAAAGGCCGGGCTTGCCTGCGTGATCAGGTCAACCGTAAAGCCGATGTCTGGACCGATGAACTGCGCTTTGAGACCCTGCTCGCGCATCTGCTTCAGGAAGAGCGCAAGCTGCGGCATGCCGGCGCCCATGTAGACGACATCGGGACTCTCGAGCTTGATGTTGGCGATCAGCGCCGAGAAATCGACGTCCTCCGGATTGACGCCGTAGGTGCCGGCGATTTTGCCGCCGCCCTTCACGAAATTGTCCTTGAACACGCCGGCGATGCCCTGGCCGAACACGGTCTTGTCATGCACCAGCACGGCGTTCTTCAGGCCGAGCTTGGTGGCGGCATACTTCGCCGGCAACGCGCCTTGCACGAAGTCGTTCGCCACCGGGCGCACGACAGTCTTGAAGCCCATGCGCATCAGCTGCGGATTGGTGGCGGGCACGACCTGCGGCATGCCGCATTCGGAATAGATGTCGAGGGCCGGCATGGTGACGCCGCTGTTCATGTGGCCGATGACGCCGATGACCGCCGCATCGTCGCAGAATTGCTGCGCCACGAGCGTGCCCTGGCGCGGGTCGGCCCGGTCGTCGAGAGGACGGAACACGACCTTGTTGCCGTTGATGCCGCCCTTTTCGTTCAGCTGGTCGAAATACAGCTGGGCACCGTCGATCTGCGACTGGCCGAACTCGGCCTGCGCGCCGGACATCGGCGCGCTGCCGCCAAGCACGATATCGGCCGCCGACGCCGGCAGGATGTTCGACGCCAGCACGAATGCGAGCGCTGAAAGGATATTGCTTCTCTTCATGATGATGGTTCCCCTTTTGGTCATTTCATCGTTGAACATGGTGATAAGGATGCCCAAGTCGCGCGACATCCACGTGAATTTTCAAGACCGTTGCTTCATTTTGGTGATGACGACCAGAACGCCATCAGCCTTGTCCCTTTCAGCCTTCATCCTCCTGGAAAACATGGTTGGATTACATCGCGAGGTAGCCGCCATCGACGGCCAGCACATGGCCCGTTGTCATCGACGATGCACCGCCCGCCAGGAAGATCATGGCCGAAGCAACCTCCTCCGGCTCGGCGAGGCGCCGCATCGGCGTCAATTGGCAGATCTTTTCCATCTGTACGGGATCGTTCATCAGGTGGTCGATGAGCGGTGTGCGCACCCAGGTCGGAGCGACCGCGTTGACCCTGATCCCGGCGCTGGCCCATTCGACCGCCAGCGTTCGCGTGAGGTTCACGACCGCGGCCTTGGCTGATTGATAGGAGATATTCGGGTGAAGTCCCCCACCCGAATAGCTCATGATTGATGCCGTGTTGACGACGGTACCCATCACCCTTCGCGATAGCCATGAGCGCGCGGCGGTGCGCGAACATAGGAACATGCCGGTCAGGTTGACGGCGATCACCTTGTTCCAGTCCTCCAGCGCAAGCTCAGTGGATGGCTTGCGGATGGAGATGCCGGCATTGTTGACGAGGACGTCCAGGCCGCCGGATTTGTGCTCGGCCTCGGCAAAGGCGTCCAGCACCGAGGCTTCGTCCGTTACATCGAGCCCGTAGGCCGCCGCCACGCCGCCCTTTGCCATGACTTCATCGGCCACGGCCCGCCCGGCATCCACGTCGCGGTCAAAGATGGCGACGTCGGCGCCAAACGCGGCGAACATGAGCACTGCCGCCCGGCCAATGCCGCCGGCGCCACCAGTGATGAACGCCCTCCGGCCGTCAAGGCGAAACATCTTTTCCGGAGTGCTGGAAGACATTACCGCGACCCAAGGTTGGAGCGTCAGCCGACGATCTTGCCGAATGCCAGGACGAAATTGGCGATGACCATCTCGGCACCGACGACTTCAAGAATCTTGAAATCCGAGAAAGGATCGCTGGCATTACCGCCGACCTTGATGTCCGCCTTGCCGAAGGCGTGACGGATCACCGAGGCACCGCCTAGCGAGTTCTCGATGATCTGCGTCTCGACGGCCGCGCTCTCCGGCGACGGGACGATGCGCGTCTGGAAACGCGGCTGTAGCACCGGCTTCTCGAATTGCGTTCCGTCAACCTTGAAATCGATCTCGATCAGCGACGTGCCCCGGCGTGAAAGCTTCGCCTTGATGGCGTTTTCATCCGCCTGCCATTCAACGTCGCCCATCTTCTTCGGGTAACCCCAGACCTCGCGGCCGACGGCCATGGAATCGTCGTTGGTGACGATCTCGTAGAGGACATGGCCGCCCGGCCGCCCCTTGTAGCTCATCGGCACCACGATGCCGCCCTCGGCATAGGAGCCGAGGGAACCGCCCGCGGGCACGTCCATGATGAAGAACTCGATAACATCTCCGCGCACGTCGAACTGCTGAGGCAGCGCGCCCTGAATGGCGGCCTCGTCAACCCGGCAGAAAACGCTGACTTTGCTGAAGGCTTTGTAGTCGAAAGGCGGAGCCTGATAGAGCGGCGAGCGTTGGGGAATGGAATAGGGCTGCTGGGACATTGAGCGTGTCATCCTTTACGTGGCGGGTTCAGAATTATTCACATAAATGATGATATGTGTCAATAATTTCATCATGGTGACACACCAGCGCATTGCCAACGATACGAGCTTGACATTCTGACGGGCTCCCAAGGCCTGGGCGCCGCCTTCCGAGCCGTAGCGAGGAACAGGGTGCGCGAGATACACACCAATGTTCATTTCCGGTCTTGGCGGCTCAATTGTCGAAGCAGATCAGGGTGCGGGCCAGCACGCCCTGTTCCAGCCAGCGAAAGGCGTCATTGATCTGGTCAAGGCCGACGCGTTTTCCGACCTGCCGATCCAGGTCGAATTTTCCGACACGGTAAAGGCCGAGGATGCGCTCGAAGTCCCGCTCCGGCACGCCACCGCCATAATTGCTGCCGATGATGCGCTTCTGCGTGTTCGGCAGTGTCGAGGCGGGCAGCGCAACCATCTCGCCCTTGCCGGCGATGCCGACGGAGATGACGGCGCCACCAGGGCGGATGCCCTCGTAGGCCAGCGCGATTGCCTCGGGGCGGCCTGTGCAGTCGATGAAGCGGTCGGCGCCCCGGCCTCTGTTGATGGCCTTGATCTCGGCCACAACGTCCTGTGTCCTTGAGTTCAGGAAATGGGTTGCCCCGAAAGAACGCGCGACTCCTTCCTTTTCGCTGTTGATGTCTATCGCGACCACCGCTTCGGCGCCCGCAAGAGCGGCCGCATGGATGGCATTGATGCCGACCCCGCCCACCCCGATGACGCCGACGACATCGCCTGGCTCGGACCTTGCGTCGTTGACGACCGCGCCGAACCCGGTGGTGACAGCGCAGCCTACCAGTGCAGCGACCTCAAAGGGAATGTCATCGGCGATCTTGGCGCAACCAGTCTCGGGAACGACGGCGTATTCAGCGAAGCTCGATACGCAGGTGAAATGGTTGACGGGCTTTTCAGCACTGGCCAGCCGCCGTGTGCCGTCCCATAGCGTACCGCCGCCCGCGGCATTGCCATAGGTGTCGCACATCGTCGGCAGCTTCTTGTGACAGTAGAAGCATTCGCCGCAATTGGGCGCCCATGACAGGATCACATGGTCGCCCTTGCGTACTTTCGATACGGCCGAACCGGTGCGTTCGACGATACCTGACGCCTCATGGCCGAGGATGATCGGCAGGCGCGGACGCGACTTGCCCTTCGCGGCGCTGAGGTCGCTATGGCAGACGCCCGTGGCCAGGATGCGCACCAGTACCTCGCGATCCTTGGGCTCGGCGATCGAAACGTCCTCGATCACCATATCCTCATTGTAGGCGTAAAGGACTGCGGCTTTCATGCGCAAACTCTCCCTGCGAACCGTGACGCACGCTTCGTCGCGGCATCCGTTCCGATGCAAATCTTCCCCCTTGGCGGGCGGCTCATATGACCTCGCCGCGCTGCCGGTCCCAGACATCCTCCAGTGATGCAGGCAGCCGGTGTTTCATGATGCGCTGGCTTGGCGTGCGATCGAAATCGTCCACGACAGCCACATAGCGCGGGTTCTGGTACGGCGCGAGCCGCTGGCCCAACCATTCGGAAAAGGCCTTGCGGTCGAATGCATGGCCAGCCTTTGGCTTGACGAACAGCTTGATCTCCTGCTCGCCGACCTCGGCCTTGACCCCGATCAGCGCGCAATCCTCAACCAACGGATGGCCGCCCGCTATGTGCTCCACCTCGTAAGCAGAAACGTTCTCGCCCCTGACCCGCACGCTGTCGCCCAGCCGTCCCAGAAAGAACAAGTTGGCATCCGCATCGACCATGCCAAGATCGCCAGTGTGGAAGCCGGTCGGCCGAAGCGCCTTGGCGGTTGCTTGGGGATTGCGGAAGTAGCTGTTGAAAACCGCGCCGTCCTGCCGCGCATGAACGACGATCTCGCCCTGGGCGCCCGGCTCAACCCTGGCGCCTGTCTCGTCGAGAATTTCCACCGACAGCCATGGCACCGGCCTGCCAACGGAGCCCAGCACGCGTTCCTTGTTGAAAGTGGTGATGCTGGACGATTCCGTCATGCCGTAGCACTCATGCAGAGGTACCCCGAACCGCCCCTCGAATGCCCGCCAGATGTCCCTCGGACAACCTCCGCCCCAGGCGACGCGAACAGAGTGAGCGCGATCGCGATCGCTTTCGGGCTGCTTGAGCAATATCTGCAGGACGCCGCCGAGATAGTGGATCTGCGTCGCGCCGACCGCGCGGACCTGGTCCCAGAACTGGCTGGCGCTGAAGCGTTGGACCATCGCCAGCCTCACCTGCCGGATAAGCGGCAGCGCAATCAGCTGCGCGCCGCCGATATGATAGAGCGGCTCCCAGACGAAGAAGACATCGCCGTCACGCGCGTCCGAGCATAGGATCGCGCTCTCGCAGGCGAAGCGAAGCATGCGGTGAGTGACGCAGACCCCCTTCGGCCTGCCGGTGGTTCCGGACGTATAGTTGAGCGCGAACAGGTCACCAGCCTGGGGCAACGGCTCCGCGAAGATATGGTCATGCCCGGTCATCGATTGCAGCGTCCGGCCTTCACCGGCTTCGGCGATCAGCTGGAAGGCAGTGGCGTCGGCGCCACAGTCACGGATGACCGCAAACAAGTCCGCATTAGCGAAAACCACCTTGGGATCGCAATGCCCAAGCAGGTAGTTCAGGCCATCGCCCAGCAGCTGCACGTTCACCGGAACCCAGACGGCCCCGCACTTGGCGATGCCGAACAGCGCCGCCAGGCTGTCGGGACTGTTGCGCAACATCAGCGCCACGCGATCTCCCGGCACGACGCCGAGACGACGAAGCTCGACAGCGATGCTGTCCGACTTCCGATGCAACTGCGCGAAGCTGATCGGCTCGCCATCGAACGTGGCGTAGATCGCCTGTGGCGTCGAAGCGGCCCGTGCCGCCAGCAATGTAATAAACCCCTGTTCTTCCACGCTTGATATCCCGGGTGCCTTGGCTTTCAACGGATTGAGATCGTCTGACCGTGATCGATCAGGCGGATCTGCCTTTGCCACGCTTGGCCAGGAACTGCCCCATCATCCGGTTGGGCTCGCCGTCCTCGTAGGCAATGCGCTGGTTGCGCACCCCAGCCACGAGAGAGTCGCGGAAGCGGCCTTCGGTGACTTCGCAGAACCGCTGCTTGTTGAGCTTCATCGCCAGGCGCGGTTTGGCGGCGAGCTCCTCGGCCAATGCCAAGGCGGACTTGAGGACCTGTTCACGCGGCACGAGCCGGTTGATAAGCCCGATGGCTTGGCATTCGGAAGCCGGCATCATCCGACCGCTCAGGGTCAGATCGGTAGTGCGGGCCAGGCCGATCATCTCCATCATGATCCAGGGCCCGGTCGTGCTGGCTATCCCGGAATTGATCTCGGGCTGGCCCATCGTGACGCCCTCATGGCCGATGCGGAAGTCGCCGAGCAGAGCCAATTGGAATGCCGAGCCCGCCGCCAGGCCATTCAAGGCGATGATCAACGGCTTTGAAAGGCCGCGGATGCAACCGTAGAGACGTTCCCATTCGCCGATCCACAATTCGGCGCGGTCGGGATCGAAGGTCTTGGTCTCATTCAGGTCTTGCCCCGCGCCGAAGGCGCGCTCTCCGGCGCCGGTCAGCACGATGGCGCCGGTTGCCGGATCATTCTCGGCGTCGGTAAGCGCGGCAACCAGGGCCGAACGCATGGGGCTGTGCCACGCATTCAACACCGCCGGCCGATTGAGGGTGATCAACCGCGTGGCGCTGCGTTGTTCGGCCAGCACAAAGTCCGTCATGTCCTAGGTCCCGTATTACATTACAATATGGTAGATCGTATTGTAATACGGCCGAGAGTCAAGGACTGACGAAAGCGATTTTTGATCCCGGTGGCGCCAGCCCGCGGCCGCACGGTCAGCGCCTGCGTCCCCCCAAGGCCAGATAGATCTCAGAGCACGGATTTTGACGCGACCGGCGACGTCGCGATTGCCTACACCGGTGGCGGCATGCCTTGCGAAACCGAGCGCGCGGCAGCCGTCACGAGCGGTCCGAAAATCTCTTCGGCTTTCTCGGGCGTGTAACGCGCATTCGACACCCCGATATTGATGGCCCCCACTGGCCTGCCATCCTTGTCGATTATGGCGGATGCCACGGAAAGGTCGCCCGGGAAGAACTCGCCCCAGGCCGTCGCATAGCCGATCTCGCGCGCGGTCTCGAGACGCCGCATGAGATCGTCGATATTATGGACGGTGTGCGCCGTGAATGCCTGCAGCGGCGCGCCGCCAAGCAGTTGGCGTGCCTCGCCGGGGGAAAGCCTGGACAGGATGGCGCGGCCTGGAGCGGTACAGAACGCCGGCATGCGGGTTCCCACCACGACATCGGTGTTGAGCATATGCCGGCTCATGAAGCGAGCCGCGAACACGATGTCGGCTCCGTCTGGCAAGGTCAGGTTGACGGTCTCTTCGGTCGTACGGCTGAGATGAAGCAGATACGGCATCGCCTGGTTGATGACGGGATTCGCGCGGATGAAATGGCGCGCCATTTCCAGAGATTTCAAGCTGAGCTCGAACCGCTTGCTGACCGGGTCCTTGTGCAGATAGCCAAGTTTGTTCAGCGTGTGCGTGAAACGCTGGGCTGCGCTCTTGTCTATCCCGACGGAGGCGGAAATCTGCGCGAGATTGAGCGAGCGGTTCGCATTGTCGAATGCCTCAAGCACGCGAAAGGCTTTCACGACGGAGTTCACCAGCAGCTTGTCGTCCACCTCGGTTGGTGTCCCGGCCGGATCTGTTTTCATAAGAGGGCAATTCCCGAAGGTCTTGACAGGCTGTAGACGACAAGGCGCATCCTCGTAAAGGTGTGGATAACAATCGGCTCAGCCGATCTGAACCTATAGGCTGCCCATCCAAACGGAAAAACGATATCGCACAGCAAGCTGGCGGGCAGCACCATGTGCGAGATTGGTTTTTCCTTGGTTGTCGCCTTGATGAACTGCACGCGCGAACGGTTTGGCTGTTTTCACTGAGCTGGCAATCAATAGAATCGGCAAGAAGACAAAATATGGACACCATGGAACGATCTATGATCGGCGACGGCGAATTTGCAATCAAGACGGCATTCGTATCGGGCGCCGCCTCCGGAATCGGCGCGGCCATCGCGCGCCAACTGGCAGCACACGGCGCGCGCGTCGCTCTTGCCGATTTCAACCTCCATGGTGCCGAGACCGTGGCGGCCGAAATACTATCCGCTGGCGGGGAAGCTATTTCGATCCAGACCGATGTGGCCTCGGCGACATCCGTCGAGATGGCTGTTGCGAGAGCTGTCTCCCATTATGGCGGCCTGCAAATGGCGGTGAACTCGGCCGGCATAGACTTACCGCGCTGCGCCACCGGCGAATATCCGATAGAACACTGGCGACGTGTGATAGGGGTCAATCTCGACGGTATATTCCATTCGCTTCGCTACCAAATCCCCGCTATTTTGGCGCAGGGTGGAGGAGCCATCGTCAATATTGCATCCATCATGGGACTTCGCGGTATTGCCGGGCAGCCGGCATACACAGCCGCGAAGCACGGCGTCATAGGATTGACAAAGGCGGCAGCTCTTGATTACGCCCAAGCGGGCCTACGCATCAATGCGGTGGCACCAGGTTTCATTGAGACGCCGCTGCTTTCGCACCTGAGCGAACAATCTAAGAGGGAGGCGGCGTCAAGACACCCAATTGGACGAATCGGCACCTCGGACGAAATAGCCAACGTAGTGCTGTTTCTGCTCTCCCAACGCGCTTCATTCGTCACAGGGTCGTGCTACGAGATCGACGGTGGCTATCTCGCACGGTAATTCGGACACGCTCCACCTCGAATTGAGAGTGTCGAGCGCACGAGGTACCACAAAACGCACGGTGTCTGGCAGTGGCTTATTTTCATGATCCGCTCCAGCGGCGTACGGCCGGTCCTCCCCGCCGCCTACAGAGGTCATGGCCTCGCCCAAATGAGCCAGGCAGTGGATGTAGCCTGCGCAAGAAAAAGGTCCAACCACGAACGCTTCGTGGAACCGCTCATGGCACCAGTAGGCATCACGATCGCATGGAACGAATCTGTCCGAGCGGGTTTCCCGCGCGGTCGGCGGGCTCGACCGCGCTTCCAGGCTTTCTCGTCAGCACGTCTGCTGCGTCCGGCATACGCACGACCGCGGCGGCTGGCTGGCGGTCAAGATCGCTATGGGTCAGTGAATGCTGATGCGGACGGCCGCCAAATCCGCGAGCGCTGTGCAGCATGCCGATGAACGACACGTCGGAATAGCAGGTAGAACCTCATAGGCTCGCAAGTCTAGAACAAGGCGATCCGCCGCGGCCGTGCGCGTGAAAAACAGGCGGCCTATTCGCGGCCAAGTTCGATCGACCGGCGGCGGGCTGCCCCCACCGCCTCCTCGATAAGTGACTGAAGTCGGTTCCCACTCATCAGCACGCCTAGCGCCGCCGCCGTGGTGCCGTTCGGGCTGGTTACCTGGCGTCGCAGTATAGCCGGTTCTTCGTTGCTCTCGGCAGCAAGCGAAGCGGCGCCATTGACAGTCTGCATCGCAAGGAGGCGCGCCGTGTCGGCTGGCAGTCCTGCCTTCTCGGCCGCGATGGAAAGGCATTCGATGAAATAGAAGATGTAAGCTGGGCCTGATCCGGAGACCGCGGTCACGGCATCCATCAAGCTTTCATCGGCAATGCTTGCGACAGCACCGCTGGTTGACAAGAGGTCGTTGATGAAATGGCTTGTCGCAATCTGCACCTGCGGGGTGGAAAAAACCACCATCATGCCCTTACCGATTGAGGCTGGCGTGTTCGGCATGCAGCGGACGATCGGCGTGGTCGCTCCCAACACCTCCCGCAAGGTGGAAACCGATACACCCGCTGCAATGCTTAGGAACGTTGTGTTGCCACCGCCGAAGCGTTTGTAGCTTTCAGCAACGGTGCGAATGACCTGCGGTTTGACCGCTAGGACCACCAGTTCTGGCTGAGTGTCCGCGGGCAGGCTTTGTACGTTCTCGGCGGTCTGGCAGCCGAGCGTTTCAGCCTTCAGCCTCAATTCAGCGCTCGGCTCGACCACCATGATTTCTCTGGCGCTGATCTTGCCCGCCTTGTGCCAGCAGCACAGCATCGCATAGCCCATATTGCCGCAACCGGCGAGAACAAGTCTCATAGTCATCGCAGAGGCCCTCAATGTTCGTAGGAGAAACTCGTCCTTGTTGCGCAGGTCGAGCGCCGACTAGGCGCACCAGCAGCGGTTCAAAAGTCATCCAGAGTGTACGCCGCTTGGTACTTGGGATGACTGGTCCTGATTGGATGGAGGGTTCCGCCTCTGCCGGAACCGGTTTCTAATTCCTGCTTACGCGGTCGAGGCCGGCGACACGGCCCGGATTCAGCCTGCACTCTTAAACAGGAGGTCGCGCACACGGTCGGAATCGCGGGAAACATGGTCTCGCATAAGCGTCCGCGCTGATTCACTATCACCTGACACTATGGCTTGGGCGAGTAGCCGGTGGTCAACGGGTTGGGGCGTTGAAGGCGGCGCACTTTGATTGCAGAAGTACCACAGGCGCAATGCCAGATTGAAATTCAATGTCAGCATGGCCTCGAGATATTCGTTCCGCGCCATCTTGTAGATGCGTCTGTGCACCTCGGCGTCACCAGCGATCTGGCGCGAGATGTCTGACTCGCCGCAAAGAGCCTCTGTGAATTCGGCCAGCGCCTGACGCTCTTGAGGCGTCGCCCGCAGCGCCGCAAGGGACGCGGCAAGGCTCTCGATCTCGAGGCGTATCTCCTTTATCGATTGCTGGTCCCGCAGGCCGATCTCGGCGGCGAAGATCCCCCGGCGCGGATAAATGACCACCAAATGCTCACCCTGCAGGCGGCGCAACGCCTCGCGGATCGGCGCCAGCCCTATCTTCAGTTCGATGGTCAGCTCACGCTCGTTCAGCGGTTGAAGCGGCTGATAGTGCAGGCGCACGAGGCGATCGAGCAGCATGGAGTAAGCCTTGTCGCTGAAGCGGCCTTCCAAAGTGTCTGCCCGATCGTTTGCGGGAAGCATTGCCGGTCCCGTAGCGATGTTCACGATGTTCTGTCCTTTGGTCGCGTAGAGGATTGATGGTGGCGACGCATCGTCCCGTCCCGATTCTTCAAAGCCTTCCCGCAGCAGTCACCCGCCGCAGGAAAGATTGCGTGGCCGCCTCGCGGGGCGCTCCGAAGACCTGCTCGGCAGGCCCCTCTTCGAGGATTCTGCCACCGTAGAGGAAGCAGACCTTGTCGGAAATCTCCCGGGCGAAGCTCATCTCGTGTGTCGTCAAGAGCATCGTCATACCCTGCTTGGCCAGGTCGCGCACGAGGTCCAGCACCTCCATGACCAGTTCCGGGTCGAGAGCAGAGGTGATCTCGTCGAGCAAGAGGACCTGCGGCTGCATGATCATGGTGCGGGCGATGGCCACGCGCTGTTGCTGGCCGCCGGAGAGTTGGTCGGGAAAGGAACCGGCCTTGTCTCGCATGCCGACGCGCTCCAGCATCGCCAGGGCGCGCTCTTCCGCCTCGCGGCGCCCGCATGCGCCCGTGGTGAGCAGGGCAACCGTGCAATTGCGCAGCACCGACATGTGGGGAAACAGATTATAGCTCTGGAAGACCATGCCGATGCGCCGCCTGAGCGCGACATGGTCGACGCCAGGCCCGGAGATGACCTCACCGTCGAAGCTGATCTCGCCTTCCTGCACCTCCTCCAGGCCGTTAAGGCAGCGCAGCAAAGTAGACTTGCCCGAGCCGGACGCGCCGATCAGCGACACAACCGAATGACGCGGGATATCAAGGTCGATGCCGTCGATGACGCGGACATGGCCGTAGGCCTTGCCGACGCCCTTGAGTTCGATGAGCGCATCCATCTCAGCGGCCTTCCTTCGAATCGGCGCGGGCGACGAGATAATCGACCAGCCGCGTCTGAGGGATCGTGATGGCGATGAAGAGGATGCAGACGACGGTGACCGACGACAGGTTGTAGTAGTTGGCGGAATAGATCTTGGCCTGCGTAAAGGCGTCGACGATGCCGACGATGTTGACCAGGGCCGTATCCTTCTGAAGCGCAATGAAATTGCCGAGCAGCGGACCGGCGATGCGGCGCATCGCCTGCGGCAGCACGATGAGGCGCAGCACCGCGGAGGGCGGAATGCCTAGCGAAAGCGCCGCGGAAACCTGGCTGCGATGGATGCCCTGCAGGCCGGCGCGAATCTGTTCGCCGTTGTAGGCGGCGTAGGTCAACGAAAGCGCGACGATGGCATAGAGCATAGGCTGGCCGTCGCTGATGACAGGGATGCCCATCAAAGGCACGCCGAAGCACACCAGGTAGATGATGACGATGGCGGGCAGGCTGCGGAAGATGTCGACATACGCGATGCAGAAAGCCCGCACCAGGGCGAAGCTCGATCCTTGCAAGGAACGGCCGATGGCGAGCAGCAGCCCGATCAGCATCGACAGCACCTGGGCGCCTACCGCGATGGAGACGTTGACGCCAAAGGCCTTGGTGACGTCGAGGAGGCTGGCGAGGATGACGTCGCCGCGCAGGAAGGTCTTGTAGACGACGGCATCGTTGATGGTGACGAACGTCACGATGGCTAGGCAGGGCAGGAGGAACCCGCCCGCGCCAACCGCGGTGAAGGCGTGATGCCGCGCATGAGCCGCTTCCACGCGGGCTTCCACAAAGCGGCCGGCCGACCAGGCCTCGGTCGACCGGACGCGCGCCGAGACTGCACGGCCGATGAGGCCGGCAAGCACCGCCAGCACGCACAGAGCGGCCAGAACACCACCGGGCAAGCCTGTGCCCTGCCCGACCAGCGCGCCGACGTTGGCGCCTGCCAGGAAGGCAGCGCAGGCCGATCCAGCCGCAAGGACGGCAGCGATCGCCACCGCCCAGCCAGTCCGTAGCGGCGGCGTCTGCCGGGCGGCCGGGACCGCTGTGCCGCGCACGTCCTGGAGCCTGACCCTCATCATTCGACGGACCACTCCGGGATCGAGGAGACGGGGGCTCCCAGGATCGGTGCCAGCCACTTGGTCTCGATGGCCTCCAGCGATCCGTCGGCTCGCATGTCCTTCAGAATCTGGTTGGTAGGTTCCACGTTCTTCGAGCCCATTGGGAACAGGATCGCGACATCGCCGCCGATCGGATAGCGCCCGAAGACTTTCAACGCGCCGTTGGAGGCGGTCGCGCGCGGCAGGGCAGTCTCGGTGTCGGCAAGCGCGGCGTCAATCTGGTTGGCCATCAACGCTGCCCACATGTCGTCATTGGACTGAAAAATCCGTAGGTCGCTGGTCGGCTTCAGCTTTTCGCGAACGAATTTCTCCTGCACCGACCCCAGGAGCACGCCTATGCGCTTGGCAGCCAGCGTCTTGTCGGTAACATCGCTGCTCGACTTGGCGATCACACCCGTATCGGTAAAGCGGTAGCTATCAGAAAAATCGACGGATTTCTTTCGCTCCTCGGTAGGAAAGAGATCCCAGATAGACATGTCGAAATCGCCTGCTTTGCCGGTAACCAGCGACTCAAAAGACGCGTTCTTGACGACGATCTTGTCGACGCCACCACGGTTGGCGATCTCTGCGCCGAGGCAATACAAATAGCCGCCGTCGATCGTCTCGGGAGTGTTGCCTTGATAGGCCTGTGGCGAGGGAAGCGGCACGGCGATGGTGAGCACGCCGTTATGCGCCGGCGACAACGCGTGTTTGGAAACGTTCTCGCGGATTTCGCAACGGCCGAAGTTGCCGGCCTGGGCTACTGTCGGCAGAACCGAGGCTACCGCCAGCATCGCGACAACAGAAGAAGTGAACCACGTCTTGTTAAGAAGATTCTTCATTTCACGTTTTCCCTCTGGATGGAGCTTTTAGTTATTAAGTGAAGCGCCTTTTCTCGCGAGCGGATGGTTGGCCCAACTCTCAACCGGGCAACCGGAACCGCTCAGATGAGCGAAGCGACCACAGTGGGTACGCCGTTCTCCGGGGTTGAGGCGAAATCACCCACGGTGTGTTCCGCGCCTAACACCTCTTCGATGCGCAGCCGCTCATCGCCGACTGCTATGACAGGACCGAGCGAGACACGGCCGCGCCCGACTTTCCGTTCGATCAGTTTGTAATCCTTGATCGTGTTACGGCTGATGATGTCGAAGGACTGGAAGCCCGGACCATTGACCTCAGGCACCGCTCGCACCTGGTAGTGCGGAAAGAGCTGCAGGTCCGCCCAGGCGTCTCGGTTTACAGATGAGTCGAATTCGACTGCAATCTCGAACATGAGGTCGTCGTAAAGCGACGTCTTGCCGCGAAAACCCTCGGGCGTTCCTTCCATCTCGATGCGCGCGAAATGCTTGGGATAGCCCCAAAGTTCACGCCCTCCGGCAACGGTCGTATGCTTGTCCTCGTATTCGAAATAATAAGTTCCGCCGACATGTTCGCCGTAGCGGATCGGCAAAATGATGGCTGCATCGTAATAGGTACGGCCGGAATTGTTGCTGAAATCCGCAATCGAGACCACGAACCGGTCATCGGCCAATTCGAAAGGCAAAGGTTCGAGCAGCCTTTGCATCTGCTCACGGTTTCCCCGGCAATAGACCGACAGCGTTTTCAGGCCCGGGCAGGCATAGGTGGTATTGCCGGGCCCGAAGCGAAGGAATTTCCAGAACGTAAGGGGGTCGTACTTTTTCATGCCATCCACAGCCAATCAACATTACACTGACATTTCAGTGCAATTGCGATACGCTGTCAAGCGAAAATTTGCCAGGGCGATCTCCATTTTTAGATGTTTTGATCTACACGGCGACGTTCGATAAGGGTCTCGACGATCTGCCTGCGTCCTGATCGACGAATGCCTGAGCTCCGAACTGGCGAAGCTCGCGCGCGACCGTAGGTTCCCGGAGGCTGAGCCTTGATGTCGTCGCAGCCATGGCGGCGAAGCATCGCGATGGGCCGACAAGCGGCATTGGTGGAACATCCGCTGGCACCTCATCGAAGCGCCCGCCGGATGACGGTCAAGAGCGCGCCGCTGAGTGATGTGCTGTTAGTGCCGGAGCCATCGGCGAGGTCAAGGAGTCTGCGCCGGAGCGCAGCGATCAAAAACTGGTCATCAAGCATATGCCAAGGATTCGTGTTCCTGCTCGATGACGTGCTTCAGCGACGGCTTCAGGCTCGTTTCGAAAGCGAGCTTTTGCTCTGGGGCGCGGATGAGGCCTCCCATCTGATCGCGGTCGCGACCTTCGGCCTCACCCGGCCGGACTTGCGGTCACTGAGAAGATGGCGCTGATGGCCAAGAACTGGGTGCCCTACGACTCCGGCTATGAGAAGAAGCTGGTCGATGCACTTGCGCGAGTGAGTACGCAAAGCGTGAAGGGTCTTCGCTATGATTTGCCGGCAAATCGGCCAACCGCGAAGGCAATGCTTCAACATCAGCCCACGACATCGCTTACAGCCGCCCCCACACGAATTCGATCTCGTTCTCCATGCCGCGCTCGCAAGCGGTGCGATACATGTCCTCCAGTTCGGCGAGGCGGCCTGCATGTGGCCAAATTTCAGATCGCATCGGATCGCGTATTTCTCGATGATGTCGTGGCCACGCCAGCGGAGGTTCCAGATGAATTCGGCAGCGCCTCGTCCAAGCTTGCGGCTGAAATGCTTCAGCATTGCCCGGTCGCCCGAAAGCGAACCCGTTATCTGCCCGCCATTGCGGCTGGATGCTCCCCAGGCCACGCGGTTCGCTTCGAGCACGGCAACCCGCACCCCGCGTTCGGCCATCTCGACGGCCGTGAAATTCCCGTGAACCCGCCACCCACGATGGCGACGTCGACGTCGATGCTCTCCTCCAGTCGCGCGAACGGCCGTACGGGGTTGGCGGTGGCTCGTTCCCACGATCTGCCAGCGGAACAGCGGCAACCGGGAGACTGCATTGGCGATGCGGAACGGCTCGATATAGGCGTGAAGCGCGAGGTGGGAACAGCCGGGCAATACCAGCACCGCGACATCAAACGGACGGGCGGCCGCCATTGCCGTTTGCGGCGTGGTCAGCCCCTTCAATGCGCTGATGTTGGCCGGCGCGTTCATCGGCCCCCGTATGTGACCACCGGTTTGCCAAACATGCCGGGTTCGGGTTTCACGCCCAGCCCGGGCCCCTGTGGCACAGGGATGTGACCCTTTTCGATGACGACCGGGTGCTTCGCGTCAAAATGCCCATCGATATATTCCTGTGCGATCCACGCGCCCTCCATGCGGCGCGGCTCGATTGTGGCAGCTAGGTGGACACATGCCGCCGCGATGATGTCGCCGCCCCAGGCATCATCGCAGCTATGCGGCAACGAGCGAATGGCGCAAAGATCGCGCACGGTCGTCATCTTGGTGAGACCCCCGAGCCGCGTTACCTTGAAGCCGAAGCCGTCGGCGATGCCGAGCGAGATTGCCTTGAGCACCGCGTTCTGGTCCTCGGTGTTCTCGTCCAGATAGACAGGATGCGTCACGCGACCCTTCAGTGTAGCGACCTCATCCATGGTGTTGCAGGGTTGCTCGAAGACGAAGGGGATCGCCTGGCAAAGCCGGTCGAGATGGATCGCGGAGACGACCGTCAGGCCCCGGTTGCCGTCGACCGCGATCCGCGCCTTGTAGCCGATGGCTTCCCAGACCTTGTGCACGACGGCTACGTCCTCCTCGAGGTCGCGCCCTCCGATCTTGACCTGCAGGCGAGGATAGCCTGCCCTCACCTTCTCGGCGGCGATCCTTGCCGTTTCCTCCGGCGGCCCGACGATCAGCGAATAATAGGCGGGCACGCGATCCGTCAGCGCGCCGCCCAGCAACGTCGAAACCGGCACACCGAGCTTTTGTCCAAGCAAGTCGAGGAAGGCCATGTCGAACGCGGCCTTGGCATAGCCGTGTCCGTTCAGGCGCTCGTCCATTCGTTTCGCCAGCAGCCTGATCGAGGCGATCTCCGCACCGATGAGCCCGGGCGCGATTTCGGCGATCGCGGCGCGAGCGCCGAGCGCGTGGTGCGGCTGGTAGACCGGACCGATCGGGCAGGTCTCGCCCCAGCCGACCAGCCCGTCATTCGTCACAATTTCGATGAGGGTACTGTCCAGCGACTGCACGTCGTCGCTCGCCATGCGGTAGACACCGCCTTTGACCGGCAACTGGGCCGCATAGACGTTGATCCGATCGATGCGCACGCTCAGAATTCCTCATTCAATGCATCCACCGCAGGGATCTCGCGGGACCGCCGTTCGATATAGGCGCGCAGCTCCTCGTCCTTCGCGGCATCGAGCTTAGGTTCTTCATACTCGGCCAGAAGCCGGCGTGCATGCTCCAGCGCCCGCTGCTTGATGTCCTTGGCGCCGTCCGCGTACCACTGCTCGATCGAGTTGTTGTCGAACAGTTTTGGGATGAAGAAGGCGCGCTCGAAGTTGGCCTGCGTATGCGGATGGCCAAGATAATGGCCGCCGGGCCCGACGTCGCGCACGGCGGCCAGGGCCTCGTCGAAGTCGTCCCATTGTATTCCTTGCGTCATTCGATAGCCCATGGAGCAGACCTCGGCGTCGACGACGAATTTCGCGATCGAGCAGTGCATGCCTGCTTCATTCCAGCCGGCCGAATGCCAGATGTAGTTGGCGCCCGACATCAGCACGGCCATCATGGTCATGGCGCTCTCATAGCCGGCCTGCGCATCGAATACCTTGGCGCCGCCGAGCAGGTTCGATGTGCGCCATGGTACGTTGTAGCGGCGCGCCATCTGGCCGATCATGAAGTTCATCAGCGAGATTTCCGGTGTTCCCGCCATCGGCGCGCCCGACTGCATCGAGACGGTCGAGAGGTAGTGTCCGTAGATCGCTGGGCAGCCCTTGCGCACCACCTGCGTATAGGCGAGCGCGGAAAGCGCCTCGGCATTGAGCTGCGCGACCGCCGCCGCGGTGGAGGCCGGCGTGTTCGCGCCACCAAGAACGAAGGGAGAGCAAAGCACCGGCTGGTTGCGCCGGCAGAAGGCGCGCATGGCGCCAAGCATCACCTGGTCCCACACCAGCGGCGAGTTGCCGTTGCAATTGCCCGTGGTGACCGCGTGCGTCTCGAGGAAGTCCTTCCCAAACAGGACCTCGCACATATCGAGCACATCCTCGGCATTCTTGGGCGAGGTGGTCATGCCCATGAAGATCTTGTCGGAGTGCTTCATCGATGAATAGGTGATGTGCAAGTGCCGGTGCGCGACGACGATGTCCATTGGCTCGACGATATGGTGGGCCGATGAATGCAGCGCCGGCATCATATGCGCCAGCTTATGGAAGGTGCCGAGGTCCGCGATCGTCGGCCCGCGCCTGACATCGTCGAGGTCGCGCATGTAGGGCGCGCCGGTCATCGGCACGAAGATCGACTTCGGCCCACCGAGTTCGACGTTCTTCGCCGGATCGCGCGCGAAATATTCGATGCTGGGAGGAATGGTCCTGATCAGCTCCATAACCAGCCCGCGGTCGAGATGGACGCGGTCGTCCGCCCGCACGTCGGCACCGACTCTCTTCCAGTCCTCGATCGCGATCGGATCGCGGAAAACCACACCGACGTCCTCCAGAATGGCGAGCGACGCCTGATGAATCCGCTCGACCTGTTCGGCGTTCATCGGCTCAACGACGGGAAGGCCGCGCGTCAACGTGGGAAGCATCTCGGTTTTCGGCGCTGTGCGGATCGTGCGCCGCGCTTCCCTCCCTCCCCTACGAGAAACTTGCAGTTGTTGAGCAGTCATGCCGGCCTCCAGGAACAGATAGTGCGGCCCGTGTGAGCCGCTCGAACTATTGCCGGAAGCCCAAGATTTGACCTACTGCAAAAGTCTCACGCGCGGGTTGATAAAAGCGCCAGCAGACGCGCTGCGATGCGCGCGCACCCACCTGCGGCAAGAGCTCGTAGTCGGAAAGCTCGGGAGGGTGAACTCATCGTCCGTCGCGCTGCTTCCCCGACAAGGGGCATACCAACGAAACAAGCCGGCATTGAGAAATGCCGGCTTGCTTCCGTGTTGGAGCGATGCGTCACGCCTGCTGCAGCCAGACCGTTTGAAGGTCCATCTGAAAGGTCGGGTGGATCGAGTAGTTCTGCACTTTCTTGTTCATATGGTTGTAGAGTTTTTGCCAATAAGCTTGGATGATGATGCCCGAGTCCTGGAGGATAAATTCGACCTCCTTCATCACCGCCTTGCGCTTGTCGGGATCGCTGATGGAGAGTGCCTCCTTCAGCTTGGCGTCGAATTCCGGGTTGGAATAAGCCGTTTCATTCCAGGCCTCGCCCGTACGGTAGGCCAGCGCTAGAATCTGAACGCCGAGCGGCCGCATATACCAGACGGTGAGCGAGTAGGGAAACTTCGTCCAATCGTTCCAGAACGTTGAACCTGGAAGCACGGTGCGCTTGACCTTGATGCCTGCGTCTCTGAGTTGTCCGGCAATCGCGTCGCCCGTGCTCTTGTTCCAGTCGTCGTCCACCGTGATGATCTCATGCTCGAAGTCGGCTTGGCCGGCCTCTTCCAGCAGTTTCTTGGCGCCTTCCACGTCGGGCGTTTTTTTCGGCAACTCAGCGTATTCCGGGTGGATCGGGGCAACATGGTGGTTCTCGGCCACTGTGCCGCGCCCGGCATAGCCAAGCTGGAGCACGACCGCATTGTCGACGGCCATCTGCAGCGCGTTGCGCACGCGCTTGTCGTCATATGGCTTATGAGTGACGTTCGTGCGGGCCACGATCGTCGTCGCCGTCTGGATCTCCGTCGACTTCAGCCCCATCCCGGTCAGAATGTCGACGAACTCCGCGCCGGTCTCGTTGTTCACGTCGACCTCGCCCGACTCGAACGCATTCACGGTCGCATTCGGGTCGGTGCCGTAGTCAATAAACTGGACGCCGTCGAGAAGCGCCTCACCGCCCCACCACTTGCCGTTCTCGCGACGCTTTACCACCGCCTTCTGGCCAACGTCATAGGAAACAAGCTCGAAGGCTCCGGTTCCGATTGGCTTGGCCACCGGGTTGGCGCCGTCGGTATCGAAGTTGCGGTGAACCACCAGCGCTGGATAGTCGGTCATTCCAGGAATAATCGAAATGTCCGAGGCTTCGAGCTTGAGCTTGAGCGTATGGTCGTCGACCTTGGTGATTGCGCCCTCGCGTGCTTTGCCGGTGGCGGCATCGACGAGCGAGCTGACGCGCGCGGCCATCGAGTTGCCGCTGGCATTCTTGTCGCACCAGCGATTCAGATTGTAGATCACATCGTCTGCGTTGAAAGCGTCGCCGTTGTTCCAGGTGACGTCCTTGCGAACGTGGAACACGTATTCGGTAGCGTCGTCGTTGACGTCCCAACTCTCCAGAAGTACCGGCTCGAAGGTGAATTCACGTGTGTAGCGTACCAACGGCTCGAGCCAGGTACGCGAGATGTTGGCCATCTCCACCCAGTCATAGGTCCGTGGATCCTTTTGCTCCTTGACCGCTATCGCTACACGCAACGTTCCGCCCCTGGTGCCTTCTTGGGCAAGTGCCCGCGTGGGCATCGCCAAACCGGCCATACCGTAGGCCAGCGCTGTCGATGCTCCGAGCGCGCTGGCCATGGCCAGGAACTCGCGTCGATCCATTTGGCCGCTCCGAACGTCGGCGGCCATTTGCGTGATGACGCAGGGAACGCGGTCGCCATTGCTTTTGAAAAATCCCATTGAACCCTCCTGGAGTTGTTGTCGTTACGGGCGAGTCTCAGACTCGATGTCACCCGAGCCACATTCGGCTCGTAGTGGTTCGGACCAGAGCCGGTCGATGTTAGATGGCGAAGGCCCACTACGACGGGCCTGCGCTAGGCCGTAGGTAACGGGAGGCGGTCCAACTTCATATTTCACCGGCTGCCAGTTGCGGTCAGCCGTAGCACGACTCCCGAAACGAGCGGCTGCGCAAAAAAGTAGCCTGCCAAGTGATATTATTTCTTCCAGCATCTCACGGTTGATTTTCGCGGCAGCCGGCGCATGCCGCTACACAAGGCAATGATTGCCATCCGCCCGATGAAGTCGACCGGCGATCATCTGGTGTTGTGAACCGACAGGCTCAAACGGCTGAATTCGTGCCCTCTGCCTTTCGCGGGTATTGCACAACACGCCGTTCTGTCGTTCGCTGCGGCCAAAGTCGGGAGGCTAGGGATGGTTCGGCGATATTACGAGTTACCGTCGCTCACGACCCTTGCCGTATTCGAAGCATCCGCCAGGCATCTATCGTTTAAGCAGGCAGCGGCAGAGCTGAATGTCACGCCCGGTGCCGTCAGCCGGCAGATCAAGGCGATCGAGGACGAGCTCGGCGTTCCGTTGTTTACCCGGCTGGGAACAGGCGTCGCACTCACCAGTGCCGGCGAGGACCTCTACGGCGTTTTGGCCAGTAGCTTCTCTCGGGCCGCAGAGATTGTGCGAAATGTGAAGCGCGGCGATCGTTCGAAGAACGTTACCCTGGCTTGCTCGGACGCTTTCGCATCTATGTGGCTGATCCCTCGCATGCCGGAGTTCTGGACGCGGCACCAGGACATTTCCGTTGACCACCTCATCTCCGACAATCCTCGGGACTACCGCCGCGCCGAAGTCGAATTGCGCATCCGTTATGGTTTCGGTTCCTGGCCTGACGAAAGTGCCGAGCTCCTTTTCGACGAGACCATTTACCCCGTTTGCGGGCCGGGCTTTGCGAACGGGCATCGGGATGCAACCGCGGAATCATTAGCAGACCTGCCACTGTTGCACGTCGACTGGGTTGATCCTGATTGGGCCGGCTGGGATGAGGTTTTGCGGCGCACGGGGGTTCTACATGGCCCGACCCGAGGTCGGCGCTTCGGCAAGTTCTTCGTGGCGCTTCAGGCTGCCCAGGCTGACCAAGGCATAGCCGTTGGCTGGCACCGCCTTGTCAAGACACAGATCGACGAAGGAAAACTGGTCAGACTGACTGACCTCGAGTTGCCAGCACCGGGCGGTTACTATCTCACCTGGAATCCCAATCGGAAGCTTTCCCCTGCCGCCGAGAGCCTCCGCAGTTGGATCCGGGAGGTGGCGGCACAAGAACGCGAGACCTAATCTAGAGTTCCTTGCCTGCTCGTCTCTGCATCGCCCACAGCTTCAGTGGCGCCCCGATCGACATCAACGGTTCAGGATAAAGCCGGCCGGGCGCAGGCTCGTTCAAAGCGTCCGCAACCATCGGGTCATCGCGGCCGACCGCAAGGTCGGCGGCCAGCATTCCGTAGAGAGTACCCTGGACCGTACCCAAGCCATTGCAGCAGCCGGCAACGAACACCCGCTCCTCGATTTCCCCAAACGCGGGCGCGGAGTTTAGAGAAAGGCACAGATGGCCACCCCACCGAAACTCCATCGCTATGTCACGCAGCATCGGGAAGCGCGCGCGAAAGGATCGATCGTGCGCCGCGCCGATCTGCCTGATCTGCTTCTCGCTCGTGGACATTGCGGGGTTGTAAGTGAAGGTATTGCGCACCACGATCCTGTCGCCGACGCGCCGCAGGGTTGATCCCATAGGGTCGGCCGGAATCAAGCCCCAATGCGGCTCTCCACCCAGGGCGGCCTGCTCACTCTTGGAGAGGGGCCTGGTCATGCTGGCGTACGTGAAGACATGCAGCAGGCGCTTCTTGAAGAACCCGAAGCTTTCGAGATGACCGTTGACGGTGAGAATCAACCGAGGGGCCGTGATCTCCCCCTCGCTCGTTTTCACGGTATGCAATTTGCCGGTCTGCAGCGAGGTGACTGGAGAGTTCTCGAACAGGTGAACGCGGTTCGACAAACCCTCGGCGAGCCCCCGAATGAAGCCTGCCGGTTGCGCCATGACCGTGCCCGGCGTGAATGTGCCGCCGACGAAGAAATCGGTTCCGGTGATTTTCTTCAGCTGCTGCCCATCGAGCCGCTCGAACGGCTCGTCGAGGCCGGTTAGGTGGTTTTCGAACTCGCGTAGGACGGCAAGACCGTGATCGGTGGCGGCGCCATGGAACTTGCCGGCCCGAACAAAAAACCGCTGCAATCCATATTCGTCCGCCGCCGAACCCGAGAATTCGATCGCGGCGCGGTTCATGCGGATGCGCTTGCGATCGTGATCCGGGGTACCGCCATAATTCTCGCCGCCGAGCTCGTGCGGCAGGTCGATCATAAAGCCCGAGTTCCGCCCGGCCGCGCCCCAGCCGACACGCTGGGCATCGACCACGACGATGCGCTCGCCGGGTACCAGCTGCGACAGCCGGCGCGCGGCAGCCAGACCGGAGAATCCGGCGCCGACGATGACCCAGTCCGCCGTTTGCCGCCCACGCAGGATCTGGGCGGGTGGCGGAGCAGGCAGGAGCCCGTACCAGCCAGACATGTTGATGTCGGCAGGGGTCCTTACGGCGACGTGCATGCTCATGATTGGTCGGCTTAGTCGACCGCGCGCGCGACCGTCTGATCGGAGATGTCCGCCCAGATGGTCTTGAGCTCGGTGTATTGGTCGTGGGCGTGAAGCGACTTGTCCCGTCCGCCGAAGCCCGACAGCTTATAACCGCCGAACGGGGTCGTGATGTCCCCTTCGCCGTAGCAGTTGATGGTCACCGTGCCAGCGCGGATGTCGCGCGCGATCCGATGCGCCTTGCCGAGATTGGCGGTAAAGATCGAGGCGGCAAGCCCGTATTGCGTGTCGTTGGCGACGCGGACCGCCTCGCCGGCGCTCGCCACCTTGATGACCGACAGGACCGGGCCAAAAATCTCCTCACGTGCAATCGTCATTTCCGGCGTGACATCGTCGAACACGGTCGGTTCGATGAAATAGCCTTTGCCATGCTTATGGGCGTTGCCGCCCGTAACGATCCTGGCGCCTTCCGCGCGCCCCTTTTTGATGTAGCCCATGATGCGGTCAAACTGCTCTTTCGACACGATGGCGCCCAGCCGGTTGCCAGGATCCAGCGGCTCGCCCAGAGGCCATTCCTTGAGCTTGTGAAGGACGGTCTCGACCAGACGGTCCTTGATCTTCTCGTGCACGATCAGGCGCGAGTTGGAGGAGCAGTTCTCGCCCATGTTCCAGAAGACGGCCTGAGTGACATGTTGCGCGACGACGTCAAGGTTCTCGGCATCGTCCAGCACGATACACGGGTTCTTGCCGCCGCATTCGAGCACGATGCGCTTGAGATTGGACCTGGCCGAATATTCCAGGAATTTCCGGCCGATATCGGTGGAACCGGTGAAGGCAACCATGTCGACATCCGCATGCATTCCGAGTGCCTTGCCCGTGATCTCGCCCGGACCGGTGACGATCTGCAGGATGCCCGGCGGCAACCCGGCCTCATGCGCCAGCTCGGCAATCCGCAGCGTCGACATGTTGGTCTGCTCTGCGGGCTTCACGATGACGGAGTTGCCGGTTGCGAGCGCCGGGCCGATCTTCCAGGCCAGCATCAGGATCGGGAAATTCCAGGGCAAAACGCAGGCGACCACGCCGAGCGGCTGGCGCACGATCAGCGACACGACGTCGTCGCCCGAGGGTGAAGTCTGGCCGTAGAGTTTATCGGTGGCCTCCGCGTGCCATTCGAGACAATGCAGAGCCTCGGGGATGTCGATCGTCTCTACGTCGTAGATTGGCTTGCCGCTTTCGAGCGTCTCGAGCACCGCAAGCTCATGGGCGTTGCGCTCCATCAGCTTGACGAGACGGCGCAGAACCCGCTTGCGCTCGCTTGGATGCGCGCGCGACCAGACACCTGATTCAAACGCCAGCCGCGCCTTCTCGACAGCAAGATCGACGTCGGCCTCACCGCAGGAAGCGATCCTGGCGATCACCTGCCCCGTCGCGGGGTTGATGGTCTCGAATGTCTCCCCCGATTGCGCCGCGCGTGCCTTGCCATCGATCACCGCATTGGCGGGCAGCGGAAGGCTGTCCGCCAGGTTCTGGTACTCATCACGCGTTAATAGCGATGACATTTTCGGAAGCCCTCTTCTGGGATTTTGCGGTGATGGCGGCGATGACGGTTTTAAGGGTGCGGATCGTCGTCTCGAGTTCACGCTTCTGCTCGTCGTCGAGCGCCCGCATCGGCCGGCGCACAGGCCCGGCCGGCAATCCGGCCAACTCGCAACCGAACTTGATGCTCTGCACGAACTTGCCGCCCTGCTCGAGGACGCGCATCAAGGGCAGCAGCGCCGACATGATCAGCCGGCCTTTGGTGAAATCCTTCTCGACGACACAGGCTTCGTAGAGCGCGATGTGCTCCGTCGGCAGGCAATTGCCGGCCCCGCAGACCCACCCCTTGGCGCCCCAGGCGAAGAACTCCAGCGCCTGATCGTCCATGCCGCAGAAAAGGTCGATATGCGGGTAATCGCGCGCCAGCGCGTGTAATTGGTTCATGCTGCCGCTGGATTCCTTGATGGCACAGAAATTGGTGCTGCGGCCGACCCGGTCCAGAAATTCGAGATCCATCATCGTGCCGGTCCGGCCGGGATAGTTGTAGAGCATGACCGGGAGGTTGGCGGCCTTGTCGATCGCCAGCGCATGATTGGCCAGTTCGAGCTGTGTTGGCACGGCGTAGTATGGCGCGCCAATCAGGATACCGTCATATTTGAGGTCCTTGGCGACCAGCGCATAGTCAATGCAGTCCTCTGTGCGGATAGCGCCGACGCCGGCGATCAGCGGCACCCTTCCTTTTATGATGGTCTTGGCAAGCTTCAGCAGGCCGACGCGCTCGTCGCGCGACTGCCCGTAGTATTCTCCGGTGGTGCCGCCGACGATGATTCCGTGCACGCCCGATGCGACCAGATGCTCGACCACCACACGGAAGCCGTCCCGGTCGATCGATCCGTCCGCATGGAAAGGGGTGGTGACGGGCGGAATAATGCCTTTGAACGACATCTGCCTGGCTCCAATTTGGCTTCAGGCTTGTCGTTATATGCAACGATTGCGCGTTCAGCAGTCGAAATAAAATCACGCGACAGGCTACTTTTTTGCGCACCGGCGTTCGTGAAGGGGAGATATATCGCCGGCCCTATCCGAGCTTATCGATCTTCGCCGGATAGGTCCCCCCTCATAACATGGCGCTGCCCCCGAACGACATCGGTTGGCACGCCCATCCTGACCGCATTGTCGCCTCTGAGGTCGACCAGACGAAGGTCCGCCCTGGTCGTGACTTCCGCGTAACGTCGCCGTATCAACTCCACCTCATCGATCGGAAGGTCGTCGACAAGTCCCTTGCGTCGGTCGCGAAGCACGGTCTCGAGGAAGCACACCTTCAGAGTGTCGCCGAGGTAGAGGACGCCAAAGCGATTTGCATCGACACGGCGCCGCGGATCGCTGAAACGGCTTGGCGCCTTTCCGTATCCGAGGGGATCAGGATAGGCGCCCCAGTAGATCCGTCCAAATGTACGGCCCGGCGGTATCGTCTCGATCTCAAGCTCTGCCCGCTCGAAATCGCGTGGAGGTGGAACGCCAGGCATTCAGTCGAAGTCGCCTCTGGCCATACCTTCCGCGGCGGCCAGCACCAAGGCGTCATCGCCTTGCTGAAGGGCACGAAGACCTGTACGTCCATCGAGGGCGCCGTGACGCGACACCAGAAACCGGTAGACCGCCCAGGCACTGTTGCCCAACGCCGCGTGGAGCGCGGACAATGCGCCGAACGGCCGTCCGTCCTTGTCGAGTTGCCAGCCGGGAAAGCGAAAGCCGCGCTTGGCGCCGTCGATCCCCAGCACCTGACCGCTCTGCCGCCTGGCGTTGACTGTCACCCGCGAGGTGCCGAGCAGCTTGGCGAAGGCTTCCGCACTCAGCATGTCCTCGCCGGCGACAATTTCGGCGACACGCATGCGGCCACGCTGGCGTGCCGCGG
The DNA here is from genome assembly GCF_006441315.1 of Mesorhizobium sp. B2-4-19. Taxonomy (NCBI): domain Bacteria; kingdom Pseudomonadati; phylum Pseudomonadota; class Alphaproteobacteria; order Hyphomicrobiales; family Phyllobacteriaceae; genus Mesorhizobium; species Mesorhizobium sp. B2-4-19. The sequence continues at coordinate 92,040 of NZ_VFUV01000012.1, read as the reverse complement.
CAAGAGCCGCCTCTAGTTCGGCATCCGGCTTGCCTGTGTCTTCGACGGGAAACACGTCGTCGGAAGCGACGGGCTGTTCCTCGACCGGCGTGATCGTCTGCGCATCGGCGGCTGGGTCGACCTCGACCCGGAACGATACGCGATGCTCGAACTTGCGGCTGCGTGCGATTGCTTCCTGGTACCGCTCCAGCAGCACCTTTTTGAAGTTCGCCTGTGCCGGCAGTTTTGTGGTGAAACTCAGGGCGGCGACTCCCGCATGCGACGCGGTCCCGCCATGATTGCTGCGTTTTGGAGCGGCCATGGTGACAACCTCCTTCTCGTTGTCACCAATGTGGTTACAAAAAGCAAGTTCGTCAAGTTCGATAACTTCGTAAAGTCGCCAGAATCATTTCAATGACCGGGTTTGAGCTGCATAATCCCCCAAGCGCGAAACCGTCCCCTCCCCGTCACCTCGCGCAGGCCGAGCTCGCCTATGAGATTGAGCGCTCCCTGTTTTGTTACCTTTAGCCGATCCTGGATCATGCTGGTCGAAGCGAGCGCCGCGACAGCACGAGCTCGACCAGCTCAGGAAGCTTCGAACTGGCGCGGCGCGGCCTCGGCCGTCGTTCCATCTGGCCCTTCGCCATCACCAGCCGGTCGTGCTCCTTCAGCCCTGCGAGCGCCGCTTCCTGGACGGCGTCGATAAGCGCCAACAAGCGCTCGCCGCTCCTTTTCGCGCGCCGGCGCTCTCTTGGAATGGTCTTGGCACCGAGGTGCAGGCCGGCAAGATGCCGGCGGCAACGCCTTCCTGCCGCAGCAGCGCGGCCACCAGCACCGGCCCGAGCCAGGCAGCATGCTACAGCACCTCGATTTGGGACAAGGCCTCGAGCAGGATCGCTGCGCGCAGCACTGGCGGTAACGCTCGCGTACGGCCGGCTCTGCTCGCAGGCGTTACTATCGTCGAACGTGCAGGTCCGGAAATGCTCCGGATGCTGCGCGGGCACATGATGGGCGGCAACCGGACCAGATTCTCTGACGCCGCCGAGAACATGATAGCGAGAGCCGGCAAGCTGCGAGCTTCTGGGCAAATGCAGTTAATTTGAGAATCTGCTGCTGCGATTCTCACGGTTAAGTGCCCAACCCGGCAAAACCACCGCATTCTTGCATTTAAAGGTTCTTCCTCAATTTGTGTGGTTCATCCGCTGTTAGCGACGATATCGCTATGGGCGGGCATGCAAAGGAAATCGAAATGGTCGCCCGGCCCAGGGGTCAAAATTCTGGATGTCGCGCTCGCTGTCGATGACAGTTGGGTTGTTTCCGCTGCCGGACCCACGATCGGCATCTGCCCCGATTGCGGACGACGGAGCCGAAGTCGGCATGGCTGGTCCAACCGGCGGCCGCCCTGGCGAGCGCTTGATGCAACGGCTCGGCATGCCTGTCAGCGACGACACCATCCTGCGGCAGCTGAAGCGGGATGCCGCGGTTGCTCACTGCGCCTCCAAGATTCGGGTGGTAGGCATCGATGACTGGAGTTGGCGACGAGCCACGCGATGAACGCACCGCAACCCTCGCGCGCTTCCAGGCGGCGGAACACCGGGCAAAGCCGGCCTTTCAAGGCCGTCAGTTCCCGCTCCCAACCAATCCCGGATCCAGCCCAGTCAGAAACAGACATCCCCAAAGCTCTCCTCAAGCTGTCCTAAACGCTTGAGGAGAATCATGATTTGCTAATAATTGCAACTGTAGTACTAGGATGTATAGAGATCCTTGTAGGCGTCGCGCAGAAGATTCTTCTGGACCTTGCCCATCGCGTTGCGCGGCAATTCGTCGACGAAGATCACCTGCTTCGGGTGCTTGTACCTGGCCAGGCGCCCGGCGATGGCGCCGAGGATTTCGGCTCCGCTGATCGCCGCCCCCGGCGCCCGCACGACGACCGCGGTGACGCCTTCGCCGAAATCCGGATGGGCGACGCCGATGACGGCGCTTTCGCTCACGCCGTCAAGCGCGTCGATCTCGCTTTCCAGTTCCTTCGGATAGATGTTGTAGCCGCCCGATATGATCAGGTCCTTGCCGCGGCCGACGATATGGACATAGCCGTCGGTGTCGACCATGCCGAGATCGCCCGTGATGAAGAAACCGTCGGCGCGGAATTCCGCCCTGGTCTTTTCCGGCATGCGCCAGTAGCCGCCAAAAACGTTCGGACCCTTGACCTCGATCATGCCGACTTCGCCTTGGGCCAGCGGCTTGCCGCTGTCCGGGTCGGCGATGCGCAGCGACACGCCAGGCAAGGGGAAGCCGACCGTGCCGGCGCGCCGTTCGCCCTCATAGGGGTTCGAGGTGTTCATGTTGGTCTCGGTCATGCCGTAGCGCTCGAGGATGGCGTGGCCGGTGCGCTCGCGCCAGGCCTTGTGCGTGTCGGCCAGCAGCGGCGCCGAACCGGACACGAACAGCCGGATAGTCTTCGTCGCCTGTCGGTCCAGTCCAGCCTGCTGCAGCAACCGCACATAGAAGGTCGGCACGCCCATCAGCGCGGTGGCGCGCCGCAGCAGCGCGACGATGCGGGCCGGATCGAATTTCTGTTCGAACAGCATCGAGGCGCCCGCCATCAGGACGACATTGGTGGCGACGAACAGGCCATGGGTGTGGAAGATCGGCAAAGCGTGGATCAGCACGTCGCCGGATGTGAAGCGCCATTGCTCGACCAGCACGCGCGCATTCGAGGCCAGGTTTTCGTGGCTGAGCATGGCGCCTTTCGAGCGGCCTGTCGTTCCCGACGTGTAGAGGATTGCCGCGAGATCATCCGGCCCGCGTGCCACATCGTGAAAATCCGACGGCAACCGCGAGGCCTGGTCCGCCAGCGATCCCCGGCCATTGCGATCGAGCGTGACGACGACGGCGCCGGATGGCTCGACCATGCGGCCGATATCGGCCGCCTTTGCCGGATCGCAGACGATGATGCGCGGCGCTGCATCCGAGAAGAAATAGTCGAGCTCGGTCAGCGTGTAGGCGGTGTTGAGCGGCAGGAAGACGGCGCCGGCGCGCACGCAGGCGAGATAAAGCAGCAGCGCCTCCGGGCTCTTCTCGACCTGCACGGCGACCCGGTCGCCGGGCTCGACGTCCAACTGCAGGAGCGCATGCGCGAGCTGCGCCGACCGCGCCAGCATGTCGCCATAGCCAAGCGCGCGCCCGTCATCGGTTTCCATCAAAAGATGCCCGGGCGCCGGCATCCGGGACCGGAACGCGTCGAACAGATGATTGCTCATGAAGTCTTCCCGCAGTGACGGCAATGGCGACGCCGGCAGCGCCTCTGGGGCGACATGAGTCGGCGGCGAAGAGTTCGCGTTTCCCGGCCATGCCGTCAAGGCCGCAAACGGCCGTCCCGCACGTCACGTCCGCCGAAAGGTGGCGAAGGATCGCGACAAGGCGCCAAGGGAAAAGATCGTTACCGCCGGGCGCGTGCGGCCGAGGCGGCGACCTTTGAGACTTCGCCTTGCTTGAAACGTTCCATGCATATGGAAGCGGTCAGCTGGTAGTGCTCGATCAAGGCTTGGACCGCGCCGTCGGCATTGCCGTCCAGTGCGCATTCGGCGATCAGCCGGTGTTCGGCGAAATCGTCGCGCGGGATGCTTTCGCCGTCATTGGCCATTTGCCGGTAGCGATAGGCGTGATCGGAAAGCTGATCGCAGAAACCCACCAGCCAGTGCGACCGGCAGGCCGAAATCAGCACCCGATGGAAGGTGCGGTGCAGTTTCTCCCAATCGGAATCGAGCGACGTGGCATTTTGCAGCGAAAGACGCGAGGCGCGGCCCAGGCGATGCAGCGCCAGCACCAGCTGTTCTTCCCACTCGGCGGTGCGGTGGGCGAGGGATTCGCGAAGCGCCCGCTCCTCGAGCCAGCAGCGGGTGCGTGTCAGCTCGTCGAGCTCCGCCGCACTGACCGGCATGATGAAGAAGCCACGCTGGTCGTGGCGACCAAGAAGTCCTTCGGAGGCAAGACGATTGAGAGCTTCGCGAACCGGGGAAGCGCCGGCGCCATATTTGGAAACAACCCACTCGACCCGCAGCTTGCTTTCGGTTTCTAGAGCGCCGCTGAGCAGATCCTCCCGCAGTTGATGATAGACGGTGCTGGCAAGCGTGCTCTTGGATCCTGTGCCGTCGTCGTTCAGATTGGCAGCTCCGTACGTCAAAGCGACTCCTCGTCCCAATTTCTGGCCTGGGCAATTCGAGTCCGAAAAACGTCTCTCTCCGTACATGTATTATACAGCCTCTGCCTTCGGGCGCTCAAGCAGAAGATCGCGTTATTGTACTTTAGAACAAAGAAATATACCCCGAACCGATGGCGGGCCGGGCAAACTCGCTCATCTCCACAACCAGCGGAAACTTAACGCGTTTCGTATGCACGCGGAATCAGCTGTTCTTCGTGTGCTCGTGCGAGCGCCTTTCTGCCGCGCGCAAAGATGCCGAACCGGGCGGCCGAATCAGCCCGTGTCCGGCCTCGACACTCGGCGCATGGATGCACTGGGCGGCCCGCTCGCCGGCCGGTCCAAATTGAACCGTGATCGGATCAGAGCAATTCCAGGAAAAGTGTGTAACGGTTTTCCCGGGAAAAGCCCGTAGCGCTTTCCCTTGAGAATTGCGTCAAAACAAAGCGTTAGAGCGATTTCGCCGTTTCCGTGAAACGGCGAAATGCTCTAGCCGGCGGCCTTGTCGGCCGCTGCCCTGATCGCCTCGATGTTGGCGCGGTAGGCTTCGACACTGCCGCCCTTGAAGATGGCCGCACCCGCCACCAGCACATCGGCGCCGGCCGCCGTGACCAGGGGGGCTGTTTCGGGCGAAACGCCGCCGTCGATCTCGATGCGGATCGGCCGGCCGCCGATCAGCGCCTTGACCTTTCTCACCTTGTCGACGATCCCCGGGATGAAGGCCTGGCCGCCGAAGCCCGGATTGACGGTCATGATCAGGATCAGGTCGAGCCGGTCGAGCACATATTCGATCATCGTTTCCGGCGTCGCCGGATTGAGCGACACACCGGCCTTCTTGCCGAGATTCCTGATGGTCTGCAGCGAGCGGTCGAGATGCGGTCCGGCCTCGGCATGCACGGTCATGCCATCACAGCCGGCTTCGGCGAAGGCGGCGAGGTAGGGATCGGCCGGCGCAATCATCAGATGACAGTCGAAGAAGGCCTTGGTGCGGTTGCGGATCGCCTTGATGACGGGCGGGCCGAAGGTGATGTTGGGGACGAAATGGCCATCCATGACATCGAGATGGATCCAGTCGGCGCCTGCCGCCGCGACGGCTTCGACCTCGTCGCCGAGCCTCGAAAAGTCCGAAGCCAGCACCGACGGTGCGATCAAGGTCTTTCTGCTCATCCTGCGGCCTTTCCAAGCGTCCTTTTTCATCGGGCTCTGAACCGACTGCCTAATGCGCTCCAGATGACTTGTCGAGGGCGCAGGTACGGGCGCGCCCGCACCCGCATGGCGCGGGCAGGATTGCCGAGGATCAAAAAAGAACCCGCCGGATCGCTCCGGCGGGTTTCTGGCCTGGCGTCGAGCAGCTGGTTACTGCTGCTGGAGCTTCAGGATCCTGTTTGGTGCTGGATCCTGCTGCTGGTCGACCTGCGGCTGACGCCGTGGCAGCACCTGCTGCAGCAGCAGTCCCGGGTTGATCTCCAGCGATGGTTGTCCCCGGATCGGCCGGCAGTTCGGATACCGTCCGATCGTGCCTTCCGGGCAGCGCCGCTTGAAGATCGGCTGGCACTGGCCATTGATCATCTGCGTGCCCGGTGCGCACTCCGTCTGTTGCCTGGGCTTGCGGCATGCGCCGTCGATGGCCTCGGTCCCGCGCGGACAGACACATTCGCCGCGCTTATTGTGGACCTGGCCGCGTATGTCGCATTGCTCAAGTTGCGGCTGCTTGCGCCGGCATGCGCCGTCGATCACCTCGGTCCCACGCGGGCAGACGCAATCGCCATTGGCATCGTGCACCTGGCCGCGGATAGCGCACTGCTCGGGCTTCGGCCGCACCGGCCGGCAGGCCCCGTTGCGCACCTCGGTGCCCTGCGGGCAGACGCAGTCGCCATCGCCATTGCGGATCTGGCCGGGGATGCGGCACTGCTGGGGCTTTGGCCGCACTGGACGGCAGGCGCCATTGTGCACCTCGGTCCCTTGCGGGCAGACGCAGTCGCCATCGCCATTGCGGATCTGGCCGGGGATGCGGCACTCCTGAGGCTTCGGCCGGATCGGACGGCAGGCCCCATTGCGCAACTCGGTCCCTTGAGGGCAGACACAGTCGCCATCGGCATTGTGGATCTGGCCGCGGATGGTGCACTGCTCGGGCCTGTCGGTCCTGACGCACTTGCCGTTCTCCAGTGCCGTGCCGCGCGGGCAGATGCAGCGCCCGTCCTCGGTGCGGATCTGGCCTTCGAGCAGCACGCAGCGCGGCGGCGGCACGGGAAGCGGCAGGAGGTTGTTGCCGCCGCCGGTGCACTGGCCGTTGCGGAAGGCGGTGCCTTCCGGGCAGACGCAGCGGCCGGCATCGTTCATGACGAAGCCCGGCGAGCATTCCTTTTTCATCTCATGGGTGATGTTGAAGGGATGGCACGCATAGGCCTTGCCGCGATCGCCCTGCACATTGGCCGCATCCTTGGACAGCATGTCGCCGCCGCCCTGCACCCGCGTGTCGGGAGACAGGACGCCAACGCAGTTCTGGCCATTGACGTTGCCCTGCAAATTGGCCAGACGCCCGTCGTCGGGAATGACCACGGTGACGTGATGCGACTGGCTTTCGCCGGCACCGAGCGTCAGGTTGGCGATGCAGGACAGAGGCAGGGTTGCCGGTTCGGGCGAGCAGCCGAAGGGCGGGTCGATCGAGGTGATCGCAACGCCGTCCAGCCGGCCGAGACCCTCCACGCCGATCGCATCGCCGATGCGAACCGGCCCGGAGAAGGGACTCGTCCCGTCATTGGTGATGGTGATGTCGAACGAGCAGGGCTGGCCGAGCCGGCATTCGCGGTCGCCGGTCTTCTCGACACGGATAGTCGAGGAGCCGCCGCCCTTGGCGCAGGCCTGGCCGACCGGATAGACGATGTCGTCGCCAGGCGCCGGACCATAGGAGCCGCGCGCGCAGTTCTCGAACTCGCCATTGGCCGAGACGGTCACGTCGAAGTGCCTGCTGGTTCCGGGCGTCATGACGGCGCCGGGTATCTGGCACGACAGCGTGTTGGCCGGAAGCGGTCCGCACGCCCATTCCGCGCCGTCGGGGGTGACGGTCTGGATCTGGACGGGCGCGCCGCCCGACACCAGCGTGGCGGCATCGTTGACCCGCACCGGACCGGTGGGGGCGGCCGTGCCGGCGTTGGAGACGGTGATGCGGCAAGAAACGACCGCGGCACCGGCCAGCGAGCCGTTGCACACCTTGGTGATGCGCAGGCCAGGCTTGCCGCCATTGGGACGACGGATGCGTTCCTTGGCGCAGGCCTTGTTGTTGGTGAGGTCGACCTCACCGGGAATGGCCTTCACCGCAGCGCAGTTCTCGACCGTATCCGACTGGTAGCCGGCCGGCATGACCGCCTTGACGAAGATCGGCGTCGAGGCGCCCGTGGGCAGCGAGATGCCGGCATTGTCGCAGCGGAACTGGCCGGGGCCGTTCGGACCGCATGTCCAGGGCGGGCTCGGCCCGAAGGTCGAGGAGCTCGGTGCGCCGCCAGGATAGTTGTCGATCACCGTCAGCGGCCCGTTATAGGTCGATGTGCCATTGTTGATGATGTCGATCACGAAGGTGCAGACGCCGTCCGGCGCGCAGATTTCGGTACGGGCCCGCTTCTTCAGGATCAGGTCGACCTTCTTCTCGACCGGCGGCTGGCAGTCGCGGTCACGATCGCCACGGCGGCAGATCGGGATCGAGGCGCAGCCACGGTCGTTCGACTGGCTGCCGAACAACGGCTTGCCGCTGGCGGCATAGTTGTAGGTCGCGCAGTTGCGCAGTGCACCGCCTTGCCAGCCTCCGGCCGGCTTGAAGCCGAGCTTGAGGTCGACAAAGGCCCCCGGATCGAGCGTGGTCACCGGATAGGTGCATGTCATCGGCGTGGCGCCGGGCACGCAGACCCAGGGCGGATTGGGCCCCGAACTCAGCGTCGAGCCGGCCGGCAGCGTCACCTCGTCGAGCACGATCTTGCCGTTGTAGGGGGCGGTGCCGACATTGGTGACCCGGATGGTGAAGTCACAGCCGCCGGCCATGGTGCAACGCGGCACGTCGGCACGCTTCTCGACCTTGAGGTCGGGCTGCTTTTCAGGCGGGCATCTGACGTCGCGCGGGATGACGATGTCGATGGTCTGCGTGCAGCACAGGCCCCAGCCTTCCTTCGGCCCGGCATAGGTCTCGATGCCGGTGACGATGAGGTGGATGACGTCGCCGGGCGACGCGCCGACGATCTTCCAGTTGAGCACGCCGCCGCCTGGAGGCACCAGCTGGGTGTCGGGGATTATGGTGATGCCGGGCGTGGTGGTCGACACCTGCACCCACTTGCCGCCCATCTCCGGGCCGACCGGCATGTGGTAGATGAAGGCGCCGCCGCCGGGCACGCAATCGACGGTGCCGCGTTCCACCTTGAAGCATTCCTTGCCGGGAGGTGGTGGTGGCGGGTTGCATTTGGTGACATCGATCTTGATCGAGGTCTTCACACCGGTCTTGTAGTCGCCATCGTCAGGCTTGCTCGGATCCTGCGACGGGATGATGGTCCCGGTGCCGGCTTCGTTGCTCACCTTGATCAGGCCCTGATTGTCGACGATCGTCGGCGCGGGAAACGCCGCATGGTCGATCTTGGCGGAGATCTGGAAGTTGATGACGCGTTCATTGGCGGCACCCGCGCCGTCGAGATCGGTGGCGGAGAGCCGGAAGTCGGACACCGTTGCCGTGTCGTTGGGGCCCGCCGAATTGCTGATCGTCGCGCCCGGCAGTGGTCCGCCGGAGGAATCCGTGCCGTCGCCGGACACGTTGACGTTGACGATCGCAAGGCCGTGCGGAAGCTGGTCCTTGAACTCGATCTTGAGTTTCTTCAGCAAGCCCACCAGGCCCGGATCGGCAAAGCCCTGCGGGTCACCGCGCAGGCCGAAGCTCAGGGAGTAGACGACATAGTCGCAGCCTCTCTGGGTGCCTTGCTTGGTGAAGAACGGGACGACCCGCTCCGGCCTCGGATTGACGACGCGCGAATTGTCGAGGTCGAGCCTCAGTTCCGGGGTGATCGGAGCGGCGTCTTCCGCATGGCTTTGCACAGGGGTTAGCATGGCGACCGCGATACCGGCCGCCATCAGCCAGCGCGCGCCGCGCCTGGCATATGACAGGGGTTTCATGATCGTCTCCATGACGGTTGAGTGGTTTTGCGCGAGCGGGGAGAGTGCGAGATTTTTCATCTTCCCCTCCTCAACGTTCGCAGCTGACGGCTGGGGTGCGGAGCGGCAAGGTCATCTTGCAGCAAGGGTAGTATCCACCCTTGTCCTTGTCGGACTTCCTGTAGAAGCAAAGTCCAACATCCACTCTGTCGCCCGGATAATGGCCGGTGATGCCGATCGTGTAAGGCGTGCCGGGCGCATGCGACATGGGTGAGGTCACCGCGACGCCTGGCGTCCTGGACTGGGCCTTGATCGAATCGCCGCCGAAGCCGGCATGGTCATGGAGATAGAGATCGGCCTCGAGGCCCGAAGGCGTGCAGTAATACTGGACGTCCTCGACATCGAGACAGGGAGGCAGGTTGCCGGGCGGAGGGAAGTCCGGCGGGTAGAAGGGTGGCAGGTAGCCGCCCGGGATTTCTTCATAATAGCCGGCGCGGCCCTCGCAGGGGTGCCAGACCGCGACGTCGCCGACATGGCCTCCCACCTCGGGATCTTCGAAATAGCCGTCGAAATCGACGAACCAGGAACCGAAGGGCGGCACGTTGGCCGGCTTGACCAGGTCCTTGGGCGTGATCTGCACGCCATGCACGGCGAGCGGCCCGCCGGCTGAGAGCCGCTCGGCAAGCGTCGGATTGTCGCGCAATTTGTCGCCTGTGTTGACCAGCGTCTGCGTGCACACCGACGTGTCGAGATTGCCGTCGGCGTCATAGCCATATTGCAGGTCGAGGCCGCCGGCCGACTGCCGGTTGCCTTGCGGGAAACCGACCGCATATTCCTGCGGCACTTCCACCCAGACCGATTCCGTTGCCGGATCGTCCGGATTCTCGTGCCAGTAGCGGATGACCTCGCCTTTGCCGGAATCGGCGAACTGGCTGTAATCATAGCGGTTTTCGACCGGGCCGCGCTGGGCGAGATACATGAAGCCGCTGTTGTCGAAGGCGATGTCGGTGACGGCGTAGTCCTTGTCGGCCCTGACCGTCAGTTCCCAGCGCGGGTCGCCGGCAAAGCTGCCGTCGCGGGCAATGCCCACCGACCAGATTTCCGACTTTTCGCCGACCGAATAGTAGAGCCGGCCGCCATGGTAGGAGACGGCCCAGACGCGGCGCTCGTCCTGGGTGTAGCCCCAGGTCTCGGGATCTTCCGTGTCGAAGGCGGCACCCTGAATGTCCATCACCGCGCCATCGTCGGCGACGGGAGCCAGGCCATGCGCCGGGCGCCCCGCGACGCCATGATCGAACGTGTCGATCAACCTGCCGGTGGCGTCGATGCGATGGATCAGGCCGGTGTCGAGATCCGAGGCGAAGAACTGGCGGTGAGTGGGGTCGAAGGTGAGATTGCCGATGCCGGGGCCGCTGTTGGTGTCGATGTCGGCGAATTTGGCGACCTGGCCGGTGATGCCGTCGATCTTCCAGATGGTGCCCGGTCCGCCGCCGTTTTCGGTGCCGAACTGGCCATCCATGAAGGTGGCGCCTGCCGTGCCGCGGCGCTGCCGCTCCGGCCTGCCGTCACTGTCGGCGTCCGGCGTGACGATGCGGATGCCGTGCAGCGAGGTTGCGGCGGCGTAAAGATTGGGAACGCCCGACGGAACCCCGTCGCGCACGCCGTCATCATAGGTGAGGCCGAAAACCTGGCCGATCTGGCCGGCCGTCACCTCGAAGGGCGGCGGCGTGAAGACGAGCTGGCCCGAGGCCGGCCCGCCGAGATGCGAAACGTCGAAAACGCGCAAGGTGGCGCGCGCGGTGTCGATGAAGGTTTCGTCGACCGGATCGACGCCGGGCGGCAGGCCTTCGTCGAAGTTCGGGATGATGGTGCCGGAAAATCCGGTGACCGCCATCGAGCCGGGATAGATGATCTGGGTGTCCTGCGCCCGGGCGACGCCGCCAAGCCAAAGGCCGGCGGTCAGGGCAAATGCAAGAAGTCCGCCGGTTGCCCTGACCAGGCGGCGCAAACGGCCGGTGCGAGAAGACACGAACGGGCCGTGATCGCAAGACATGGAACTCCCCCCGAAGTCTACGGGAGGAACCTCCGGCCGTGCCGCGCGAACCAGGGCAAGGCGCGGCGGTCCGGCTCGTTCTTCCCTGCTCGAATTGTCTGCTTTCCTCATTGTCACGATACGCCTGCTCTTACGCAGGGTCAACGGAATCAGCGGGAAGCCCAGCGCATCGATCCCGTCCCGAAGGCGGTGATCGCGCCGAGCTCCTGTTGTTCCAGGAGACCTGGGAGTCTCTGGGTTGCTGGTCATGGGGGGCTTCCTTTCCGGGCCGCACCATGCGGCACCTTGACCTCTGTCGCCGGCGGAGGTGGAAAGGTTCATGGAAGCCTTGCGCAGAATGCTTGCGCCCGCTGCCGCGTGTTCTTATATACGCGCCAAGCCGTCCGACGCCGGGACTCCGGTTGCCGGACGGGATTTCTTGTGAACAGGGGCTTTCGTCGGAACGCCTTCACGGGTCCTGAAAGCCTGCTTAGAGGAGAGACTAGAAAAATGGCAAAAGTAATCGGTATCGATCTCGGCACCACCAATTCCTGCATCGCCATCATGGATGGCAAGGAACCCAAGGTGATAGAGAATGCGGAAGGCGCGCGCACGACGCCTTCCATCGTCGCCATCTCGGGCGACGGCGAACGTCTGGTCGGCCAGCCGGCCAAGCGCCAGGCGGTCACCAATCCTGAAAACACCATCTTCGCGGTCAAGCGCCTGATCGGCCGCCGCTATGACGATCCGGTGACGGAAAAGGACAAGAAGCTTGTCCCCTACAAGATCGTCAAGGGCGACAATGGCGATGCCTGGGTCGAAGCCGGCGGCAAGAAGCAGTCGCCCAGCCAGATCTCGGCCATGATCCTGCAGAAGATGAAGGAAACGGCGGAAGCCTATCTCGGCGAGAAGGTCGAGAAGGCGGTCATCACCGTTCCGGCCTATTTCAACGACGCCCAGCGCCAGGCCACCAAGGACGCCGGCAAGATCGCCGGCCTCGAAGTGCTGCGCATCATCAACGAGCCGACGGCCGCCGCGCTCGCCTACGGCCTCGACAAGAAGGATGGCAAGACCATTGCCGTCTATGACCTTGGCGGCGGCACGTTCGACATTTCGGTGCTCGAAATCGGCGACGGCGTGTTCGAGGTGAAGTCGACCAATGGCGACACCTTCCTCGGCGGCGAGGATTTCGACATGCGCCTGGTCGAGTATCTGGCGGCCGAGTTCAAGAAGGAACAGGGCATCGACCTGAAGAACGACAAGCTCGCCTTGCAGCGCCTCAAGGAGGCGGCTGAAAAGGCCAAGATCGAGCTGTCGTCCACCACGCAGACCGAAATCAACCTGCCCTTCATCACCGCCGATGCGACCGGGCCCAAGCACCTGACGCTGAAGCTGACGCGCGCCAAGTTCGAAAGCCTGGTCGAGGACCTCGTCCAGCGCACCATCGACCCGTGCAAGGCAGCACTCAAGGATGCCGGCCTGAAGGCTGGCGAGATCGACGAAGTGGTCCTGGTCGGCGGCATGACCCGCATGCCCAAGATCCAGGAGATCGTGAAGCAGTTCTTCGGCAAGGAGCCGCACAAGGGCGTCAACCCGGATGAGGTCGTTGCTCTGGGCGCCGCCATCCAGGCCGGCGTGCTGCAGGGCGACGTCAAGGACGTGCTGCTGCTCGACGTGACGCCGCTGTCGCTCGGCATCGAGACGCTGGGCGGCGTGTTCACCCGGCTGATCGAGCGCAACACGACGATCCCGACCAAGAAGAGCCAGGTGTTCTCGACCGCGGAAGATTCGCAGTCGGCCGTGACCATCCGCGTCTTCCAGGGTGAGCGTGAAATGGCCGCCGACAACAAGGCGCTCGGCCAGTTCGACCTGGTCGGCATTCCGCCGGCGCCGCGCGGCGTGCCGCAGATCGAGGTCACTTTCGACATCGACGCCAACGGCATCGTCAACGTTTCGGCCAAGGACAAGGGCACCGGCAAGGAGCACCAGATCCGCATCCAGGCCTCGGGTGGTCTTTCGGACGCCGACATCGAGAAGATGGTGAAGGACGCCGAAGCCAATGCCGAGACCGACAAGAAGCGGCGCGCCGTGGTCGAGGCCCGCAACCAGGCCGAGGCGCTGGTGCATTCGTCCGAGAAGTCGCTGAAGGAATATGGCGACAAGGTCTCGGAAGCCGAGCGCACGGCGATTTCCGATGCCATCGCGGCGCTGAAGACCGCCGCCGAGGGCGACGACGCGGCCGACATCGAGGCCAAGAGCCAGGCGCTCGCCGAAGCTTCGATGAAGCTCGGCCAGGCCATGTACGAGGCCTCGCAGAAGGAAGCGGCGGAGGCCGACGCCAAGGCGGACGCCGCCAAGGACTCCGACGTGGTCGATGCCGATTTCGAGGAAATCGACGAGGACGACGACAAGAAGAAGTCGGCCTGAGCCGCTTGACGGCAAGATAAAGCGGAAAGCCCGGCGTAAAGCCGGGCTTTTTTGCAACCCTCGCTGAAAAAAGTGCGGGGCCTGCCGAAAAAATCACTGAAAACCACGGACAAGTTCGCGCCGGCCCTAGCATCGGGGCAGCACCGCTCCTAAATCGAGGCGACGTGCCGGCAAACGACGCAACAATGCATCAAGACGTTGAGCATCCGGACAGCGGGAAAAAATGAAAGCTGATTTCTACGAAACGCTGGGCGTGCAAAAGGGCGCCGACGAGAAGGAGCTCAAGAGCGCTTTCCGCAAGCTCGCCATGCAGTTCCATCCTGACCGCAACCCCGGCGATCATTCCTGCGAGCACAAGTTCAAGGAAATCAACGAAGCCTACGAGACGCTGAAGGACCCGCAGAAACGCGCGGCCTATGACCGTTTCGGCCACGCCGCCTTCGAACAGGGCGGCATGAATGGCGGGGCGCAAGGCTTTGGCGCCGGCGGTTTCGCCGACATCTTCGAGGATATTTTCGGCGACATGATGGGTGGGCGCCAGCGCCGCTCGTCGGGAGGCCGCGAGCGCGGCGCCGACCTGCGCTACAACATGGAAATCTCGCTGGAAGAGGCTTTCGCGGGAAAGACCGCGCAGATCCGGGTGCCGGCCTCGATCTCGTGCTCGGAATGCTCCGGCAGCGGCGCCAAGCCCGGCACCCAGCCGGTGACCTGCTCGATGTGCCATGGCCACGGCAAGGTGCGGGCGACGCAAGGCTTCTTCTCGATCGAGCGCACCTGCCCGCAATGCCAGGGCCGCGGCCAGACGATCAAGGATCCGTGCCCGAAATGCGCCGGCCAGGGCCGCGTCACCGAGGAGCGTTCGCTGTCGGTCAACATTCCGGCCGGCATCGAGGACGGCACCCGCATCCGCCTTGCCAATGAGGGCGAGGCCGGCCTGCGCGGCGGGCCCTCGGGCGACCTCTATATTTTCCTGGCGGTGAAGCCGCATGAATTCTTCCAGCGCGATGGTGCCGATCTCTATTGCAAGGTGCCGATCTCGATGACGACGGCGGCCCTCGGCGGCTCCTTCGAGGTGACGACGCTGGATGGCACCCAGACCAAGGTGAAAGTGCCCGAAGGCACGCAGAACGGCCGCCAGTTCCGCCTCAAGGGCAAGGGCATGCCGGTGCTGCGCCAGCCCAATGTCGGCGACCTTTATATCCAGACCGCTGTCGAGACGCCGCAGAACCTGTCGCGCCGTCAGCGCGAGTTGCTGGAGGAGTTCGAGCAGTTGTCCTCGCAGGACAATTCGCCCCAATCGAGCGGGTTTTTCGCCCGCATGAAGGATTTCTTCGAGTCCTTCGGCGAACGTTGATAGTGCAAGAACGGCGCGGGAATCGATAAAACGCGCCGTGTTTTGAGACGCGACGAAATCTATCTTATCCACGACATGCGCCTCGCAACGCCTTGCCTTGTGTCAACCAGGTGTTAAGTAGCTTTGCGGGGGAGCCTTGAGGAGAGCTTGCATGACACGTGGTCACGGACTGCGGAAGGCGCTTGCCGAAAAGTTCGACGACGAACTCAAATTCTTCAAGGGCTGGATCGACAAGCCGAAGACGGTGGGTTCGATCGTGCCGACCAGTTCGATCACCGCGCGCAAGATGGCCTCGATCGTCAATCCCAGGTCCGGCCTGCCGGTGCTTGAAGTCGGTCCCGGCACCGGTGTCATCACCCGTGCCATCCTCGCCCAGGGCGTGCGGCCCGAAAACCTCTATGCCGTCGAATACAACACGGATTTCGTGCGCCATCTGCGGCAGCTCTATCCCGGCGTCAACGTCATCGAGGGCGATGCCTTCAACCTCAACGCCACGCTTGGCGAGAGGAGCGGGATGATTTTCGATTCCGTCGTGTCCGGCGTGCCGCTGCTCAATTTCCCGGTCGCCCAGCGCATCTCCTATATAGAGAGCCTGCTCGACCGCATCCCGGTGGGCCGTCCGATCGTGCAGCTGACCTATGGCCCGATGTCGCCGATCCCGGCCGGCCGCGGCGACTACACGGTCAAGCATTTCGATTTCATCTTCCGTAACATCCCGCCGACGCAGCTGTGGATCTATCGAAGGGAAGCGCATTAAGTGAGAGGGGAGTAAGGGAGCAGGAAATGACGATTCAATTTCCAGACTATTCCCTGCTGACCTACTGCCCAACTGCCTTACTCCCCTATTCACCGACCCAGCCGTTGATTTGAGCCGCCTCTGGCTGTACCTGTCCGGGAACAAGGGTGGCCAATGGCAGTGATCCCGAAAATCCTCGTCTTCGCCGGCTCGGTGCGCAGCGGCGCCTATAGCGGCAGGACCGCCGATGTGGCGCAGAAGGAACTTGCGGTGCAAGGCGCCGAGGTGACCCGCATTTCGCTCGCCGATTATCCCTTGCCGATCCTCGATGAGGATCTCGAGAAGGAAAAAGGCGTTCCCGAAAACGCCGTCAAACTCGGCCGTCTGATATCAGCCCATGACGGATTGCTGATCGCCACGCCGGAGTATAACGGCTCGATCCCGCCGCTGCTCAAGAACACGATCGACTGGGTGAGCCGGGTGCGCCGCGATGGCGGCCGATCGGTCAGGCCGCTTGCCGGCAAGGTCGTCGGGCTGTGCTCGTCCTCCAACGGCCATTTTGCCGGCATACGCTGCATCAACCATCTGCGCGCCGTGCTGGTCCGCTGCCAGATGGAGGTGGTGACACCGGAATGCTCGGTGCCGGACGGCGGCGACGCCTTCGACGAAGGCGGCAATTTCCGTGACGAAAGACTGTACAAATCGATGGAGCATTTATGCCGCACGCTGATCGAAACCTCGCGCATGCTGTCGACCCGGATCGAGGCGTGACCGCCACGACCATGCAGGCCAAATCCATCCGGGCCCAGTCCATCCAGGAAAGGTTGATCGTCGGCCTCGACGTGCCGACCGTGCGGGAAGCCGAGCAGGCGGTGCGCGAACTCGACGGCGTCGTCGCCTTCTACAAGATCGGCTATCAGCTGGCCTTCGCCGGCGGGCTCGACTTCGCCAGGGAACTGGCGAGCGGCGGAACCAAGATCTTCCTCGACATGAAGCTGCTCGACATCGACCACACGGTGGCCAAGGGCGTCGAGAACATCGTCAAGATGGGCATGACCATGCTGACCATCCACGCCTATCCAAAGGCGATGCATGCGGCGGTGGAAGCGGCCAGGGGCAGCGACCTTTGCTTGCTCGCCGTCAGCGTGCTGACCTCGATGGACGAGCAGGACATGATCGATGTCGGCTATGAATATGACCCGCACACGCTGGTGCTGAGGCGCTCGGAACAGGCGCTGCATGCCGGCATGGGCGGCATCGTCTGCTCGGCGGCGGAGGCCGAAGCGGTGCGCCGCATCGTCGGCCCCGACATGGCGGTGGTGACGCCCGGCATCCGGCCGGCCGGCAGCGACCATGGCGACCAGAAACGCGTGGTGACGCCGGCGCAAGCGGTCCGCAACGGCGCCAGCCATCTTGTGGTGGGCCGCCCGATCGTCGCGGCAAACGACCGCCGCGCGGCAGCGCAGGCGATCCTCGACGAAATGCGCTCTGCGTAGAATAAGGGAGAGAACAATGCCGAAGGGATACTGGATCGCCCGCGTCGATGTGCGCGATGCCGAAGGCTACAAGGCGTATATCGCCGCTTCGAAGCTCGCCTTCGACCGTTTTGGCGCGAAATTCCTGGCGCGCGGCGGAGCCCATGAGCTGGCCGAAGGGCCTGGCCGCGCCCGCAACGTGATCATCGAATTCGAATCGCTTGCGATCGCGCATGACTGCTACCACTCGCCGGAATATCAGCGCGCGGTGGCCATCCGCCAGAAGGTCGCCGACGGCGAGATCGTGCTGGTCGAAGGGGCCTGAAGCCTATCCCGGCTCGCGACAGGCTTCAGACGAAGTCCTGAAGGTTCACGTCCCGCAGCTTGGCCCCGCCAAGCAGCGCCCCGACCAGCTGGTGCTTGAGGGCAAGGCACTGCGAGCGGGCAAGTTTCACGATGCCGGAAACGTCGCTCTTTTCGCAGGCCTGCAGCAATTGCCTCTGCTGTTCGATGATCAGCGGCATGAAATCGCGCGACTTGAAGCCGAAATGGAGCGCCCGTTCCGACTGGTCGAGGATCTGGCTGAGCAGCTGTACCAGCCGCAAATTCCCGGAAAGCTCGGCGATCGCCAGGCGGAAGGCACGGTCGGCCGCGAGGAACGCAACGGGGCTGCGCAGCGTCTCCGGCTTCAGCACCTTTCTGGCCGCCAGCCTGATCTCGTCCAGCCCGCGCTCGGTAATGCAGGTGGTGGCAACCCGGAACACTTCCGGCTCGACCAGGCTGCGCACGTCGAAGATCTCGTTGACGTCGCGCAGGGTCAGCGTGGTGATAACATAGCCGCGGCGCGGCTCGCTCCTGACCAGTCCTTCCTGCATGATCCGGGCAAGTGCGGAGCGGATCGTCGCCTTCTTGATGCCGTAGCGCGCCTCGATCTGTTTTTCGGTCAACGCTTCACCTGGCGACAGGACGCAGGCGATGATATCGCTCTTCAGCTGTTCGTAGGCCTGTTCGCTGCGCAGCACATCCGCCGTCGACAGCGCCGGCGTCCCGTCGGGGGACGCGGCCGATTTCGATGGCGTGGTTTTGGTCGGCCCCATGCTTCTCTCGCTTTGCGTCGGCCTTGACGCGCATTGGCCATCTTAGCTATGCTCACTGAGCATCTCAGTCAGGAGCTGTGGCATGCCGCTATCGGCCGACTCCCCTCTCTACCCCGCGATCAGGGATATCGTCAACGCGGCGGCTGGCGCCAATCCCTTCCAGGACATCAAGGCCGTCTTGGGCGACTATACCAACCGCTTCCATGCGCTCGGCGGACTGGTTCACGAGGAGCAGGACGACGAGCTTTTGCTGCATGCCGGCCCGCAGCTGACGATCTATCACATCACGCTCTCGCCCGGGGTGCAGTATCCGCCACATAACCATCTGATGGACGCCCTGGTCGGCATCTATTGGGGCGGCGAGACCAATTTCATCTATCCGCTCGCCGGCGAAAAGGTCGACGAGCCGGAGCGGCAGGATTTTTCAGCGCCGGCGCTGGTGCACATGTCTTCCAACACCATTCACTCGGTCGCCAATACCGGCAGTGCCCGCTCCGGCGCCCTGCATGTCTATCTTGGCGATCTGCCAGGCACCGACCGCCAATTGTGGAGCTTGGCCGACAACCGGCCCGAACCCTTCGACAACGCCAGGTACATGGCCGGCGCACGGCCGATATAGGCCGAACCTAGCCGCCGCGGCGCCGGCCGATAAATCGGCTTGCCGCCGTCTCGGCCATGGCGTCGGCAAGCTCCAGGCCCCATTGCCGGCGGCAGTAGGCGCGGAAATCGAAGCAGGGAAGGCCGGGGCAGACCTCGAATTCGATCAGGTGAACCGTGTCGTCGGCCTCGACGCGCAGGTCGATGGAAAACACGTCGCGCAGGCCGAGCCCGCCGATCAGCCGCCCGGCGATCGCCCTGATCCTGGCGTCCGCGGCCGGCTGGACATCGGCGACGGCGACGAGCTCCGGTTCGGCATAAAGTCCTGCCGCCTTCGCCGCCTCGCCGGTTTCGCCGTACAGCGCCATGCTGTCCGCCATGGTCTGGAAATCCGCGCCGGAATCAACAAAGGCGATGCCGAGCGCCTCGACACCGGTTTGCGGCGTCAGCCCGAGAAAGCTGGCGCGCACATTGCGGCCGGCGACATAGGGCTGGACGACGACATCGTCGCGATAGGCGGCGAAGACGCGCCGGCTAAGCTCCAGCGCGTGGCCGAAATCAGCCACACGTGAATCCGGCCAGATGCCGATCTTGGCGCCAAGCCGGTTGGGCTTGACGAACCAGCCGCCGGCGGAGGCCGGCGGCTCGACCAGCCATTTGCCGTCACGGGCAAGGCCGGCCTGCGGCGCCGGCAGGCCGAGCGCGCCAAGCACGGCGCCGGAGCGGAACTTGTCCTGGCAGAGCGCGAACAGCGAATCATCGGCGCCGATGGTGCGCAGCCCCTTGAGCCGTGCCAGCGCGGGCGCCGCGCCGCCGCGGAAATAGGCGATGCCGTCGGACAATGTCCAGACCAGCGTGTTCCGCGCATCCGCACCCTCCAGCGCCTCGGCGGCATCGTCGAGCGCCACCGGCGCAAAGGCGAGACCCCGCGCCTCGCAGGCTGCGGCGAGCGCGGCGAATTCGGGGGCGATGTCCGTCGACTGCGCGAGGTAGGATGAGATCTCGGTGGCGCGCTGCGATGGGAAGCCGTCGGCGATCAGACGATCGAAACAAGCCTTCTCCGGCTCGTAGACAAGGATCAGCTTCGGCTTGTGCTTTGACATGATGGGGCGGATTCCAGCGGTGCGATGGCTTGGAGCGCGTCGCGTCGAAACGACATGCATTACCATCACACGGCGCCTGCCATCGGCTTTCGCGAAACCGACCGTGCCGGGCGGTTGCGTGACAACGCCCGGCGAAAACAATTACCTGCTGCGGGTGTTCAGGCGATCAGCACGCGCGGTTCGAACCGACCGTTGACGGGGATATCGACGAGAAAGGTCATGCCCGCCTGCGGATCGAGCTTGCGCTGGTTGTCGTCCTTGCCCTTCCAGGCCGAGGTCACCGCCAGCCGGTCGGCCTTGGCGCCGATAAAGGCCGGGCAGGACACCTGCGTCGCCGGCATGGGAATTTCGCGCAACAATGTGCCATCGGGCGAATAGGCCTTCACCGCCTTGCCGCCCCAGACGGCATTCCACAGCACGCCATCGCGGTCGACGACGGAGCCGTCGACGTAGCCCTTCGACGAGCGGTGGTCGACGAATACTTTCGGTTCGCCAGCCGGCAGGCCGGTCACCGGATCGCAGCCGACGCGCATCAACAGGCCGGTCGCGGTGTCGGTGTAGTAGGCGATCGTCCCGTCCTCGGAAAAGCAGATCGAGTTCGACACGGTGATGTCCGAAAACAGGCGGCGCAGCTCGCCCCTAGAGAACCAGTAGATCGAGCCCGCGCCCTTGCTCTCGTCCTTGGCCATCGTGCCGACCCAGAACGCACCGCAGGGATGCACGCGGGAATCGTTGGACCGGGTGAGCGGGTTGTCGTCCTCGATGGGCGTGTGCAGCGTCATCGTGCCGGTCGCGGCATCGCGGACAAAAAGCCCGGTCTCGGTGGCGATCAGCTGGCGCTGCGCGTCGATGATGGCGATGGCGCTGGCCATCTGGCCAAGCTCATGGATCTTCAGCGCGCCGGTGAGCGGCTTTTCCAGAAGCTTTCCGTTGACGATATCGAACCAGAACAGCGCATCGCTGGCGGGATCGTAGCTCGGGCCTTCGCCGAGCTGGCAGATGTGATCGGAGAAAACCGAAACCGCGCTCATCATTCCTCTCCGAACACCGCATCCCAGGCCGCAACGGCGGCGTGCGCACGGGCAGCGACGTCGTCGACGCTCATGCCGGGCTTGAACAGGCTGGAACCCAGGCCGAAGACCGTGACGCCCACCGCCTTGTAGCCGGCAAAGTCCTTCTCCGAAACGCCGCCGACGGCGCCGACCAGGGTCTGCGCCGGCAGCACCGCCCGGATGGCGGAAATGCCTGATGCGCCGAGAGCGCTCGCCGGAAAGAATTTCAAGGCCGAGGCGCCCAGCCGGATCGCCTGAAAAGCTTCCGTCGGCGTGAACACGCCGGGCATGGTCACCATGCCGTAGTGCATGGCGCGCGCCATCACCTCGGCATCGATGTTGGGGCTGACCAGCAGCCGCCCGCCGGCCTGGTGCAGGCCGTCGACATCGGCCGCCGTCAGCACAGTGCCGGCGCCGACCAAGGCTGTTTTCGGCAGCACTTGGACAATCCTGGCGATCGACGAGAAGGGCTGGGGCGAGTTGAGCGGCACTTCGATTGCCTCGATGCCGGCATCGAACAGCGCCTGCCCCATGGCAATCGCCTCCGTGGGTTTCAGGCCGCGCAGGATGGCGACCAGCCCGCGCTTGAGTTTTGGAAAGGCTGCGGTCTCGGTCATGCCAAGGCTCCGGTTCTGGCGATCATGCCGTTTTCGCGCGCGGCTTCGATGAGGCCGGCGCGCACCGCTTCATCGGCGTCGACGGTGCGGACGGCAAGCCCTGCAAGGCCGAGCGCAACCTGGTAGAGCACAGCGAGCGCGCCCGAGGCAATCAGCACGACGGGCGCATCGCCGGCGCCATAGCGGCGCTTCGCCGAGGCGATCTCGCCGCCGATCATAAGCCCGGACAGGCAGGCCGCCGCATCTTCCGACTTCAGGTCCTGCAGCAGCCCGGCGGCGCGGATGGCAAACAGCTTCGAGGTGACGTCGCCGCCCTCGCCGAGCGCGCGTTCGCACCACTGCCGGAAGAACGGATTGTCCGCGGCGACGGGAGCCGGATGCTCGCCCAGCGAATGTTTGAGGATGGAATGCGCTGAAAGCACCGAGAACAATTCGCCGGTCGGCCATGTGCCGAAGCCGGCAACCGCGCCGTCCTCGACCAGCACCCATTTCGAATGGGTGCCCGGCATGCAGGCGAGATGCCGCCCCTTTGCCGGCAAACCGGCGCCGGCAAGCTGTGTTTCCTCACCGCGCATGACATCGGGCGCATCGGCCAGGCGCTGGGCAAGGCCCGGCACGATGCGGATGTCGCGTTTCTGATTAGCCACGCGGGCGGCACCGCCGAGGATGGCGCCGATGGGCGCCGGCACGCTCACATAGGGCGCCTCGATCCAGCCCTGACGGGAGCCGGCCATGCCGCAGATGATGACGGGCAGTGTTTCAGGCGCGCTCAAGGCGGCCAGATGGCCTTCCAGAACGTTCGAAAAACCTTTTTCGCGCGCGGTGATCAGGCCGTCATCGCCGCGGCGCTCGGCAAGCACCTTGCCGCTGCCGTCGATCAGCCATGCGCGAAGCCGGGTCGTGCCCCAATCAAGCGCGGCTACCGCCGGCATATTGCCTGCAAATTCCGGGCTCACAGAAAACCTCCGTCGACGATCAGCATCTGCGCGGTCAGCATGCGCGAAGCATCCGAGGCCAGGAACAGCACCGTGCCGACCATGTCGTCCGGGCGCATGACCTCCTTGATGCACTGCTTGGCGACATGGGCTGCAAGCGCCCCTTCGGTCACCCAGCGTTCCTGCTGCCGGTCGGTGATCACCCAGCCCGGCGCGACGGCGTTGACGCGGATGCGGTCGGGCCCGAGCTTGCCTGCCAGCCCTTTGGTGAGGCCGAGGATGCCCGCCTTGGCGGCGGTGTAGGCCGGCATGTCGGGATGGTTGATGAGGTAGGAAGTCGAGGTGAAGTTGATGATCGAGCCGCCGCCGGCCCGCTTCATGCCCGGCGCCACCGCCTGCGCGGTGAAGAAATGTGGTCTGAGGTTGATCGCCTGGTTGTCGTCCCAGAACTCCACCGTCACGTCCTCGACGGCGTGGCGCTCGTCCCAGGCGGCATTGTTGATCAGCACGGTGATATCGCCATGCGCCTCGGCCGCCTTGACCGCTGAGGCCCGCAACGCCTCGATGTCGCGCAGATCGGTCTTGAGATAGAGCGGCCGCCGGCCGAATTCCTTCTCGATGCGGTCGGCAAGCAGCGTGCTCGGACCCTCGGCGATGTCGATGAAGGCGACATTGGCGCCCTGGCGCACGAAACCCTCGGTCAGCGCCGCGCCAATCCCGGAACCGCCGCCGGTGATCAGCACCGAGGCTCCCTTGAGGTCGGCAAAATCCGCCGATGGCATCATCTTTCTTGTCTCCCTGCGCATGACCCCGAAAATCGGATCGATTTTCGGATAGGGATCATGTGCAAAAATAAGTTGCAACAGCGTCCTTTGCGCGTCCCAAGGACGCGCGGCACTGTAGGCGTGAACGGCGCGCATCCTAGCCACGCAAGTCGCGCGGGCAAGGGCGAAACGTCGGATTTGCAGGCTTATGTCGGACAAAACGACAATGCGTCGCAGTGGAAGCGCGCCGCGACATCGGCGGAACGCTGATTGCGTCGAAATCGTTGGTCAGATCGCCTTGGCGCGCAACGCGCCGCGGAAGGAATCGCGGAGATAGCCGAGCGTGGCGTCGGCGTCGACCGGCTTGCCGAACAGATAGCCCTGCCCGCCGGCGCAGCCGAACTGGACCAGGCGATCGGCCTGCGCTTCTTCTTCGATACCTTCGGCGACCACGTCCATGCCAAGCCCTTCGCACATGGCGAGAATGGCGCGGATGATGTGTTCGGACGGGCGGTCGTCGAGAATGGAGGAGACGAAGGCGCGGTCGATCTTGAGCTTGTCGAAATGGAATTCGCGCAGGCGGCCGAGCGAGGACTGGCCGGTGCCGAAATCGTCGAGCGAGACGCGGATGCCGACGCGGCGCAGATCCTCGACGATCTGCGCGGCCGAGGCCGGGTCGTTCATCAGGCCGGTCTCGGTGATCTCGATCTCGAGACGGCGCGGATCGAAGCCGGTGCGGTCGAGGATCGCCAATATGTGCAGGCCGGTGTTCTGGTCGACGAGCTGCGAGGGCGACAGGTTGAACGACAGGAACAGGTCGCTCGGCCAGCTCCTGGCCGCCTCGGTCGCCTTGCGCAGCACCAGCTGCGACAGCGGGCCGATGATGCCGCGTTCCTCGGCGATGGGGATGAAGACCGTCGGCGGCACGGCACCGAGGTCACGATCGGTCCAGCGCGCCAGCGTCTCGAAGCCGATGGTGCGGCGCGTGGTGAGGTCGACGATCGGTTGGAAATGCGGCTCCACCTCGCCGGCCGAGACGGCGCGGCGCAGCGCCTGCTCGATGCGGGTGACGCGCTTGGCCGCCTCTTCCATCTCGCGGGTGTAGACGACGACCCGGCCACGGCCGGAGCGCTTGGCGTGGTAGAGCGCCGTTTCGGCCTTGTTGATGAGGATCTCGGTGGTCTCGTCGCCGGAATAAAACAGCGAGCAGCCGACCGAGGCCGACAGCCTGGCGGTGCGTTCGCCGACATCGTACGGCGCCGACAGGATCTCGATCAGCATGCGGGATTTTTCCGCCGCCGCTTCCTCCGAGAACACCAGCGGATAGAGGAAGGCGAATTCGTCGGCGCCGATGCGGCAGACCGTCGAATGGCCGTCCATCGAGGCGCGCAGCCGCATGGCGACCTGGATCAGGATGTCGTCGCCGGCCTTGTGGCCGAACAGATCGTTGATCGGCTTGAAGCCGTCGAGGTCGAGAATGCCGACGGTGAAAGGCGCGGGATCATCGGCGCGGTCGCTGATCAGGCGATCGACCTTGTCGAAGAAGCGGCGATGGTTGCCAAGCCCGGTCAACGGATCGGTGAAGGCCAGATCCGTGCTCTCCCTGTTTGCCTGACCGGTGCCAAACGGAGTTTGCATCGGTGTCCCTGTTTTTGACGTCGGAATTTATATCGGAGACTGGCAGCAAACCCTTTAGGAAACGTATCTCGAAAATCGATTTTTTGCAGCCGGGACACGATCCGGAAAACGGAATCCGGTTTTCCCGGCGATGTTGCCGCGGCAAAGAGCCGGATGCCCGGGGAAAGCCGGCTAATCTGAGCGTCAAACCCTTGTTTTCGCGGTGATTTTCAGCCGCCGAGCTTGACGCGATAGAGCTCAAGCTGGGACCCAACTGTCTCTGCCACCGGCTCCAGCCAGTCCGGCACGTCGCCGCGCGCCAGCCCGGCCAGAAAGCCGTCCGGCGCCCTGCCGACAAGCAGGCGGGTTTCCGGGTTGCCGCGGCAGAGCGCGACAAGGCCGGCGTGGTGGCTTTCGATCACCGACCTGGCATCGGCGGCCGATCCGAGGAAGGTATCGAGCGCAAGCAGGTTTCCCGCGATGTTGCGATGATACGGCCCGGCGAACACGCGATGTCCGGAATAGGCCAGGATGGGCGAGCCGAGATTGGAAATAGCGAGCACGGTGGTGTCCGGCAGCTGGCTGAGCGCCGCGAACGAGGTCTTGCCTTGGCATTTCCCATTGACACTGGCGCCGTTGACGGCCGCAGCGGTTTCGAAGGCGCTTGACGCAGCCACGGCCGCGCACGCCCAGAGTGCGTTGACCGAGACCAGCCAGGCCGCGGCCACTCTGAGCGCGGAGCCGCGCGACGGGCTGGCTTCGGCCCGCTGCCGCAATTTGGCGGTCCAGGCGCAAAGCGGGATCACCGCCAAGGCAATGGAGAAGGTCGAGCCGCGCACTTGCCACGCACTGACCAGGAACGCCATCACCAGCAGTGCGCCAACCAGGCTGTCCTGCCGCCGCGAGCCGCCACGGCCGAGGCCAAGCGCCATCAGCAGGATCGCCACCAGTGGCGTGGCAAAACGCTCTACCACCGCGACCCGGTTGTAGATGACAAGCTTGTACAGCGACTGCACCTCTTCGATGTTATCGAGCCATAATTCCCTGAGGCGCGGATCGAGGTTCGCATAGGGGGCCGCCAGGCATTGCGGGAAAAGCGACACCACGACAGCGCCCAGCACCACGGCAAGCAGGCCGAGTGCCAAGAGACGCCGGCCGAGCGTGGCTTTGGCCATGTCGAGCGATGCCACGGCGGCGAGGCCGCATCCGGCGAGAGCGGCCACCACGAACTGCACCGTCGAAAAGGCATCGCATTGCGGCTGGCCCCATGCCGATGGGGCGATGGTGGTGACGAAGACCAGCCCTGAAACGCCGGCAAAGCCAAGGCCGAAATCCCTGGCGATCCGCCCCTCGCCGCCGGGGTCGGCGACAAACAGCAGGGCAATGCACGCGCCGATGGTGGCGACGTAGGGCGCCGTTTCCATGCCGACGGCCAGCGTCAGCGCCGCGCACAGGCCCGCGAGCAGCGCGGCCCAGCGCTGCACGGGCGCATCGAGCAGCAGGCTCAGGCAGGCCATGGTCAGCGTCAGCTGGACATTGTGATGATCGAGCGAGCCGGGCGAAAAGATGCCGATGAAGTGCAGCGCCGCGGCGCCGATGACGACGGCCGGCAGCACGGCGGCGGCACCGGCGAAACTGCGCGCCGCGCGGGCGGTAAAGAGCAAAGCGAGGTAGAAGAGCAGTGCCGGCCAGAGCACCTCGGCGATGGTCTCGGCCCTGGCCATGCTGCCGGTCAGCGCCGAGGCTACGAGAACGATGGCGGCAAGCGGTGCGTCGACCAGCCGCGACCAGTGCATGACGAAGCCGCCTTCGAGACCCATCCGGTACTGATGCAGGTCGAACCAGCCCTGGCCGGCCAGCATGTCGCGAACCTCGACCAGGCGCAGCAGATTGTCATTGTCGCCGCCGGCGTCGGTCAAGTCACGGAATCCGCTGAGAGCGTTGACGGCAACCATCACCAGCGTGGCGACGAGCACCAGCGCGAGGTCGTTGCGCCGTGACGGAGGTGGCGCAGCCTCGGCGGAGATCATGGTATCGGCGGGAGTCATGGACGGCCTCTGAGCACTCGTGAAGGAAACCTATCGCGAACTCACTGCGCAAACCTTAAACCGGTCCTGTACAAGCAATCCCATGTCGCGAAACGCTTTGTTTGCGATTCACGGATACGGTCCCAGATCAGACGATGAATAGGCAATTCAGTCCTGGACCTTGGCATGAGTGTTGTGGCGATCGAGAAAAAGATACTGAACGCAGCCCACAGCCGGGCAGTGTTTCAGCGCCGCATCCGGGTCCTCTCCGAACATATCGGCGCCGTGCTGGGCGCTGATGGCACCGTTCTCGATCTCGGTTGCGGCGATGGCTCGCTCGCCAAGGCGGTGATGGACAGGAAACCGGGGCTGACGTTTCGCGGGATCGATGTTTTTATCCGGCCGCGCACGGCCATCCCTGTAGAGGTTTTCGACGGCGCCACGATTCCGGCCGCTTCCGGATCGTTCGACTGGGTGACCATAGTCGACGTTCTCCACCACACGGACAATCCCGGCCATCTCGTCGCCGAAGCCGCAAGGGTCGCGCGGAAGGGCGTTGTCATCAAGGATCACCTGAGGGACGGGGTCTTCGCCCACGGCACACTCCGGTTCATGGACTGGGTGGGAAACAGGGGCCACGACGTAAGGCTGCCCTATAACTATCTGTCCAGACAGGAATGGGAAGCGATTTTCGGCCAGGTCGGACTCAAAGCCCAAAGCTGGCGAGAAAACCTGTCGCTATACCCCTTCCCGGCGAACCTGCTGTTTGACAGGGGCCTGCACTTCGTCGCATCGCTTCGCTAAAGCGCGTTTACGCGGCTCTTTGATCGTCGCGAAAGACCCAAGCCGATGAAAGCGCATAACTCGCCGCGCCTGCAGCGACCGTGATGACGGCTGACATGACCAGCGGCGACGCGGAAAATATCGACACCGCGACATGAGCCAACAGGCCCGCGAACACCGCGCAGACCAACTGGGTGACGAGATACCGTGGCAGCGCATGGGCGTGGTCGTGCCGTCCCTCGAACGTCCAGCCACGCTGTGCCGAATACGCCACGACAAATGCCAGCATATAGGCGATGACGCTTCCGGCGAACGGCGGCAAGCCGGCCGACACCAAGGCCCACGACAGTAGGAAGAACAGCAGCGCCGCGCCAATGCCGACGACGGCGAACCGGATAAGCCGTACCGCGGCGAATTTTCGTGCAAGCTGGTTCATTTTTCGGCAGTCGCGGCGGCTTCGCCTGATCCGGCGGGTTGGCCGGCTTTCAGCCGCTTGACCGGGATCTCCAGGACACCGAGCAGGAATGCCGAAAAGAAGGCCTGGAACGAAATGACGACCAGGCTCAGGCCCAGCACGACGATGCGCGGGATTTCGGAATCGCTCAGCGGGCCGAAGCCAAGATGTGCCCAGCGCAGGACCGCATAGCCGCAGAACAAGACGCCGCCGGCTAAGCAGATGCCGGCATTGGCGGCAAGACGGTCGGTGCTGATGGTCCTTCTCAGCCAGTCGGACCCGCGGCTGCGCGGCAGGATGCCGGTGATCTCGGCATAGTATCGCGATATGGCGCCGAAGGTGATGAGCTGGATGCCGGTGATGATCATGAAGCAGGCAGCGACGAAAGTGTTGAGGTCGAGCGAAAGATTGTCGATCACCCGCAGCGGTCCAAACACCAGAAGGGCCGCGAACAGCGTGCCCAGGCCGCACAGCGCCGCGCCCGGGATGAAGAACATCCAGCGCGGATTGTAGACGAGCAGGAATTTGAGATGCCGCCAGCCGTCACGCCAGGTCTTGAGATGCGGGGGCCGGCTGCGGCCGTCGGGCTTGAGCGTGGCCGGCACTTCCTCGATGCGCAGCCCGGCAAGCGCGCTGCGCACCACCATTTCGCTGGCGAATTCCATGCCCGTCGTCTGCAGGTCGAGCTTGCGGATGCTCTCGGCGTTGAAGCCGCGCAGGCCGCAGTGGAAGTCCCCGGTCTTGATGCGGAAGAACAGGCGGCCGACGAAGCTCAGCACCGGATTGCCGAGATAGCGATGCAGCGGCGGCATGGCGCCGGTTTCGATGCCGCCCTGGAAGCGATTGCCCATGACCAGGTCGGCGCCGTCGCGCAGGCGCGTCATGAAGGCGTCCAGTGCGCCGAAATCGTAGCTGTCGTCGGCATCGCCCATGATGATGAAGCGCCCCCGGGCGGCGGCGATGCCGCCCAGCAGGGCCGCGCCATAGCCCTTCTGCGCCACCGGTACGACACGGGCGCCGCCCTGGGCCGCGATCTCCTGCGAGCCATCGGTGCTGCCATTGTCTGATATCAGCACCTCACCCAGGATTCCGGCCTTGTCGAGGAAGGCCCTGGCCTTGCCGACACAAACGGCCAGCGTCTCGGCCTCGTTGAGGCACGGCATCAGGATGGTGAGTTCAAGCTGTTCGGTCGCGGCGGCGCGGATGGCGGTGAGCGCGTTCATGGTCGTTGTTCCATCGAGGACACCCATCCGGCGCCTGCCGTTGGGGTATTCGAGGCTTATTCTTGTACGGCAAGGCTTAAGAAAACGATGACGCGGCCGCTCGCCTTGTCGCGATCGGGCCGGCGGGGGTTGCGTCCTGCTGTTGCCATTCTTCGGACGTCGCGATTGGCAGAAGGCGCGGCGACCCTTATATCGCTTTCGTCGACTGCGCTGGGGACCCGCCATGAAGCTGAAAATCGCCGTCCAGATGGACCATATCTCCACCGTGTCGATCGCCGGCGACACTTCGTTCGCGCTGTCGCTGGAAGCGCAGCGGCGCGGCCATCAATTGTTCCATTACACGCCCGACCAGCTGTCGCTGCGCGACGGCAAGGTGTTTGCGCGCATCGAGGAGATGCAGGTGCGCGACGAGAAGGGCAGCCACTACTCGCTGGGCGAGAAGGTGCGCACCGACCTGTCGGAGATGGACGTGGTCCTGCTTCGCCAGGATCCGCCCTTCGACATGAACTACATCACCACCACGCATATCCTTGAGCGCATCCACCCGATGACGCTGGTGGTCAACGACCCGGCCTGGGTGCGCAACAGTCCGGAAAAGATCTTCGTCACCGAGTTTGCCGACCTGATGCCGGACACGCTGATCACCAAGGACAGCCAAGAAGTCGCCGCCTTCCGCAAGGAGTTCGGCGACATCATCGTCAAGCCGCTCTACGGCAATGGCGGCGCCGGCATCTTCCATCTGCACGAGGCCGACCGCAACCTCGCCTCGCTGCTCGAAATGTTCGGCCAGATGTTCCGCGAGCCCTATATCGTGCAGCGCTATCTCAAGGACGTGCGCAAGGGCGACAAGCGCATCATCCTGATCGACGGCGAGCCGGTCGGCGCCATCAACCGCGTGCCGGCCGAGCACGATTCCCGCTCCAACATGCATGTCGGCGGCCGCGCCGAAAAGACCGAACTGACCGAGCGCGAGCGCGAGATCTGCGCCCGCATCGGGCCGTCGCTCAGGGAACGCGGCTTCATCCTGGTCGGCATCGACGTCATCGGCGACTACATGACCGAGATCAACGTGACCTCGCCGACCGGCGTGCGCGAGGTGCAGCGCTTTGGCGGCGCCGACATCGCCAGCCTGTTCTGGGACGCGGTCGAGGGGAAGCGGCGCAAGTAGGCCGTTTTCAGTTCGTATTAACCATGTTCCGCCTTTTCAACCGGGCTCAATCCGGCTGCAACCATAGCGATTGCCTTGTTCTCGTAATGTTCTTGATTTGACCGGCAATCTGTGATTGTCTTCCGCCGGGGCCACGTTCCAGGCCTATCGCATGGGTTGCGGCCCATATCCGGGGTGGGAAAATGGTTGCGCGGGTTCGCACGGTTGCTTTCCAGGGCATCGAGGCCGTGCCGGTCGACGTGCAGGTGATGATCGCGCCCGGCAAGGTCGGCATGCAGATCGTCGGCCTGGCCGACAAAGCGGTGGCCGAAAGCCGCGAGCGGGTGCAGGCCGCGCTCCACGCGTCGGGTCTGTCGATGCCGTCGAAGAAGGTGACGGTCAATCTGGCGCCGGCCGACCTGCCCAAGGAAGGCAGCCACTACGATCTGCCGATCGCGCTTGGCCTGATGGCCGCGCTTGGCGCCATTCCGGGCGACATGCTGGCCTCCTATGTCGTGCTCGGCGAATTGTCGCTCGACGGCACCATTGCCGGCGTCGCCGGTGCCTTGCCGGCGGCGATCGGCGCCAATGCCGAGGGCAAGGGCCTGATCTGCCCGTTCGCCTGCGGGCCGGAAGCGGCGTGGGCCGGCAAGGATTTCGACATTTTGGCGCCGCGCAGCCTGATCGCCATCGCCAATCATTTCCGCGGCACGCAGGTGCTGTCGCGGCCGGAGGCCGGTATCCACGCCGCGGCGCGCGACCTGCCCGACCTTGCCGACATCAAGGGCCAGGAGACCGTCAAGCGGGCGCTGGAAGTGGCGGCGGCCGGCGGCCACAATCTTCTGATGGTGGGCTACATTAATTTTACATCCGGCATTGACGTTGCACTGAGTCCGGCAAATTGAAGGGCGACTTGAGCTGGAAGACTGAAAACTCCTATGACGAGGTGCGACAGAAAGCCTTCATCCCCGTGGAGGGCCTTTCCTCAGTGCGGAGCGATGGCTAACGCGGTTTCGCCTGCGCGAGCAGCGCTTCAACCATAGGGAGCATGTTTCTAACGATGATCGCATCACCCGCTGCATTTGGGTGGTCGTGGTCCGCTTGCAGCAACTCCGGATACCCAGTCACGCCCTCCTTGAAGTCGGCGTAGAGCAAGTCTCTATGCTTGGTCGCCAGCTCGGAGAACATCTTTGAAAACCGCTCGGCATAGTCACCCCCGTTCCTATACGAGCAATAGTCATAGGCCGCAGTTCCAACCACAAGCACTGGAACGCGCTTCTGGGCGAGGATACCCAGAAGCTGGTCGAGGTTCGCTCGCGTGCGATCAAGGTCGAGAAGCCCGCAATCGTTCTGTCCCAGTTCGACAATGACAACTTGGTTTGCAGGGCTCGCCTGCAGGTCGAGGCCGCGTGGCGATTTCGTCAGCCAACGGAGACCCGACCCGCTGTCGTTTGTGTACCCGACCTCAACAATTCTCACTTGGTGCCCGTCGGCGTTCAGCGCCGACTTTAGCCTGGTCGCAAAGGTCTCAATGGCGGCTACTCCATAGCTGTTGATGTAGCTGTCGCCGAGGGTGACGATTGTCGGGAGTGCGTCCTCGGCATCCACGGTGCCGGCTGACCCCAACATTGCGGAAAGTGCGGCAAGGGCCACAAACGAAACGTCACGCATTTTTGTCATGGTCTACCTCCCAGCGGCACCATTCGGGGCCCCTGGCCTAAGCCTCAGAGCCCGCGATGGATCGCAACAGCACATTCGCACGACCGCGTCGGCGAAGGAAGGTGGCCGCGCCGTACTGAGGTTGTGCCACATTAATTTTCAAGGATTCCCGCATGGGCTGGCGGGCTGACCAGGCACACGAGGAAGTGCAACGGGAGAGCTTCCAGCGCTCGTGGAACTCATTGGCCTGGTTGCCCCACTCATTTTTCACCCCCCGTAACGACCCATCAGGGGTTACGCCTCCAGCATGTCCCACCGATTCTCAAAGTCGCGGCATTTCTTCAATGGAATGCGTCCATCGATCCCGTTAGGCGCGGAATAGTGGAACTGCCTCAAAATGTGCCCGGGAATCACGTAGTAGCGCTCCGTGTCGGGATTGACGACATCGACCACGATGTAAGTCAGATCGTCATGCAGGCTATGTTCCCGTAATGTTCTTGCCTTGACTTGAAATCTATGGTTGTCTTGGGCCGACGTCGCGCGGCTTGATCCACAATGGCCCGAGCGAGCCTGTATTGGGGGCAGATCAAAATGGTTGCGCGGGTTCGCACGGTTGCTTTCCAGGGCATCGAGGCCGTGCCGGTCGACGTGCAGGTGATGATCGCGCCCGGCAAGGTCGGCATGCAGATCGTCGGCCTGCCCGACAAAGCGGTGGCCGAAAGCCGCGAGCGGGTGCAGGCCGCGCTCCACGCGTCGGGTCTGTCGATGCCGTCGAAGAAGGTGACGGTCAATCTGGCGCCGGCCGACCTGCCCAAGGAAGGCAGCCACTACGATCTGCCGATCGCGCTTGGCCTGATGGCCGCGCTTGGCGCCATTCCGGGCGACATGCTGGCCTCCTATGTCGTGCTCGGCGAATTGTCGCTCGACGGCACCATTGCCGGCGTCGCCGGTGCCTTGCCGGCGGCGATCGGCGCCAATGCCGAGGGCAAGGGCCTGATCTGCCCGTTCGCCTGCGGGCCGGAAGCGGCGTGGGCCGGCAAGGATTTCGACATTTTGGCGCCGCGCAGCCTGATCGCCATCGCCAATCATTTCCGCGGCACGCAGGTGCTGTCGCGGCCGGAGGCCGGTATCCACGCCGCGGCGCGCGACCTGCCCGACCTTGCCGACATCAAAGGCCAGGAGACCGCCAAGCGGGCGCTGGAAGTGGCGGCGGCCGGCGGCCACAATCTTCTGATGATCGGGCCGCCGGGATCGGGAAAATCGATGCTGGCGCAGCGGCTGCCGTCGATCCTGCCGCCCCTGATGCCGAAGGAATTGCTCGAAGTCTCGATGATCGCCTCGGTGGCGGGCGAGCTCGGCGAAGGCAAGCTGACCGATCGGCGGCCGTTCCGCGCGCCGCACCATTCGGCCTCGATGGCGGCGATGGTGGGCGGCGGCATCCGCGCCCGGCCGGGCGAAGTCTCGCTCGCCCATCACGGTGTGCTGTTCCTTGACGAGTTCCCCGAATTCACGCCGCAGACGCTCGATGCGCTGCGCCAGCCGCTGGAGACCGGCGACTGCATGATCGCGCGCGCCAACCATCGCGTCACCTATCCGGCGCGCATCCAGCTGGTGGCGGCGATGAACCCGTGCCGCTGCGGCATGGCCGGCGAGCCGGGCTATCGCTGCCTGCGCGGCGAGCGCTGCCGCACCGATTATCAGGCACGCATTTCCGGTCCGCTGCTCGACCGCATCGATTTGCGGATCGAAGTGCCGGCGGTCTCGGCCAGCGACCTGATAAGGCCGGACCGGGCGGAGAAAAGTGCTGATGTGGCGTTGCGCGTGGCACGCGCCCGCACCCTCCAGCGCGAGCGTTTCGAACGGCTCGGCGTGACCAGCGCCACCACCAACGCCCATTGCGCGCCCTCCGTCATCGAGGAGATCGCCATGCCCGACGCGTCAGGCCTGTCGCTGCTCAAGGACGCCAGCGAAAAGCTGGCTTTCTCGGCGCGGGCCTACCACCGCGTGCTGAAAGTGGCGCGCACGCTGGCCGATCTCGACGCCAGCGAAACCGTCGGCCGCATCCATCTGGCCGAGGCGATCTCCTATCGCATGAGTTCGGAGCGCCTGGCGCAGGCGGCATGAAGCGCCTTCCGCTGTCGTCAAAGCCGGCATCCATGCCTCGGTGCGCGACCTCGCCGACATCGGGCGTCGAAAGGTGACGGCTCGGAGAGATCGAAATTGCAACTTTCCCTATTTGCGGCAAACCTGACACTGTCACCGCGTGAACTTTTCCGCCCCGGTCGAAGCAAGCCCGCTCTTTAGATAGGGGTGTAGGGTCAGCCCGCATGCTTCGACCATCCGTCTCGATGGAACATTGGTCGTGGCGACCTGTTCGTAAAAGACGGTCGCCGCGAGTTGCTCGAATGCCATGACGGCGGCGCAGGCATTGATGTAGCTGCCAAGCGACCTGCCCCTGTGGGCTGGCGAGACCGCAGCAAGACCGCCCCAAGCGTAGGTGCGGAACGGACTAAAGGAATTGTGTGGCATATAGACAAACGACGTGGCGACGAGGTCCCCGTGTCCGTCGACAAGCGCCAAAGTTCGCCCGTTAACCGTTTCGCCTGCGAGAGTCGACCGTGAGAACGGCGCCAAGCCGTTCTCGGCAAGAAAGACCTGCACGCGCTCAAGGCAAGCCTCTGCAGGGTTGCCTGACAGATCAATGTGAAAGAGCCCTTGGGGCGGGCCTTGCGCAACGATCCGTTTCGACACAGCTAGAGCGTGATCGGCGGAACCCATGAACGTATCCCACCAATCCAGGCGATGTCCCCGGGCCGCCAAATGAGCGGATACCGCCGCCGTGCGGTCTTCATGCACGAGGCGAAAACCGAAGCCTCCGTCCGCTTCCAGCATCGCGACGCAAGCCTCAAGCCCGACACGATCGACGTCGTCCGTGGAGACCATCCGGCCGGCATTGCAGAGCCCAGGAGTGTTGACGACAGTGCCGGCAAGCTCATCCGCTCGTCGCTGCAGGCGCTGCTGGAGTTCGGTCCCGAAATATCCCCTCATGGACGTCCTCACCCCGACCGGCATCCAAGGCTAAATTAGCATGAATGATTATAAAGAAAAGTCTGCCCTGCGCGCCAAGCACCGCAATACTGGCAGAATAGACACGGTCGTGCCGTCATCGGCTGGGGCCGACGCTGGTGCGGGCACGGGGCACGCCGCCAAAGCCCGTCCTTGATCGGCACGGACCTACCACCGCGTGTTGAAGGTGGCGCGCACGCTGACTGATCTCCACGCCAGCCGCGCCGCGCGTCGCGATGCCGTTCATAAGGGCTATTGCAGGGGGTAGCGTACCTCCTAGCCAGCTCGATCCGTACCGGGAATTAGCCTCTGCAGCGTCGGCGTCAGGATCATGCCGAAGGTCAAGACATCGCCATAGGCTCGCGCGGAAAGCATTGCGCCATGCACGGTCGCCATGAAGGCCTCGGCCTCAACGCGTGGCGAAGCGGAAATTGCCAGCGTGCCTTTTTCGGCACCGCGCTCGATGACGCCAGTCAGCCATCCCGAGAGAAACTGAAAATACGCCCGGACTTCCACGGCAACCTCCGGCGGAAGGGCCGGCAGCTCGCTGGCAAGCAGCGCGCAGACGCAGAACGGCATGCTCGCATCCTCGATGCACCGGGCCCAGATGCCGGCATAGGTGCGAAGCAACTCCGGCGGCTGGGGGATATCGCGCTCGAGCCATGCCATGCCCGTGACGGCATCCTCGAGGTACTGCTTGAGAAGGGTCTGAACGAGGTCGACCTTGCTGGGGAAATGGTGATGGATGCTGGCTTTGCGGATACCAACCACTTCGGCGACATCGGCGTAGCTGAAGCCATTGTAGCCGCCGGCGACGATGAAGCTTCGCGCGGCGGCCAGGATCTCATCGGCGGTGTTCGAAGGCTTGCTCATGACTTGCTCCGGCGGACGGCTCCTCCGCACTTAGAGCGGTTCGCCGTTTCATGGAAACGGTGAACCGCTCTAACTCTTTTGTTTTGACGCAATTCCCACGGGAAAGCGCTCACACTCCTGGAATCGCCCTAGCTTGCGACCCGCGGTGACTTGCGAAGGATGTCGCTGACCGACAGCCATAGAGCGGACACGAGGAAGTAGAAGGCGCCGAACGCGGCATAGGGCGCAACATTGGCGATGCCAATGATCTCCGTGCCGCCGGCCATCTTGACGAAGAAGAGACCCGCCAGCGCCGATTGGGCGCCGCTCAGGATCATCGGCCATTGCGCACCGTTGGTTTTCCAGCGCCGCGCCGCGGTCAGCAGCTGAAACGCGCCGGAGACGACGGCCCAGACGCCGTAGACCGAAAGCACCGTGCTCATGCTGTGACCGAGCGCGATGGCGACCGCAATCGTGGCGACGATGCTGACGACGAAGTTCAGCAATTGCGACTTGTTGCGGCCGAGCCCGCCGGTACGCTGGGCGTCGATATAATTCGCGAGCGCGTCCCATGCAGGGTAGGCAACCAGCATGGCGGCGGCGAGCGGCGGGCTGCTTTTCGCGACGGTGAAAGCCGCCGCGACCCAGGCGGCCGATACGGCAAACCGCAGATAGTAGTAGCTTTTGAGCCAACCGTTTGATGACGGTGCGCGGCTCTGATCATTCATTTGTCCAGGCATGGTGGGGATCTCTCGTTTCACCTCTACCAACTAGTAGGTAGACAAGTGACCGTCAAGGCGCCTGGAACCGATTGCCGGTCACCTCGACATCGCATTTATGTGATCGACGCTCGATCTCGTGGCGCCAGTTCGCTGTCTAACCAATCGGAGCGCCGCGCGGACCGACGATACTTGATCGACCCGTTGCGTCAGGCCGTTTCAACGCAAATCCGCTTAATCCTGCTTCGCCTTCAGCTCCAGCCGCCGCGCGTGCAGCACCGGCTCGGTATAGCCGTTGGGCTGGCGGGTGCCCTTGAACACCAGGTCGCAGGCGGCTTGGAAGGCGATGGAATTGTCGAAATCCGGCGCCATCGGCCGGTAGAGCGGATCGCCGACATTCTGGCGGTCGACGATGGCCGCCATGCGCTGCAGGGAATCGCGCACCTGGATCTCCGAGCACACTTTGTGGTGCAGCCAGTTGGCAATGTGCTGCGAGGAGATGCGCAGCGTGGCGCGGTCTTCCATCAGGCCGACATCGTTGATGTCGGGCACTTTCGAGCAGCCGACGCCCTGGTCGATCCAGCGCACGACATAGCCGAGAATGCCTTGCGCATTGTTGTCGAGTTCGCGCTGGATTTCGTCCGGCGTCCAGTTCGGCCGCACGGCCACCGGCACGGACAAGATGTCGTCGAGCCTGGCCTTCGGCCGGTTCTTCAGCGCCGCCTGCACGGCATGCACGTCGACCTTGTGATAGTGCGTGGCATGCAGCGTCGCCGCCGTCGGCGACGGCACCCAGGCGGTGTTGGCGCCGGCGTTGGGATGCGCGATCTTCTGTTCCAGCATCGCCGCCATCAGATCCGGCATCGCCCACATGCCCTTGCCGATCTGGGCATGGCCGGCCAGCCCGCATTCGAGCCCGGTGTCGACGTTCCAGGCCTCGTAGGCGGATATCCAGGCGGCCTGCTTCATGTCGCCCTTGCGGATCATCGGGCCGGCTTCCATCGAGGTGTGTATCTCGTCGCCGGTGCGGTCGAGGAAGCCGGTGTTGATGAACACCACGCGGTCCCGCGCGGCGCGGATCGCTTCCTTGAGGTTGACGGTGGTGCGCCGCTCCTCGTCCATGATGCCCATCTTGATGGTGTTTTTCGCCATGCCGAGCAGCGCCTCGACGCGGTCGAAGATCTCGACGGCGAAGGCGACTTCCTCCGGCCCGTGCATCTTGGGCTTCACGACATACATCGAACCGGCGCGGGAATTGGCGCGGCGGCCTTTCGGCCCGACATCGTGCAGCGCGATCAGCGCCGTCAGCGCCGCGTCCATGATGCCTTCCGGCACCTCGTTGCCGTCGCGGTCCAGGATCGCCGGATTGGTCATCAGGTGGCCGACATTCCTGACCAGCATCAGCGAGCGGCCGGGTACGGTGAGCTGGCCGGCGGCCGGCGCGGTGTAGGCGCGGTCGGGGTTGAGCTTGCGGACAAACGTCTTGCCGCCCTTGCTGATCTCTTCGGCGAGATCGCCTTTCATCAGGCCGAGCCAGTTGCGATAGACGACGACCTTGTCCTGCGCATCCACCGCCGCGACCGAATCCTCGCAGTCCTGGATGGTGGTCAGCGCCGATTCCAGGATGACGTCGGCGATGCCGGCCGGGTCGGTGCGGCCGATCTGGTTGTTGCGGTCGATGACGATCTCGAGATGCAGCCCGTTCTTCACCAGCAACACGGCATCGGGGTTGGCGGCGTCGCCGCGATAACCGGCGAATTGCTTGGGATTGGCAAGTGTCGTGACACCGGCACCCTCGCCCAGCCGCAGCATGCCGTTGACAAACGAGAGCCCGTTGACGCCGGCCCACTTGCCCGAGGTGAGCGGCACCGACTGGTCGAGAAAATCCTTGGCCCAGGCGATGACCTTGGCGCCGCGCGCCGGATTGAAGCCCTTGCCCTTTTCAGCGCCGCCGGTCTCGGGAATGGCATCGGTGCCATAGAGCGCATCGTAGAGCGAACCCCAGCGCGCATTGGCGGCATTGAGCGCATAACGCGCATTCATCACCGGAACGACCAGCTGCGGACCGGCGACGACGGCGATTTCCGGATCGACATTCTCCGTCGACACGCTGAAGGCCGGCCCCTCGGGAACAAGATAACCGATCTCTTTCAGGAAGCCCCTGTAAGCCTCCATGTCGACGGGCGCGCCATTGGCGCGATACCAGCCGTCGAGCTTTTCCTGCATGGCGTCGCGTTTTTTGAGCAGCGCCCGGTTCTTGGGCGCCAGGTCGTGGACGATGGCCGAAAAACCATTCCAGAACGCATCGGCGGCGATACCGGTGCCGGGCAGGGCCTCGCCAGCCACAAAATCATGCAGCTCGCGGGCAATCCGCAATCCGGCGATCTCGATGCGATCGGTCATCAGGCTACTCCAGATGAAAGGCTTTGCCGGGCGTTTGGCATGTTGAGGTTGCAGGGTCAATTCGGCTTAGGGTGGAGATCGGGCATTTTGGCAAGTTGGCGAAGCTGCCAATCTCCCCCTCGTGGGGGAGATGCCCGGCAGGGCAGAGGGGGGCGTGAAGGATCGCTACCTTCACCCTGTGATCGATTTGAGCCCGGGCCAAAAGGCCTGATTGAAAACCACTGGCAGGTCGGCGGGACAGCGCCCCCCTCTGGCCTGCCGGCCATCTCCCCCACGAGGGGGGAGATCGCCCTCATCTTCACACGGCGATCCTTGGCCTGCCCGAGGCCACCGCCACCACATGCGCCTCGATGAACATGCGCTGAGCTTCGACCGTGGAAACCTTGAATTCGGTCGCGACGTCGATCTCGGCATTGTCGGTGCCGGCGTCCCGGGCGCGCCCGGCGACGATGGCCCGCACATCGGCCTCGGCGGCCGCGATCGCCGCCGCCTCGTCGAGGAAATCACGCACCGTCTCACCCGAGGCAAGCCGGAACAGTCCTTCCCTGGGCTGGCTGACCCGCGCCTCGGCCGAGACCCTGACCTGGCCGACGACGGCGCCAAGCGCGTTGGCGACATCGGTGTCCTCGGGCACCACGCAGTCATTGCCGACCAGGGGCGCCAGGCCGGCATAGTGCAGCGGCGCCGAAGCGCCGAGGCCGATGACAGGGCGGTCGAGCGCGACGCTCAGCCGGGCGATGCCGGGATGGGCATCGACGGCGCGCTGCACCAGCGCGTGTGCCACGGTCGCCGCGCCATCGAGCCCGTCCTCGGCGAAGGCGGTTTCGAGGATGTATTCGGCCGACCAGCGCGTCAGCGTCACCAGCACGCGCTCCGAGATTATCTCCGGCGACCCGGCAATAGGCTGGCCGCGGCCGTCGCGCTTGCGGGCGAACAGCTCGGCGCCGAGGCGCGCCGTTGCGGCATCCCAATTGGCCTGTTTGCCCATCACATGCGCCGCGTCCGAGGGGGTGAAGCCTGAGATATGCACCAGGCCGCGCGAGACCAGCCGGTTCAAGGTGGCGTTCTGGGCATTCGACGTCAGCAGCCTGTCGAGGGCCAGCGGGGTCGCGCCGATCGCCTCGTAAAGCCGCGCTTCCGGAGCGGTCAGCCCGGCGGCAAGCCAGTCCGGCACGCCGGTGCGCACCGCGAAGCGGCCGTCCATGCGGCCGGGATTGGGCGAACGCAGCTGGCGTTCGAGCTCCGATTTGACGGCCTCGCCATGCGCCATGCCAGCCAGCGCCAGCGGCACCAGGCGGCGCGGCCCAAGCAGGATCTTTGGATTGAGCGCGCCGTCCTCCAGCGCCACTTCGGAATCGCCGCCAAGGCCGAAGGTGCGCATGGCGACCGCTTCGACCATGGTGCGGAAGCCGCCGACGGTGGCGCCCTCGGGATCAAGGCGCGGCCGGCCTCGGTCGAGCACGGCGACGTCGGTGGTGGTGCCGCCAATGTCGGAGACCACGGCATTGTCGAGCCCGGTCATGTGGCGCGCGCCCACCAGACTGGCAGCCGGACCGGACAAAATGGTCTCGATCGGCCGCTGGCGGGCGAACGCCGCCGAGACCAGCGCGCCGTCGCCGCGCACCACCATCAGGGGGGCGGCGATGTCGCGGGCTTGCAAAAACCCTTCGGTCGCGGCCACCAGCCGGTCGATCATCGAAATCAGCCTGGCGTTGAGCAGCGTGGTCAGCGCCCGGCGCGGGCCGCCAAGCTTGGCCGACAGTTCGTGGCTCGCGGTGACCGGCAGGCCGGTTCGGTCGCGGATCAGCTCGCGGGCGGCGATCTCGTGCGCCGGGTTGCGGGTGGCGAAATAAGCGCAGACGGCAAAGCCGGACACCGAGGCGCCGAGTTCCGGCAAGGCGTCTTCCAGCCCTGACAGATCAAGCTTGGCGGCATTGCCGTGGACATCGTGGCCGCCCGGGCAAAACACCACCGGATCGGTGCCGAGCGCCGTCTTCAGCCCGTCGCGGGCGAGGTCGGCTTCGGAAAAGCCGATCATGACGAGCGCGACGCGGCCACCCTGGCCCTCGACCAGCGCATTGGTGGCAAGCGTCGTCGACATCGAGACCAGCTTGATCGCGGCCGGATCGCTACCGGCCTTTTCGAGCACCGCGTCGACCGCGCCGGAAATGCCGACGGCGAGATCATGCCTGGTGGTCAGCGCCTTGGCCTTGGCCAGCACCTTGCCCTTGTTCGGCCCCTGCTGCGGGCCTTCCGTCTCGGACCACAGCACGGCATCGGTATAGGTGCCGCCGGTGTCGATGCCGAGGAACAGGGGTTTTGGCTTGGTCTTGGCGGTCATTGGCAGTCCAGGCGGTGGGGAATTTTGCTTCCCCGCCCTTAACCTATCGCGGCCGGCCGATAAAGCCACGAGCGCTGGGCCAACACGCGATGACTGCAACAGGAGCCTCCGATCTCCCCTTGTTGTGGGAGAAGGGAAGGGCGCGCCCCATGCGCACTCAATCTTGTACACCTCGCTATGGCGTTTCGGGCCACGCGCGTAGCCTCGCGGCAATGGCTCCATCTTCCCTTCTCCCCTTGTGGGGTGAGCAGCCCGGTTCGCGAAGCGAATTCATCGTGCCAGTGGCACGATGAAAGACCGGCGAACGCCGGGACGCTGCGAAGCAGCGGGGACCCGGCAGGTGGATCGGCCACTACCCGGCCCTTCGCAGGCTCAGGGCGTTCGAAGTTCGAAAAGCCAAGCAATTGGCTTTTCGTCCACTGCGTGGACCGCTCCTCACCCCACAAGGGAGAAGGAAGAGGTGCCTTCATCACAAACCGGTGAGCGCTGTAACGAAGCGGCGGATGGCGGCGAAGTGGGGGAATGACCGGCGCGTCCCAGCGCCGCCCCCACGGAGCCCGCCATGCCGAGAGCCTCAACGTTCATTGCCCTGTCCAGCCTGGGAGCGCTGGCGCTCGCCGCCTCGCTCGGTGCCGCCGCCGCACAGCCGCTCAGCGTCGTCGAGCTGTTCACCAGCCAGGGCTGCTCGTCCTGCCCGCCGGCCAATGCCAATCTGATCAAGGTCAAGGACCAGCCCGGCGTGCTGGCGCTGTCCTTCAACGTTACCTACTGGGACTATCTCGGCTGGAAGGACACCTTTGGAAAGCAGGAGTTCACCCAGCGCCAGGTTTCCTACGAGCCGCCGCTCGGCCATGACGGGCCGTTCACGCCGCAAGTGGTGGTCAACGGCCATGCCGACGTGGTCGGCGCGGCGCCGGGCGAGATCGAGCATCTGATTTCCGCGACCGGCAAGACCGGCGGCCCCTCGCTGTCGCTCGAGGGTGGCAAGGTGGCGATCGGCGCCGGCGCCGCACCGGGCGGCAAGGCCGATGTCTGGCTGGTGCGCTATGCCAAGGGCGTCGTGCAGGTGCCGGTGGCGCGCGGCGAAAACACCGGCCGCACGCTGCCGCATGCCAATGTCGTGCATGCGCTGGAAAAACTCGGCAGCTGGACCGGTAACGCCACTTCCTATGCGCTGCCCGCCGCCTCGGGCGGCCTGAGCACCGCCGTCCTGGTGCAATCGCCGGGCGGCGGGCCGATCCTGGCCGCCGCCACCAACTGATTTTCTTTCTCTTCGCGCGGGGCCGCATGCAGCGGCAACGCATCACCCGGCCCGCTTGCGCGCCAAAACCCAAGGAGACTCTTAATGATCAAGTACCTGACCCTGCCGGCGCTCGCCTTCGCGCTCTCGGCCGCTGTTTTCGTCGCCGGCGCCCGTGCCGACGACGCGACCAACGCCATGAAGCCCGCCAATGCGATGGCCACCGACGCCATGAAGCCGGCGGATGCCATGAAGCCCGCGACCGACGCGATGAAGCCCGCCGACCCGATGGCCAC
Source organism: Mesorhizobium sp. B2-4-19 (assembly GCF_006441315.1). Lineage (NCBI taxonomy): Bacteria > Pseudomonadati > Pseudomonadota > Alphaproteobacteria > Hyphomicrobiales > Phyllobacteriaceae > Mesorhizobium > Mesorhizobium sp. B2-4-19. Next base: position 48,723 of record NZ_VFUV01000012.1, on the reverse strand, counting down.
CAATGCGATGAAGCCCGCAGCGGACGCCATGAAGCCTGCCGCCGACGCCATGAAACCTGCCGCCGACGCCATGAAGCCGGCAGCGGATGCGATGAAGCCGGCGCAGTAGACCAGGCTGCATGGCCCCTCACCCAGCCTCCGCTTCGCTCGGCTGACCGTTCCGGGCGAGCCGCTTGTCTCGCCCGTCCTTCGGACCCCCGCTGGGGAGGAGACTGCGAACGCCGGCGCTAATCTCTTCTCCCTGGGGGAGAAGGTGGCCCGGAGGGTCGGGGGAATGCCGACGACAGGAGCCGCCGCACGGCAAATTGAGACCTCTTGGCGGCTTGCGTCGTATATATTGGAACAACAACAGGAGATCAGAACATGACCGGTATCGAAAAGACACGGCCGTTCTTTACCCGCGGCGCGCTGGCCGTGCTCGGTTTTGCGGCGGTGGCGACGGCGGCCTTCTGGCAGACGCCGGCGCGCTCGGCCGAGGACGCGGTGGTGATCCCGCCGCCGGCAATGGACGAAAAGGCCGCCCCCGGCAGCGAGACGGCGATCTTCGCCGGCGGCTGCTTCTGGGGCGTGCAGGGCGTGTTCCAGCACGTCAAGGGCGTCAGCAAGGCGGTCTCCGGCTATACCGGCGGCGCCAAGGATGACGCCGTCTACGAGACCGTCGGCACCGGCCGCACCGGCCATGCCGAATCCGTCGAGATCACCTACGACCCGTCGAAGGTGACCTACGGCCAGCTGCTGCAGGTCTATTTCTCGGTCGCCCACAATCCGACGCAGCTGAACTACCAGGGACCGGATTCCGGCACCCAGTACCGCTCGACGATCTTCGCCGAGAACGACACGCAGAAGAAGATCGCGCAGAGCTATATCGAGCAGCTCGACAAGGCCAAGCTCTATCCGGCACGAATCGTCACCACGATCGAGACCGGCAAGACCTTCTACCCGGCCGAGAACTACCACCAGGATTTTCTGACGCTGAACCCGACCTATCCCTACATCGTCTACAACGACCTGCCCAAGGTGGCGAACCTGAAGCAACTGTTCCCGGCGCTGTACAGCGACAAGCCGGTGCTGGTGCTATCGGCGAGCAATTGATCCGAGCCGCGCGCAACCCGAGCCTTCTCCCCGTCACTAGACGGGGAGAAGGACGCTTATCGACGCCGCCCCTCAATCGTAGGTCAGATCCGTCGCCTTGCCGCCGAACACGCGGTAGGCATAGAAGGAATAGAAAATGATGATCGGCAGCACGACCACCGTGCCGACAAGGATGATGGCCAGGCTTTCGGTGGCCGACGCCGCCTGCCATATCGTCAATCTATCGGGCACCACGAACGGGTAGAACGACCAGGCGAGGCCGGCGAAGCCGAGCACGAAGATGGCGGCCAGCGTCAGGAACGGTGTCAGCGCATGGCGGTCGTCGGGCTTCGGCAAATGGAAGGTCTGCCGCCACAGCCACAGGAACAAGAGCGCCGACAGGATCGGCAGCGGCGAGAGATAGAGCATCTGCGGCCAGACGAACCATTTGTCGAAGATGCGCGGACTGGCGAAAGGTGTGGCCAGCGACACCGCCGCCATGCCGAGCGCGGTCAGCACCAGCGCGGTGCGCAGCCAGCGCACCGCCTTCTTCTGCAGCTCGCCCTCGGTCTTGTAGATCACCCAGGCGGCACCCATCGCCGCATAGGCGGCGGCCAGGCAGAACGCCACCAGCACGCCGAACGCCGTGCCGCCCAGGCCGACATCGAGGCCGAGCACATAGACGCCCAGCATATAGCCCTGCGCCAGCGAGGCGGTGACGGAGCCGAGGAAGAAGATGCGGTTCCAGCGATGCTTTTTGCCGCTCGGCACCTTGGCGCGAAAATCGAAGGCGACGCCGCGCAGGATCAGCCCGACCAAGAGCACGAAAACGGGAATGTAGAGCGCGGTGAGGATGACGCCATGCGCCATCGGGAAGGCGACCAGCAGCAGGCCGACGGCCAGCACCAGCCAGGTCTCGTTGGCGTCCCAGAACGGGCCGATCGCCGCGATCATCGTATCCTGCTCCGCGTCCTCGGCCATGGCGAACAGGATGCCGATGCCGAGGTCGAAACCGTCGAGGATGACATAGATCAGGATGGCGAGGCCCATCAGGCCGGCGAAGATCAGCGGGAGAGCGGTTGGCCAGTCGAAGGTCATTTTTCTTACTCCCCAGCCGCCGGCTGCGACATGGCTGCTTTCATGACGCCCGGCAGCGGTGATGAATCGCCATCCTTCGCGGCTTTCAGCGCCAGATGCACCAGCACGCCGAGATAGGCGATCAGCAACAGCACGTAGAGGGTGAGGTAGACGGCGAGCGTCAGCGCGACATGGCTGCCCGCCACCGGGCCGACGGCATCGGCGGTCTTCAGCACGCCCGTGACCAGCCAGGGCTGGCGGCCGATCTCGGTCGTGTACCAGCCGGCCAGCGTCGCCAGCCAGCCCGACAGTGCCATCGGCACCATCAGCATGGCGAGCGGCTTGGGCAGGCTGTGCCGGCGCTTGAGGAAGAAGGCGGCCGACCAGGAGACGGCGAGCATCAGAAGGCCGGTGCCGACCATGATGCGGAAACTCCAGAAGATTGGAAAGACCGGCGGATGGTTGCCGGGATAGTCGTTCAGCCCCGGCACCACGCCGTCGGTCGAGTGCCGCAGCACCAGGCTGGCGCCGTCGGGAATGGCGACCTCGAATTTGTTTTCCTTGGCCGCCTCGTCGGGCAGCGCGAACAGCACCAGCGGCACGTTGGGGCCGGTGTTCCAGTTGGCCTCCATGGCGGCGATCTTCTGCGGCTGGTGCTCCAGCGTGTTCAGCCCATGCTGGTCGCCGGCAAGGATCTGGATGGGGATCAGGATCGCGGCGGTGAAGACACCGGTGCGCAACGGCTTCCACATCGATTCCGAGCGGTCGCCGTTGAGATAACGCAGCGCCGACAGGCCCGATACCAAGAACGAGACCGTCAGCCCCGAGGCGAGGAGCATGTGCACCAGCCGGTAAGGCATAGACGGGTTGAAAACGATGGCCCACCAGTCGACGGCATGCGCCTTGCCGTCAATCATCTCGAAGCCGGCCGGCGTCTGCATCCAGGAGTTCAGCGCGATGATCCAGAAGGCCGACAGGGTGGTGCCGCCGGCGACCAGCACCGTCGCCAGCGTGTGGACGCGGTTGGAGACGCGGCGGAAGCCGAACAGCATGATGCCGAGGAAGGCCGCCTCGAGGAAGAAGGCGGTGAGGATCTCATAGGCCAGCAGCGGCCCGGCGATGTTGCCGACATGCTCCATATAGCCCGGCCAGTTGGTGCCGAACTGGAAGCTCATGGTGACGCCGGACACCACGCCCATGGCGAAGGACAGCGCGAACACCTTCACCCAGGTGAAATAGGCGCGCATCCAGGCGGAATCGTTGGTCGCATTGTAGCGCAGCTTGAAGAACAGCAGCACCCAGCCGAGTGCAATGGTGATCGTCGGAAACAGAATATGAAACGAAATATTCGCGCCGAACTGGATGCGCGACAGTATGAGCGGGTCCATGGCGGGCTCCGGCTGCTATTTGCTGGCGGCAGCGTATGCCCGTAATGCGCGTTGGTCAAAGCGGCGTCCTGCCGCGAGGCTGAACGCCACAGGACAATTTTACCGGTTCATGCGGCACATCTCCAGCCGCTGCCGGCACGGGCTGTCCAGAACTGTCAGCAGCGCGATTGACTTGCGGTTGCATGCGACGACATTCGGCCTATATCAGGGAACCTCTTTCAGGCAGCCGTTTTCAGCCCATGCCCTCCATTCTGTCCATTTCCGGGGTCTCCAAGACCTACGCCACCGGTTTCACCGCGCTCAAGGAAGTCAATCTCGACATCCAGCGCGGCGAGATCTTCGCTTTGCTCGGGCCGAATGGCGCCGGCAAGACGACCCTGATCTCGATCGTCTGCGGCATCGTCAACCGCTCGACCGGCACCGTCGCGGTCGACGGTCACGACATCAGCAAGGATTACCGCGCCGCGCGCAGCCTGATCGGCCTGGTGCCGCAGGAACTGACCATCGACGCTTTCGAGAGCGTCTGGGCGACGGTCAACTACAGCCGCGGCCTGTTCGGCAAGCCGGTTAACCACGGCTTCGTCGAGAAGGTGCTGCGCGATCTGTCGCTGTGGGACAAGAAAGACGCCAAGGCGATCACGCTGTCGGGCGGCATGAAGCGCAGGCTGATGATCGCCAAGGCGCTGTCGCATGAGCCGCGCATCCTGTTCCTCGACGAGCCGACCGCCGGCGTCGATGTCGAGCTGCGCCAGGACATGTGGGCGATGGTGCGCCGGCTGCGCGAGGATGGCGTCACCATCATCCTCACCACCCACTATATCGAGGAAGCCGAAGCGATGGCCGACCGCGTCGGCGTCATCAACCGCGGCGAAATCATCCTGGTCGAGAACAAGGCCGAGCTGATGCGCAAGCTCGGGCGCAAGCGGCTGGTGATGGAGCTGCGCAGTCCGCTGACCGCCATTCCCGAAACCTTCTCGCACTATGCGCTGGAGCTGTCGCCGGATGGCGGGCAGTTGACCTACACCTATGACAACCAGGCCGAGCGGCCGGGTGTCGCCTCGCTGATCCGCGATCTCGAGGCCGGCGGCATCCAGTTCCGCGACATCGACACGCAAAACAGCTCGCTCGAGGAGATCTTCGTCAATCTGGTGAGGAGAGAGCCATGAATTTCCGGGCAGTTTGGGCGATCTACCGGGTCGAGATGGCGCGTGCCTTCCGCACCGTGCTGCAGAGCATCATCTCGCCGGTCATCTCGACATCGCTCTACTTCGTCGTCTTCGGCTCGGCCATCGGCTCGCGCATCACCGAGATCGACGGCATCAGCTACGGCGCCTTCATCGTACCCGGGCTGATCATGCTGTCGCTGTTGACGCAGTCGATCTCCAACGCCTCCTTCGCCATCTATTTCCCGAAATTCGTCGGCTCGATCTACGAGCTTCTGTCGGCGCCGGTCTCCTATCTGGAGATCGTCATCGCCTATGTCGGCGGCGCGGCGACCAAGTCGATCATCCTCGGCCTGATCATCCTGGCCACCGCTTCTTTGTTCGTGCCGCTCCACATCGAACACCCGTTCTGGATGATCGCCTTCCTGGTGCTGACGGCGGTGACCTTCAGCCTGTTCGGCTTCATCATCGGCATCTGGGCGAAAAGCTTCGAGCAACTGCAGCTCGTGCCGCTGCTGATCGTCACGCCGCTCACCTTCCTCGGCGGCAGCTTCTATTCGATCCACATGCTGCCCGGCATCTGGAAGACGATCACGCTGTTCAACCCGGTCGTGTATCTGATCAGCGGCTTCCGCTGGAGTTTCTACGGCAAAGCCGACGTCTCGGTCGGCGTCAGCCTCGGCATGACGCTGGTCTTCCTGGCCGTCTGCATCGCCATCGTCGCCTGGATCTTCAAGACCGGCTACCGGCTGCGGAACTGACCGCCTCTCACTGCGACCAATACTGCCAGGCCCAGTAAAAGCTTTCGTCGCGCGGCGGCAGGCGGTCGCGGCCGGGCTGGAACCGGACCGGCGCCGGCGAGCGCGCCTGCCTCGCCGCCTTGTCATCGGAGGCAAGGCCGAGCAGCCAGGCGCCGAAATGGGCGAACAGCGCGGCGGTGGAATGGGTCATCGTCACTCTCCAAGCGAGCGCGCCGTTGGCGCCGTCCCCTACGACAATTTCGCTTTTGCGATTGCCACACAAATCCATGCCTCGAATCGCCGCGGAATTGACAAGCCGTTCCGCGTGTTCGAGGGTAAGTATAGTATCCTTATCGACATGAGGGATTGGAGACGACGATGAGCGGTTACCCGACCACCATGATCGCTCACGGCATACACCGGCTCCCGGACGCGGCTGTCCCGCGCGGAACCATTTGTCGCCTCGTCGCCGCCGAGATGCATTTCTGTGCTCTTACTGGCACAAAGGCCTGACAAAATGGCTGTTGCGGCTTGAAAACGAAGCAAAATCAACGTTTCTCGGCTTGTATATCATGTCACTAGAACTTATGTGTCATGGATGCTTGGGCGCGGCGGGGAGGCTCGCCAGGCGTTTCGCAACGGATGGCCTCGTGCCATCGCATGACAGAGAAACGTTCGGTCAATGCTCACCAAAAAAGGCAAGTACGGCCTCAAGGCGCTGGTCCACCTCGCGCACCTGCCGGCCGGGCAGCTGGCTTTCGTCAACGACATCGCGACCGGCAACAACATCCCGAAGAAATTTCTCGACGCCATACTGGGCGAGCTGCGCAATGCCGGTTTCGTCCAGAGCCGCAAGGGCAAGGATGGCGGCTACCGCCTGGCGCGGCCAGCCGACGAGATCAAGGTCGGCCATGTCGTGCGCGTCCTCGACGGGCCGCTGGCGCCAATTCCCTGCGCCAGCCGCACACAATATCAGCGCTGTGAAGACTGCAACGAGGCGACATGCCAAGTCCGACATCTGATGCTCGAGGTCCGGCAGGCGATCGCCGAGGTGCTCGACCAGCGCAGCCTCGCCGAGATGCGCGACATCGGCCTCGACGACCTTACGGTCGCGAGGGAGATCGACGAGCTGCCGGTCACCGTGAAGGTCCAGGCCTGACGCCTCGCATTCCACAGGTGCGCGCATGAGCGGGCGCGCCAGTTCGATCATCCCCAATTCGATCATCATCGTCGGCGGCGGTGCCTCGGGCGTCGTGATGGCCGCGCACCTCCTGAAATCGGCCAATCCGGATCTGCGGGTCACGCTGATCGAAAAGCGCCCGCATTTCGGCCAGGGCATCGCCTATTCGACGCTGCTGTCGGCGCATGTGCTGAATGTCAGCGCCACCGGCATGAGCGCCTATGCCGACGATCCCGGCAATTTCTGGCGCTGGCTGCAGGGGCGTGGCCTGGTCGACCAGGAGCAGACGCCGCAGACACCCTTTTACGCGCCACGCAGCATCTACGCCCGCTATCTCGGCGAACTGCTCGACGAGCTCGAAGCGCGCGAACAGCCGATCGGGCGGCTGCGCCTGATACACGAAGAGAGCCTGTCGATCACGCCGACCGCGTCCGGCGTCGAGGTGGCGCTCGCCAACGGCACCAGCGTCGTCGCCCACATGGCCATACTCGCCACCGGCCATGACGAACAGCCGGCGCAAGGCCATGCGATCCGCATGGGCTCGGAGGCCGACACCGCGCTCGACCCGGAAAGCCGCGTCATGGTGCTGGGCACCGGCCTCAGCATGGTCGACGCGTTCCTGGCGCTGGAACAGCGCGGCCACAGGGGCGAGATCGTCGCCGTGTCGCGGCGCGGCCTGCTGCCGTCGCCGCACCGCAAGGGCAATCCGATCAAGCTCGACGTCGCCGATATTCCGCTCGGCACCCAGCTTTCCTATTTCGTCGGCTGGTTCCGCGACCTGATCCGCGAGAACCAGAAGGCCGGCATCGACTGGCGCGACGTGGTCGACGGCTTGCGCCCCTTCAACCAGAAGATCTGGCAGAACTGGCCGGCTTCCGCCAAGCGCCGCTTCGTCGAGCACACCAAGGCCTGGTGGGACATCCACCGTCATCGCATGGCGCCGGAGGTCTACGCCAAGGTGACGCAAGCCGTGCAATCGGGCCGCATCCGGCTTGTCGCCGGGCGCGTCGTCGGCATCACGCCGAGCGAGGCTTTCAGCGTCGACGTCCAGTCCCGCCACAGCCAGCTTGTCGAGACTTTCGACGTCGCCCGTATCTATGATTGCTCGGGGATCGTGCGGGACATTTCGACCTCGTCGAACAGCGTGGTGCGCTCGCTGGTCGACCGCGGGCTCGCGCGGCCGGATCCGCTGCGCATCGGCCTCGACGTGTCGGCCAATTGCGAGATCATCGCCGGCGACGGCACGGTCTCGCGCAAGATCCTCGCCGTCGGCCCGCTGACGCGCGGCACCTTCTTCGAGATCGACGCCATTCCCGACATCCGCGTCCAGTGCGCGCGGCTGAGCAAGCAGTTGCTGGGTTAGGGCGACCTAGCCGCCCAGCGCCTCGCAGACCAGGCGCGCGGTTTCGGCGCCGGAAAAATTCTGCTGGCCGGTGATCAGATTGCCGTCGCGCACGGCAAAGCCGCGCCACAGTTTCGGGCTCGACAGGAAGCCGAGCGAGATGAGGTCGGTCTCCGAATAATAACCCGAGGGATCGCGCGGGTCGCTCAGCGCGTCGGCTTCGCATCCGCCGCCCTCGGGCGAGAAGATTTCCACCGCATAGCCGCGCTCGGTGAAGGCGAACCACGGATGCGTCAGCTCGCTCCACCAGAAGCCGACCGGCCATCCTGTCGTGCTCGATACGGCCGGATTGGCGATGACGATGGCGACACGCCTTGGCTTGCGTGCATTGACCGGATTGGCATCCCTGACGCTCATTTTGGCTCTCCCTTATGAAACTGTCGCCGACAAAGCTGGGTCCGGCAATCTGGTCACATGGCGGGGCAAATTCCGCTTCCGTCGCCGCAGGGCCTTGCCTACGATGACGGCATGGCACAACGCGGTAGACTCTATGGCTGCCCGGTCGAGTTCGCGCTCGACGCGCTCGGCGGCAAGTGGAAAACGGTGATCATCGCACGCATCAAGCAAGGGCCGCTGCGCTATTCCGAGCTGCGCCGGCTGATCCCCTCGCTGTCCGACAAGATGCTGACGCAGCGCCTGGCCGATCTCGTCGAGATCGGCTTCGTCGTGCTCGAGACGTCGCCCGACGGCAAGGGGCGCTACGCCTTGACCGAGCGCGGCCAGGATCTCGCCGCAGCACTCCAGGCGCTCTACGACTGGGGCAGCGTGCATGGCCGCGCCGAGGGCGTGCGCTTCCGCAGCGATATCGAGGCGGCGGCCTAGCAACTTTTATCCCTCAGGCCGCAGCGGCCAGCGCGCCGCAGAAGCCGGCGACATCGGTGATGACGGCCTCGCCAAGGAAACGCAGCGTCGCCATCGAGCGGTCGCGCGCTTCGCGGTTGCCGAAGCCGCAGGCGTCCTCGATCACAACAGCCGTAAAGCCATTGTCGGTCGCCTGGCGGACTGTCGGCTCGATGCCGATCTCCATGGCGAAGCCGGCAAGGGCGACGGCGCGCACGCCGCAATCGCCGAGCGCAAAGCCAAGCGCCGTGGAATCGAAGGCCGACATGGTCAGCTTGTCGAACACGGCTTCGTCGGCGCGGGGCGCCAGCTCAGGGACGATCCCGGTCGCTTGGGGGTCGCGCAAAAACCACGGCTCGACCGCGTCTGGGCCGTCGCGCCGCTGCCAGGCCATGGCGGTGCGCAGTTGGGTGGCGCCCATCCATTTGCGCGGCAGAGAGAGGTGGCGCGTGAACGCCACCCGCATGCCGGCCGAGCGGGCGGCTTCGAGCACGATGCCGGTGCGCTCGACGATATCGGCCGCGCCGGCGACCTGGCGGCAGATGCCGACCTGCATGTCGTAGACCACCAGCGCCATGCGGCTGGGATCGCACCATTCGACCAGCCTGGCTGGAATCTCGATGCCTTCTATCGACCGGATCATGCCGCGGTCCGGTCCCAGGGTTGGGCGATGTCGACGCCGGGGTTGAACAGATATTCGAGCGGCAGCGGTGCCGGGTCGAAGGCCAGGAAATGCCATTCGAGCAGCCCGGCCTTCGACAGCGGGAAGTCGTCGGTGTAGCGCCTGGCTTCCTCGACGCTGTCGAGCTCGAAGACGATGATGACGCCGCCGACATCGGCGCGGGCATGGTTTTCGCGCACGATGCCTGCCTTCCACAGCCGCCAGACATTCGACACCTCGGCGCGCAGATAGGGTTTTAGGTCGTCGAGGGTGACGCCGGGCTTGAAGTTGTCATAGGCGATGATCTTCATCGGCTGTCTCCTCTTGGCGTGTCAGCATCGCGCGACCCGCTTGCTGTTTGGGGCAGGCGTCACGTTCGGCTAGCATGTCGAAAATGGCGGCTTCAACGAACGAGATGGTTCGTTGAAGCGACCGGCCGGCTGGCCTTTCGTGGCGCGGCATCCAGCGAGAGGAGACGGAATGGGTATCGAGTGGCTGAACCCGAAGGGCATGCATGGCAACCACTCCGGCGATGGTGCTCGAAGCCGGCGGCGCCAGGCCGGAGGATCTCGTCCGCCTGTCGATCTACATTGTCGGCGACGCCGCTATCGGGCCGGCCTTCGGCGTCTGGATGGCATTCTGGGGCGATCGCGGGCCGCCGCCGGTGGTGACGGGCATACGCGTCCTCGGCCTCGCCAATCCGGATTTCCTGATCGAGATCGGGGGGCAGGCGGCCATCGTGTAGCAGCCCTGCTTTGGCGCCGTGGCGGACGAACAGCTGCCGCTTGGAATTTCATTCCTCGTCTGGCCGTCTGATTGGCACGTTCTATCTTCTTTCCCGCGACAAACGGCTGGAAAAGAGGCTACGCTGCCGCCTGCCAGCTCAATCAAATAAATAGAGCATGATGTCGTCCGAAAACCGCTTCACACTTTTCGGCATCATGCTCTAGGCGGTCGCTTGATCAGGGAGCTTCGATATGAGCGAGCACGGAAAAGCCGCGCCAGGCAGCGCCCCCTCGGACGGCCAATCCTCGCGCCTGCGGCCACCTTACAAATCGGTGCTCGACCTGATCGGCCAGACGCCGGTGGTCGAGCTGACCAAGTTCGACACCGGCAAATGCCGGCTGTTCATCAAGCTCGAAAGCCAGAACCCCGGCGGCTCGATCAAGGACCGTATCGCGCTGTCGATGATCGCGGCGGCCGAGAGGGAGGGCAAGCTCAAGCGCGGCGGCACCATCGTCGAGGCGACCGCCGGCAATACCGGCCTTGGCCTTGCCCAGGTCGGCATCCCCAAGGGATACCGCATCGTGCTGGTCGTGCCGGACAAGATGTCGCGCGAGAAGATCCAGCATCTGCGCGCGCTGGGCGCCGAGGTGCGCATGACGCGCTCCGACGTCGGCAAGGGCCACCCGGAATATTACCAGGACATGGCCGAGAAGATCGCGGCGGAAGTGCCCGGCGCCTTCTATGCCAACCAGTTCGCCAATCCGGCCAACCCGCTGGCGCATGAGACGACCACCGGCCCGGAAATCTTTTCGCAGCTCGACGGCAATGTCGACGCGGTGGTGGTCGGCGTCGGCTCGGGCGGTACGCTGACCGGGCTTGGCCGCCACTTCGCCAAGGTGTCGCCGAAGACCGAAATGGTGCTGGCCGATCCAGTCGGCTCGGTGCTGGCGCCCTTGATCAAGACCGGCAAGATGGAAGAGGCCGGCAGCTGGACGGTGGAAGGCATAGGCGAGGATTTCGTGCCGCCCAATGCCGATCTGTCGCTGGTCAAGAAGGCCTATTCGATCACCGACAAGCAAAGCATGCTGGCGGTACGCGATCTCCTGTCGCGCGAAGGCATTTTGGCCGGTTCGTCGTCGGGCACGCTTTTGTCGGCCGCCTTGCGCTATTGCCGCGAGCAGACGACAGCGAAACGCGTCGTCACCTTCGTCTGCGACAGCGGCAACAAGTACCTGTCGAAGGTGTTCGACGATTTCTGGCTGGCCGAACAGGGCCTGGCCGAGCACGAGCAGCATGGCGACCTGCGCGACCTCGTGATGCGCACCCACCGCACCGGCGACACGGTCTATGTCGGCCCGGACGAAAGCCTGCTCAACGCCTATGGCCGCATGCGCCGCTCCGATGTCTCGCAGCTGCCGGTTCTGGAAGACGGCAAGCTGATCGGCATCGTCGACGAGAGCGATATCCTGGCCAAGGTCGACGGTCCCTATGACGGGCGCTGGGAGCGCTTCAACGGTCCGGTGCGCACGGCGATGACCTCCAATCTGCACACACTGCAGGCCAGCCAGACGCTGGATGCGCTGCTGCCGGTGTTCGACCGCAACGAGGTCGCCATCATCTTCGACGGCGACGAGTTCGTCGGCCTGATCACCCGCATCGACCTGATCAACCATTTGAGGCGCGCACGATGACCAGCCACACACCACCACCATCGGGCAAGAATCGCCTGGCCTTCTCGACGCGCACCATCCATGGCGGCCAGAGCCACGACCCGCTGACCGGCGCGGTGATGGTGCCGATCTATGCCACCTCGACCTACGGCCAGCAGTCGCCGGGCGTGCACAAGGGGTTCGAGTACGCCCGCAGCCAGAACCCGACGCGCTTCGCCTTCGAGCGCGCGGTGGCCGATCTCGAAAGCGGCACGGCCGCGTTCGCCTTCGCCTCCGGCCTGGCGGCGATCTCGACGGTGCTGGAACTGCTCGATGCCGGCGCCCATATCGTCGCCACCGACGACATCTATGGCGGGTCGTTCCGGCTGATGGAGCGGGTGCGCAAGCGCTCGGCGGGCCTGCAGGTCTCTTTCGTCGACTTCACCGACCTTGCCGCGGTGGAAGCCGCGATCCGGCCGGAGACGAAGCTGCTGTGGGTCGAGACGCCGACCAACCCGCTGCTGCGCATCGTCGACCTCGAAGGCGTCGCCGCGCTGGCCAAGCGCAAGGGGATCCTCACCGTCGCCGACAACACGTTCTGCAGCCCCTATATCCAGCGGCCGCTGGAACTCGGCATCGACATCGTCGTGCACTCGACGACAAAGTATCTCAACGGCCATTCCGACATGGTCGGCGGCGTGGCGGTCGTCGGCGACAACAAGGAATTGGCGGCCCAGCTGAAATTCCTGCAGAACGCCATCGGCGCCATATCGGGTCCGTTCGACAGCTTTCTGGCGCTGCGCGGCCTGAAGACCCTGGCGCTCCGGATGGAACGGCATTCCGACAACGGGCTGAAGATCGCGCAGTGGCTGGAAGCGCGAAAAGATGTCCGCCGGGTCCTCTATCCCGGTCTCGCCAGCCACCCGCAGCATTCCATCGCCGTCCAGCAGATGCACGCCTTCGGCGGCATGATCACGGTTGTGCTCGACCGCGACCTCGCCGGAACCAAACGCTTCCTCGAACGCACGCAATTGTTCACGCTCGCCGAAAGCCTCGGCGGGGTGGAGAGCCTGATCGAGCATCCGGCGCTGATGACGCATGGGTCCATTCCGGCCGAGAAGCGGACGGAGATCGGCATTTCGGATTCGCTGGTAAGGCTGTCGGCGGGGATCGAGGATGGCGACGATCTGATCGCGGATCTGGACCAGGCGCTGGGTGGATAGCGCCAGCGGTTGACGCCAAACCCCATTCGCCCGAGATGTAGCGCCCATGGCCACGCGCGAACCCGAAAAACCCACCGAACCCCTGACCTTCGCGGTGCTGGTGTTCCCCGGCTTTCCGATGATGGCGTTCAGCTCCGTCATCGAGCCGCTGCGCGCCGCCAACATTCTGGCGAAGCGGCAATGCTATCGCTGGATCATCGTCGGCGGCACGAAGGGCGCGGTCGAGGCGTCGAATGGCGTCGTCATCCAGCCGGGGTTCTATGCCGAGGATGCGCCGAAGGTCGACCGCGTCGTCGTCTGCTCGGGCGGCGATGCGGACCATCTCGTCGCCGAGGACGCGGCGAGCTGGATCCGCCGCGGCCTGCGCAATGGCGCCCATATCGGCGCGGTGGCGGATGCGGCGTTCTTCCTGGCGCGCGCAGGCCTGCTCGACGGCCATGCCTGCACCTTGCACTGGACAAGCCAGGCCGCCTTCACCGAGGCTTTTCCTACAATCGAGCTGCGGCGCGACCTCTACGTCATCGATCGCAAGCGCTTCACCTCGGCCGGCGGCGTCGGCAGCCTCGACATGATGCTGGAGATCATCACCCGCGACTATGGCGCCGAGCTCGCCGCCGGCGTCGCCGAATGGTTCGTGCACAGCCAGCTGCGCTCCAGCATCGACCGCAAGCTGATGCCGCTCAGGCTGCGCACCGGCGTGCAGAACGAGCTGGTGCTGTCGGCCATCGCCATCATGGAAGACGCGGTCGAGGAGCGGCTCGGCATGGCAGAGCTGACGGCGCGGCTCGGCGTGTCCTCCGACAAGCTCGAGCGCTCCTTCCGCTCCGAACTCGCCATTTCGCCCAATGGCTATTACCGGCGGCTGCGGCTCAAGCGCGCCGCCGACCTCCTGGCGCATTCGACGCTGGCCGTGCGCGACGTGGCGCTGGCCTGCGGCTTTGCCTCCATGTCGAGCTTTGCCCGGGCTTTTCGCGAGGAGCATGGCCATCCGCCGAAGATGGCGCGGCGGCATTAGGTTCCTCAGTGCACTACTTTCAAATGCTGGAGCAACAGCGCCCCCCTCTGTCCTGCCGGACATCTCCCCCTCAAGGGGGGAGATCGAATGTTGTCCGGGCTTTCGCCAATCCTCCACCGTTGAACAAGAAGGCGAGGTTGGCGAAGCTGCCAATCTCCCCACTTGAGGGGGAGATGGCCGGCAGGCCAGAGGGGGGCGCTGTCCCGCTGGCGTTCCGCATCTCCAGCGGCATTCCGCACAACAAACGCGGTTTTCCGCACAATGCCTCCGCCGCTGCTGCGCCATGGTCACGTCTTGCAACCGATCCAAGGCCGAACCCCATGAGCATCGTCGTATTCGACCCCGACAGCACCGAGGACGTCGACTTCAAGGACCGCATGCGCCACCCGGCGGCGGCTGATCCGGCCGGCGGCATGTGGCTGTCGGACACCGAGCCGTCCTTCATCGATGCCGATGCGCTGCGCAAAGGCCGGCTGGCCAAGTTGCGCGGCTGGATGCGCGACGCCGGCTATGGCGGGGTGGTGCTGTTCGACCCGTACAACCAGCGCTACGCCACCGGCTCGCGCAACATGTTCGGCTACTTCCTGCGCAACTCGACCCGCTATTTCTTTATTCCGACCGAAGGGCCGATCGTGCTGTTCGAATATCCGCAGAGCTACCATGTCTCCATGGTGCTCGACACGATCGACGAGGCGCGTCCTTCCAAGCTCGTCTGGTCGTCCGTGTCCGGCCGTGACGATGAAACCGCCGGCCCCTTCGCCGACGAGATCGCCGAACTCCTGAAGAAGCATGGCGGCGGCTCGATGAAGCTCGGGCTCGACCGCTGCAGCCATCTGCAGGCGCTGGCGCTGGAAAAGCGCGGCTGCGAGGTCAGGGATTGCCAGGGCGAAATCCTGGCGGTGCGCGCGGTGAAGACGCCCGAGGAGGTGAAATGCCTGCAGGTGTCGATGGCCGGCGCCGAGGCCGCGGTCTATGCGGTGCGCGAGGCGATCAAGCCCGGCGTCTCCGAAAACGAGCTGTTCGCCATCATGTATGGCGAGGTGATCCGCCAAGGCGGCGAGTTCATCGAGACGCGGCTCTTGACGTCTGGCCAGCGCACCAATCCCTGGTTCAACGAGGCCAGCGGTCGCAAGATCCGGCCCGGCGAGCTGCTCGCGCTCGATACCGACACGATCGGCTGCTACGGCTATTATTCCGATTTCTCCCGCACCTTCCGCTGCGGACCGGGCAAGCCGACCGACTACCAGAAGTCGCTCTACCGCATGGCGCACGACCAGGTTCAGCACAATATTTCGATCGTCAAGCCCGGCATGGCGTTTCGCGAAATCGCCGAAAAGGCCTGGAAGATCCCCGACCGCTTCGTCGACCAGCGCTATACTTCGGTGATGCACGGCGTCGGCATGCATGGCGAGACACCGTTCATCGCGCATGCCATGGATTACGAGACCTATGGCCGCGACGGCCATATCGTGCCAGGCATGGTGGTGAGCGTGGAAAGCTATATCGGCGAGAAGGGCGGCCGCGAGGGCGTCAAGCTGGAGGACGAGATCCTGATCACCGAGACGGGCACGGAGCTTCTGTCGCGCTTTCCCTATGAGGACGCGTTTCTGGAGAAGCAGGTTTGATGCCTACTGTCCGCCTCCGTGATGTGACCTTCGCGGCGCGGACCGCCGACGCGGGTCCACTTGCATGAAAAGCCCCATCTCCATCAGCAGAGGCAGCGTGGCCGCCGTGTTCATCGACCTGCAGGAAGAGCACCGGCAGGACAAGCGCTATCTCGTCGAGGGTTTCGCCGGCATCCTGGCCAACGTCCAGCGCCTGCAAGAAGCGGCGCGCGCCAACCACGTGCCGCTCCAGCACTGGGCCTATATCGTCGATCTCGACAAGCAGGATCGGCCCTTTCATCCGCTCGGTGCCAACGGCAAGTCGGCCTTTTCCGACAAGTCCGATCCGCTGACCGAGATCTGCCATGAAGTGGCGCCGGCCAGGGACGAAGCGCTGCTGATCAAGGCCGAGGCCAGCGCCTTCCGCAGCGGGCCGGCGGCCGATCGGCTCAAGGCTTCCGGCATCGAATGGCTGGTCGTCGCCGGCGTCTGGACCGAGGCCTGCGTCGACGCCACGGTCAAGGACGCCGTGGCGAAGGGATTTCGCGTGCTCCTGGTCAAGGATGCCTGCGGCAGCGGCAGCGCGGCCATGCACCAGACCGGCATCCTCAACCTCGCCAACCGTCTCTATGGCGGGGCGGTCACCGACACGGACGGCGCCTGCCGGCTGCTGGCCGGCGAGACGGTCACCGCCTGGCAGGTCGAGGGGTCGGTGCCGCTTCGCTTCACCTTCGACAATGCGGCGGCGCTCTACGCCGATCTATGACACCGACATGACCGGCCGCGGCAAATATGAAACACGGCTCGACCCGGCGCTGTGGGCCTACATAGACAAGGTCAACGCCTGGTACCCGTCCGAGGTGATCGGCCTGCCGATCGACAAGCAGCGCGCGGTCTATGACAGGATGTGCCGGGCTTTCCACCGGGGCCGCCCGGCCGGGGTCAAGGCCAGCGACGGCCTGGTCGCCGCTCCGGGCCACGGCATAGCGATCCGCCGCTACCAGCCGGCCGGCAAGGCGGCGAGGGCCGTGGTCCTCTATTTCCATGGCGGCGGCTTCATCCTCGGCGGGCTCGACAGCCATGACGACATCTGCGCCGAGATCTGCGCCGGCACCGGCTTCGACGTGGTGTCGGTCGACTACCGGCTGGCACCCGAGCATATCCACCCCGCCGCCTTCGACGATGCGATGGCCGCCTTCGCATGGGCGGCGGAGACGTCAGGCCTGCCGGTCGTTCTGTGCGGCGAGAGCGCCGGCGGCAATCTGGCCGCCGCCGTGGCGCAGGCGAAGCGCGGGCATGTCAGGGCCGTGATCGGCCAGGTGCTGATCTATCCAGGCCTCGGCGGCGACGAGGCCGCCGGCTCCTATGTCGAACATGCCGAGGCGCCGCTGCTGTCCGCCGGCGATATCGCCTTTTATCGCGACGTCCGTTCGGCCAGGCGGCAATCGCCCGACGATCCGACCTTTTCACCGCTGCGCGACCGCGACTTTTCCGGCCTGCCGCCAACGGTGATCATCACGGCCGAATGCGACCCGCTATCGTCGGACGGCGAGACCTACCGCGACCGCATCGTTGCGGCCGGCGGCAAGGCATGGTGGCATGAAGAGAAGCGCCTGGTGCACAGTTTCCTGCGCGCCCGCACCACGGTGCCGGCCGCGGCGGAGGCGTTTGCGCGCATCATCGCGGCGATTGCATCACTGGGGCGGGGCCAGTGGCCGTATTGAGTCCTACGACGCCGCGACGCTCTTTTCGGAGGAATTGGCTTTCAGCCAGAGCGCCTTTTCGCCGAGCGTGGCGACCATGGCGGCATGCGCCGCGCGCTCCGCTTCGGTCAGGCGCGGCAGCAGCGGCCTCGGGCGCTCGGCGACGATGATCTCGATGTGCCTGACATTCTCGCCCTGTGCCGGCGCGGTGGCGCTGTCGAGGATAAGCGCCGCCTGCTTGCCGCCGATCAGCTCGATATAGACCTCGGCCAGCAATTCGGAATCCAGCAGCGCGCCATGCTTGGTGCGCTTCGTGTTGTCGATGCCGTAGCGCCGGCAGAGCGCATCGAGCGAATTGGGGCCCATCGGGTGCTTGCGCCGCGCCAGCGCCAGCGTGTCGACGACACGGCCGGGATCGACGACCGGATGGCCGAGCCGGCCGAACTCGACATTGAGGAAGCCGATGTCGAACGTGGCATTGTGGGCGACCAGCCTGGCGCCGTCGGTGAAGGTCAGCCATTCCTCGACGATTTCGGCGAAGGTCGGCTTGCCCGCGAGATCGGCCGCGCTGATGCCGTGCACGGCTTGCGCTTCCGCATGGACCGCCCGGCCCTGCGGGTTGATATAGTGGTGAAACGTCCTGCCGGTCGGGAAACGATTGACCAGCTCGACGCCGCCCAACTCGATCACGCGGTCGTCGCGCGAATCAAGGCCGGTGGTTTCCGTATCGAAGATGATCTCGCGCATCGAATCAGTTTGCTCCTGGGGAAGCAGAATCACGAGACCGGAACAAAATGGCAATGGGCAATGCTGACAGCCCGCCGTCAGGAACCCCTTTGTCCCCGGAGTTCGGCGATGATGCCGGCGACGGCGGTACGCGCGGCGTCCAGCCCCTGGCCGGTGTCGATGACGAAATCGGCCAGCCTGCGCTTCTCCTCATCCGGCACCTGCTTGGCCAGGATCGCCGCCAGTTTTTCTTCCGTCATTCCCGGCCGGGCCAGCACGCGCTGGCGCTGGATTTCGGCGGGCGCCGTGACGACGACGACCTTGTCGACGCGGCCACGGCCGCCGGTTTCGAAGAGCAGCGGAATGTCGAGCACGGCGATCGATTCGCCCGCGGTACGATGCCTGGCCAGGAAGGCGTCGGCGTCGGCGCGCACCAGCGGATGGATGATGGCTTCCAGCTGCTTCAGCGCGGCGGCATCGCCAAGCACGCGCGCGCCAAGTTTTACGCGGTCGACCACGCCATCGACAACCGTTCCGGGAAAAGCGGCCTCGATCAGAGGTGCCGCCGCGCCCGAATAGAGGCGATGCACCGTTTCGTCGGAATCATGGACGGGCACGCACGCCTCGGCGAACATTTTTGCCGTCGTCGACTTGCCCATGCCGATCGAGCCGGTGAGGCCGAGCACGATCATGGTTTCGGCACCAGATCGGCAACGATGATCGCGCGCAGCTCAGCCGTGACCTGCGGCCTGACGCCGAACCAATGTTCGAAGCCGGGCACGGCCTGGTTGAGCAGCATGCCGAGGCCGTCGACCGTCTTCAGCCCTCTGGCGCGCGCGGCGGCGAGCAAAGGCGTTTCCAGCGGCACATAGACAAGGTCGGTGACGATGGCGTGGGCCGGCAGCGGGGCCGGATCGGCGGCGAGGCCTTCATTGCCGACCATGCCAAGTGCGGTGGTGTTGACCAGCAGGCCGGCATCCGCCAGCAATTCGTTGGTTGCCGCCGTGCCATGCGCCGAAACGCCGGCGCCGAAACGATCGCGCAATTCCTGCGCCCGGGCCAGCGTGCGGTTGACGATGCGGATGTCGGCAAAACCGCGTTGCTTCAGCGCCTGGATGACGGCGCGTGACGCGCCGCCGGCGCCGAGCACGACCGCGGGGCCCGTATTCGCCCAGCCGGGCGCATAGTCATCGAGATTGGCGGCAAAGCCGTGACCGTCGGTGTTGCCGCCCCACAGCACGTCGTCCTCGAACCACAGCGTGTTGACGGCGCCGATTTCTTCGGCCGCCTGGTCGCGGCGGTGGGCAAGAGCGAAGGCGGCTTCCTTGTGCGGAATGGTGACATTGCCGCCGCGAAACCCGTTTGCCTGCAATGTCGCGACGAATTCGGCAAAATCCTGCGGCGCCACGTCGATCGCCTCGTAGCTGCCGTCGATGCCGTGCTGGGCCAGCCAGTGGCCGTGGATCTTCGGTGACCGCGAATGCGTGATCGGGTGGCCGGTGACAAAAGCCTTCTTCGTTGCCTCAACCATCGATGGCTCCCAACGTGCGCAGCTCCGCCAGCAGCGGCAAAAGCGGCAGGCCGACAATGGTGAAATGGTCGCCCTCGATCTTCTCGAAGAGCTGGATGCCTTCGGCCTCGATCTGGTAGGCGCCGACGCTGGCCAGCGCCTTGGCGCCGACACGGGCGAGATGGCGGCCGATGAAGCCGGGGTCGAGCTTGCGCATGGTCATGCCCGCGATGCCGACATGGCGCCACAGCACCTTGCCGTCACGCACCAGCACGGCGGCGCTGTTGAGCTGATGGGTCCTGCCCGACAGCGCCAGGAGATGGCGCCGCGCGCCCTCCATGTCGGCCGGCTTGTGGAACACTTCGTCACCCAAAGACAAAGTCTGGTCGCAGCCGAGCACCAGCGCGCCGGGCCGGCGTTCGCTGACCTCGGTGGCCTTGGCCTCGGCCAGCACCAGCGCGACGTCCTCGGGCGAAACGCCGCTGTCCTGCAACGGCGCCTCGAGCGCGCGCTCGTCGACATCGGCCGGCACCGCCTCGATGTCGAGGCCAGCATCGATGAGCATCGCCTTGCGGAATGGACTGCCGGAAGCGAGGATGATTTTTTCGCTCATGGTTGGTGCGCCTGACTGCCTGTCCAACTGCCGACGGGATGTTCACCCAAGTAGAAAACCGTTGCGTTCGTCGGCCACTGTAACGGCATGGATACTAGGGTCTCCGCGACGGAGCGGCGCAGACCCTAGGATCCATTCCGTGAGCTTCGGGCGTCGCGACGGTGAATGCAACAACCCGCAGCCCGGCTCCAATTATCTGTTCTTCCCCCGCAGGGCAACGATCGCCGCGGCCGTTTCCTCGATCGAGCGGCGGCTGACGTCGATCATCGGCCAGCCATGACGCGTGCAGATCTGGCGGGCGTAGGCGAGCTCCTCGTTGATGGCGGCGCGGTCGACATAGTCGGTCGGCACGTAGGAGCTGCTGTTGCCGAGGATGCGGTTCTGGCGGACATGCGAGATGCGCTCGGCGGTTGCGATCAACCCGACGATCAGCGGCGTCTTGGCGGCAACCAGGCTTTCCGGCACCGGCACGCCGAGCACGATCGGGATGTTGGCGGTCTTGATGCCACGGTTGGCGAGATAGATGCTGGTCGGCGTCTTCGACGTCCGCGAAATGCCGATCAGCACGACATCGGCATCGTCCATATTGGCCGGCAGCTGGCCGTCATCATGGTCCATGGTGAAGTTGAGGGCATCGATGCGGCGGAAATATTCGGCGTTGAGAACGTGCTGGGCGCCGACGCGGCGGCCGGCCGGCGTGCCGAGATAGGATTGGAAGACGGTGAGCACCGGCTCCAGCACCGACACACAGGGCAGGCCCATGGTGGCGCAGCGCTCGTCGATGCCGCGCGCCAGCTTCTGGTCAACGACCGTATAGAGAATGATGCCCGGCTCCTCCTCTATGTCCTCGAACACCTTGGCCACCTGCTTTTCGGTGCGGATGAGGGGATAGATGTGTTCAATCGCCCGCGCGTCCTTGTATTGCGCCGAAGCCGCCCGCCCGGCGGCGAGCAGCGTTTCGCCGGTCGCGTCGGAAATCAGGTGCAGGTGAAAGAAGCTCTGGGATTTGTTCACAGGGGATCACCTGGGGCTGTGGGCGGATGTGGATAAGCCGGGACAGAACGAGCGGCCGGTCGGAGGCGACTGTATCAGATGGCAGTTTGTCCACAATTCGATCCTCTGTCAGCTTCGCCGGCCGGCTGGGGACAAATCTGGGGACGCTCCCTTTTGCCTTTCGGCCATCCACAGGGCGGGATTCTTCCTTGGCTTGCTAACGCTTTGACTCCGATGACGGATTCCGGACTATCCCCAGAACCCTGAAGACGGGAGACGGAAGCGCGCGACAATATGCTTGCTGGCTTTTTGGCTGACGACGCGGGACAGGTGACAACCACCACAACCAACAGACTCTTAGAATCAGAAGAATCTTAGATATAAGAATCTTTGATTATAGGAAGGCCGGGAGAGGCGAGCGCCCAATGCCCAAAAGCCGGATCATGCTGGACGTCCTGAAGGGGGAGGCGCATTTACCGCCGCCGCTCTGGATGATGCGTCAGGCCGGACGCTATCTGCCGGAGTATCGTGAAACGCGCCGGCGCGCCGGTTCCTTCCTCGACCTCTGCTACGACCCCGACCTTGCGGTGGAAGTGACCTTGCAGCCGATCGAGCGCTTCGGCTTCGATGCCTCGATCCTGTTCTCCGACATCCTTGTCGTTCCGCATGCGCTTGGCCGCGACGTGCGCTTCGAGGAAGGGCGAGGACCGCTGCTGACGCCGATCTCCGTGGCCGAGATCATGGCTCTGGAAGGCGATGTGTTTCACGTGAATCTCGAACCGGTCTATGAGACGGTTCGCCGGCTGCGGGCAAAACTTCCTGACGAAACCACGCTGATCGGCTTCTGCGGCGCGCCGTGGACGGTGGCGACCTACATGATCGCCGGCCATGGCACGCCAGACCAGGCGCCGGCGCGGCTGTTCGCCTATCGCGAGCCGGCGGCGTTTCAACATCTCCTGAAGGTGCTTGCCGACCATTCGGCGGCCTATCTGATCCGCCAGATCGAAGCCGGCGCGGATGTGGTGCAGATTTTCGATTCCTGGTCCGGCGTGCTCGACGATGCGACGTTCGACCAGTTTTGCGCTTGGCCGGTGGCGGAGATCGTCCGACAGGTTCGCGCCGTCCATCCCGATGTGCCGATCATCGGTTTCCCGAAGGGCGCCGGCGCCCGCTACCGCACCTATCGCCAGAAGACCGGCGTGACGGGGCTGGGGATCGACTGGACGGTGCCGTTGGCGGCGGCGAAGGACTTGCAGCGTTCGGGTGCGGTCCAGGGCAATCTCGATCCCTTGCGGCTCGTGGCCGGCGGCAAGGCGCTGTCGGATGGCGTCGAGGCGATCCTGAAGGCGCTGGGAGACGGGCCGCTGATCTTCAATCTCGGCCACGGCATCACGCCGGAGACGCCGATCGCGCATGTCGAGGCGATGGTGAAGCAGGTGAGGAGCGCGACACGCTGATGAATGAGATAAACAACACCAACAGCACCGGACAGGCGATGATGCGCATGATTATCAGCATTGCTGTGCTGATCGTGCTGACGGCGCTTCTGTTTTTCGTCGCGCCCGAAAGTTTCTATCCCTGGGCAAAGGCGATCCATATCCTTGCCGTCATTTCCTGGATGGCCGGCATGCTCTACCTGCCGCGGCTGTTCGTCTATCACGTCGATGCCGAGAAAGGGTCGGTGCAGTCGGAGACCTTCAAGGTGATGGAGCGGCGCCTGCTGCGCGGCATCATCAATCCGGCGATGATCGTTACCTGGGTGTTCGGCCTTTGGCTCGCCTGGAAAATCTTCGGCTTCCAGGGCGGCTGGCTGCACGCCAAGATCGGCCTGGTGCTGCTGTTGTCCGCCGTTCACGGCTATCTGGCCGGCGCGGTGCGGAAATTCGCCGAAGATCGCAACGAAAAACCGGCGAGGCACTGGCGGATCGTCAACGAGATCCCCACATTGCTGATGGTCGCCATCGTGATCCTGGTTGTCGTCAAGCCGTTCTGATCAGGCCTGTTAAAACGCTGCTTGCTCTTTGATCCGACCGACGATAAAAGACGGGTCTTCCTTCCCGTCATGCGCCGCCCCTCATTATTTTCGGCCGCGCCCGGCATTTGTCGCATCCCGCCGATATTTTTCTCCCAAAGCTCACCCAGAGTCCGTCTATGCAAGAAATGAAACTTACCGAATTCAAGAACAAGAAGCCGCCAGAGCTGATCGCTTATGCCGAATCGCTCGAGGTCGAGAACGCCAGCGTCATGCGCAAGCAGGAGCTGATGTTCGCGATCCTGAAGAAGCTGGCCGCACAGGATATCGAGATCATCGGCGACGGTGTGGTCGAAGTCCTGCAGGACGGCTTCGGCTTCCTGCGCTCCGCCAATGCCAACTACCTGCCAGGTCCCGACGACATCTACATCTCGCCGTCGCAGATACGGCGCTTTTCGCTGAAGACCGGCGATACGGTCGAAGGGCCGATCCGCAGCCCGAAGGAAGGCGAGCGCTATTTCGCGCTGCTCAAAGTCAACACCATCAATTTCGACGACCCCGAAAAGATCCGTCACAAGATCCATTTCGACAATCTGACGCCGCTCTATCCGACCAAGCGGCTGAAGATGGAGATCGACAATTCGACCAGCAAGGACATCTCGCCGCGCGTGATCGACCTGGTCGCGCCGATCGGCAAGGGACAGCGCGCGTTGATCAACGCGCAGCCGCGGACCGGCAAGACGGTTCTCATGCAGAACATTGCCCACTCGATCACCGCCAACCACCCGGAATGCTATCTGATCGTGCTTCTGATCGACGAGCGACCGGAGGAAGTGACGGACATGCAGCGCTCGGTGAAGGGCGAGGTGATCTCCTCGACCTTCGACGAACCGGCGGTGCGCCACGTCCAGGTTGCCGAGATGGTCATCGAGAAGGCCAAGCGCCTGGTCGAGCATGGCCGCGACGTCGTCATCCTGCTCGATTCCATCACCCGCCTCGGCCGCGCCTACAACACGGTCGTGCCGTCATCCGGCAAGGTGCTGACCGGCGGTGTCGACGCCAACGCGCTGCAGCGGCCGAAGCGCTTCTTCGGCGCCGCCCGCAACATCGAGGAAGGTGGCTCGCTGACCATCATCGCGACCGCGCTGATCGACACCGGCAGCCGCATGGACGAAGTCATCTTCGAGGAGTTCAAGGGCACCGGCAACTGCGAAATCCAGCTCGACCGCAAGGTCGCCGACAAGCGCATCTATCCGGCGATGGACATCCTGAAGTCCGGTACCCGCAAGGAAGACCTGCTGGTGCCGCGCGCGGATTTGCAGAAGATCTTCGTGCTGCGCCGCATCCTGGCGCCGATGGGAACGACCGATGCGATCGAGTTCCTCATCGACAAGCTCAAGCAGACCAAGACCAATGCGGATTTCTTCGATTCGATGAATACGTAATTGGGCGGGGAGCGCATTCCCCGCCTTCGTCACCCTCGGGCTTGACCGATGATCGGTCCAGAGGCTCACCCGGCGGGAGCAGAAGCTGCACCGCGTCGCTTCGTTATGAGATGACGACCCTAGCGTCGCCGCAACAGCCGCTCCAACTCTTCAGCAACCGTCACCACCGGCAAACACACTTGCCCGGTACACAGCCAGGCACCGGCTTTGTCGGTCGGTGGCAGAATCCCACCCGGCAGCAAGGGTCGATTCGCTTCCGAACCAATCGCGGCAATGATATCGACGCGGCGCGGGTCGGCGCACCGATTCGCAACCGGAACGAGCTTCGAATCCTCTGGACTATCGACGATGACCAGTTTCAAAGGTTCGATGGCAAGCGCGCAGGCATTGACGATGCCGGCCTGGCCATAGGCCTGGTGCGCCGCGCGGCCAGCCGCGTGCTCGGCGATTTTCCAGGCTTTTTCACCGAGATCGAGATCGCCGGCAACGGAGGCCAGCCGCACAAGTGCTGCGATGATCTGGCTGGTGGCCGAGGAAATAGCCTCGTCGGCATCGCCCCTGATGCGGATCGGCACATCGGTGCTGTCCGAAGCAGTCAGATAGTAGCCTGTGCCGGCGGCATCGGTGTGCCAATGATCGAGCTGTTCGATGAACCGCTTCGCCTGGTCGATGTAGCTCCAATCGCCAGACGCCTCGAACAGCGAGATCGCCGCGTTGGCCATGGCGGCGTAGTCGCTCGACAGAGCGGGAAACAGTTTTCTGGCGCCGAGCATGGAATGCGGCAAGCGGCCGTCGCGGCTGGCGGCGGAGATGTGGGCGAAGGCCTTGGCCGCGGCCTCGATCCAGTCGGGACGGCCCAGCGAGCGACCGGCCTCGGCGAATGCCGCGATCATCAGGCCGTTCCAGTCGGTGAGGGTCTTGGCATCGAGGCCTGGCCTGACGCGCTCTTCCCGGACCGCGAGAAGCCTGGCTTTGAGCGGAATGAGTTTTTCGCGGTCGGCCACGCTTTGGGTTTGCTGGGCGCGGGTTTGGTGGACGACCGGCTTGCCTTCCCATCCATGCGGGGCAGATAGCGTGAAGTATTTGAAAAACAAGGCTGAATCGTCACCAAGGACGGCTTCGATCTCTTGCCGGCTCCAGGTGTAGAACAGCCCTTCCTCGCCTTCGCTGTCGGCGTCGAGGCTGGCGGCGAAGGCGCCGCCGGTGACGCGCATTTCGCGTAGCAGCCAGTCGACGGTCTCTTCGATTCGTATCCGGAACAAATCATTGCCGCTTGCCGAAAAGGCCCAGTTGCAGAAGCGGATCAGCTCGGCATTGTCATAGAGCATCTTCTCGAAATGCGGCACCAGCCATTCGGCATCGGTGGAGTAGCGGCTGAGCCCGCCGCCAATATGATCGTATATGCCGCCGCCCAGCATCCGTTCCAGGCTGACCATCACGTCGTCGCGATGCGCGGCATTGCCATCGCGCAGCCAGGACAGCCACAGCGTCAGCATGAATGGCGCGTTGGGGAATTTCGGCGCGCCACGCAGGCCGCCAAGGTCGCCGTCGATCATGCCGTCGATGCGGCCGGCGAGGTCGGTGAGCGTGCCGCGGTCGAGGCTCTGCCTGGCGTGCGTGCCGGAGAGCCGCGCCTCGACATGGGAGGTCAGGCCGTCGGCGCTCTGGTGCAGGCTGTCGCGCTTCTCGCGCCAGGCCTTGTCGACCGCTTCCATCACCTGGATGAAGCCCGGGCGGCCATAGCGCGCCTCGCGCGGAAAATAGGTGCCGCCCCAGAATGGCTTGCCGTCCGGCGTCAGGAACATGGTCAGCGGCCAGCCGCCTTGCTCGCCCATCGAGGAGAGCGCGGCCATATAGATCTGGTCGATGTCGGGACGCTCCTCGCGGTCGACCTTGATATTGACGAACAGACGGTTCATGACGGCGGCGACGCCGTCATTCTCGAAGCTTTCATGCGCCATGACATGGCACCAGTGACAGGCGGCATAGCCGACGGAGAGCAGGATCGGGCGATCGAGCGTCCTTGCTTCTTCGAGCGATGCCGGCGACCAGGCCCGCCAATGCACGGGATTGCCGCTGTGCTGCTGCAGATAGGGGCTGGCCTCTTCGGCAAGCAGGTTTTGCGCGGGCAATGTCACGATGGGCAACTCGGGTTGTTTGAAGGCGCGAGGCTAGGGCGGTTCAACAGAGCGAGCAAATGATTTCAGGCGATTCGATCGTTGCGCTGTCGAGCGGCCGGCTTCCGGCCGGCGTCGCCGTGCTGCGTATTTCCGGTCCACGGACTCGATTCGTGGTCGAAACGATTGCCGGCGGCATGGTTAAGGACCGGGCGGCGGTCCTGCGCAGGCTCAAGGCGCCCGATGGAACCGTGCTGGACAGCGGGTTGGTCATCTTCTTTCCCGGCCCGGCCAGCTTTACCGGGGAGGATGTCGCCGAATTCCATGTCCATGGCGGACGCGCCGTGGTGGCCAGGATGCTGGAGATCATCAGTGGCTTCGACGGCGTCAGGCACGCAGAGCCGGGCGAATTCACGCGCCGAGCCTTCCTCAATGGCAAGGTCGACCTCGTAGAGACGGAGGCGCTGGCGGACCTGGTCAATGCCGAGACCGAGGCGCAGCGGCGCTTTGCGGTCGAGAATGCCGAGGGTGTCCAGAGCGAGCTCTATCTGAGCTGGCGGCGCCGGCTGATCCACGCGCGGGCGATGATCGAGGCCGAGATCGACTTTGCCGACGAGGAGGATGTGCCGGGAT
Organism: Mesorhizobium sp. B2-4-19; assembly: GCF_006441315.1. Classification (NCBI taxonomy): domain Bacteria; kingdom Pseudomonadati; phylum Pseudomonadota; class Alphaproteobacteria; order Hyphomicrobiales; family Phyllobacteriaceae; genus Mesorhizobium; species Mesorhizobium sp. B2-4-19. The sequence continues at coordinate 21,272 of NZ_VFUV01000012.1, read as the reverse complement.
CCGTTTCGGAGACGGTCTGGTCGGATGTCCAGGCTATGATCGGCGAGATCGATCGCCACATCGCCGGATTTCATGCGGCCGAAATCATCCGTGACGGCTTCGAGGTGGTGATTCTCGGCGCGCCGAATGCCGGCAAGTCGAGTCTCTTCAACGCCTTGGCGCGGCGCGATGCAGCTATTGTAACGGATGAGCCCGGCACGACCCGTGACCTGCTCGAGGTGACGCTGGATCTCCGTGGCTTGCGCGTCAGGCTGACGGATACGGCCGGCTTGCGCGACGCGCCTGGCAAGGTCGAGGCGATCGGCATCGAGAGGGCGCGGGCCAAGGCGGACCGCGCCGATCTCTTGCTGCTGTTGGAGGACGCCTTGTCGCCCAAGGTCATCGGCCAGGTTCCGAGCACGGCCCCAATGTTGCATGTCGGCACCAAGCTCGACCTGTTGGAGGAGCAGGCGGCCGGCGATGCGGCCGGCCGATACGACTTCGTCATTTCAGTCGTGAATGGCACGGGCGTGGAGGCGCTGCTCGCCGAAATCGGCCGGCGCGCGGCGGAAGCGGCGGGTCATGTCGGCGACGTTCTGCCGTCGCGCCTGCGCCATGTCGAACTGCTCGGTGAGGCGAATCGGCATCTGCTTCGCGCCGCTGCCGAGGGTGCCGCAGGCCAGGAACTGCGCGCCGAGGAGCTGCGGCTGGCGGCGGACAGCCTGGGCCGAATCGTCGGCGCGATCAATGTCGAGGATATGCTCGACGTTATCTTTTCGCAGTTCTGCATCGGGAAATGATTCACGTGAAACAAGCGCTTAGGCGGACATGGCGTGAGTGCGCTGTCCTGATGCTTGCTTGTCTTTTCTAAAGCGCCCCTGCGTCATCCTTGGGTCTCCGCGACAGAGCTTCGGTCCTGCTCCGCCCGTGGATGAGGAAGGCGACGCTTCGGCACTCCCCGACCATGACTCACGTGAAACAATTGCTCGGTTGAACACGCCGGGGTTTCTGTGGTGGTGATGCGTTTGCGGAAGTCGTGTCGCTTCGTCGTCCCATGGCGGAGCAAGGAGCGAAGCGACGCGGCGCAGACCATAGGATCCATGCCGGGCCTCCGACGCGTCACTAACGGTGCAAGATTCTGCTCCACTGCACCCCACGGTCACGGAATGGATTCTATAGTCTGCGTGACGGAGCTTCGCTCCGCCCGTGGATGACGAAGTTGGAGCCACTCGGCAATTACTAGCTGTGATTCACGTGAAACACAGCGCCACGCCCTACCTCCCGCTTGTGGGAGGTTGGACTGTAGGTCCGGGGTGCCGGTCTTAGCCGCACCCCTCCCCGCTGCTGCGCAGCGACCCTCCCACAAGGGGCGAGGGGAAGGCATTGCTCTGTTTCACGTGAAACCTGCCGCGAAGTTTTCTTGACAGCTTGTCCTTGCGGGGACATGTGTCCCTCAATCTCTTTTTTGAGTCCAGGATTTGAAATGACCGATCACTATGATGTGGTTGTGGTGGGCGGCGGCCATGCAGGGTGCGAGGCGGCCAGCGCTGCCGCGCGCGCCGGCGCCAGAACCGCGCTGGTGACGCTGCGCTTCGATACGATCGGCGTGATGTCGTGCAATCCCGCGATCGGCGGGCTTGGCAAGGGCCATCTGGTCCGCGAAATCGACGCCATGGACGGGCTGATGGGCCAGGTGGCGGATGCGGCCGGCATCCAGTTCCGTCTGCTCAACCGCCGCAAGGGTCCTGCGGTGCGCGGGCCGCGCACGCAGGCCGACAGGAAGCTCTATCGCCTTGCCATGCAGGAAGCGATTCGGCAGCAGAACGATCTCGACGTGGTCGAGGGCGAGGTCCTGGATTTCGAGATTGACGAAGGACGGATCGCCGCTGTCCTGCTGGTCGACGGCCGCAGGCTTGCGTGCGGCGCCGTGGTCCTGACGACAGGCACCTTCCTGCGCGGCCTCATTCATATTGGCGAGAAGAAGATCGTCGCCGGCCGGATGAACGAGCAGGCGAGCCTTGGCCTGTCGGCGACGATGGACCGTGCCGGCTTCAAGCTCGGCCGGCTGAAGACCGGTACGCCGCCACGGCTGGACGGAAAGACCATCGACTGGGCGTCGCTGGAAAGGCAGGCGGCGGACGAGGATCCCGTTCCGTTCTCGCTGATGACCGACCGCATCACCACGCCGCAGATCGAGTGCGGCATCACCCGCACGACGCCGGCCACGCATGCGCTGATCCGCGCCAATCTCGGCCGCTCCGCCATGTATTCCGGGTCGATCGAAGGCGTCGGGCCGCGCTATTGCCCGTCGATCGAGGACAAGATCGTCAAGTTCGGTGACCGCGACGGCCACCAGATCTTCCTGGAGCCGGAAGGGCTCGACGACGACACCGTCTATCCCAATGGGATCTCGACCTCGCTGCCGCAGGATGTGCAGTTCGACATCCTCAAGACAATTCCCGGGCTCGAGCATGCGACCATGCTGCAGCCCGGCTATGCCATCGAGTATGATCACGTCGATCCGCGCGAACTGCATCAGACACTGGAGACGAAACGTGTCGCCGGCCTCTTTCTCGCCGGGCAGATCAATGGCACGACCGGGTATGAGGAGGCGGCTGGCCAGGGCCTGCTCGCCGGCCTCAATGCGGCACGGCGGGCGTCGGGCGGCGAGCAGATCGTGCTCAGCCGCACGGAAGCCTATATCGGCGTGATGGTCGACGATCTGACCAGCCGCGGCATCAGCGAACCCTACCGCATGTTCACCTCGCGCGCCGAATTCCGGCTGTCATTGCGCGCCGACAATGCCGATGAGCGGCTGACGCCTGTCGCCGAGAGACTGGGGATCGCCTCGGCGCAACGCATGCGGCGCTACGGCGATGTCATGCAGCAGCTCGACGCGGCGCGCGAACTGGCCCGATCGGTGGCGATGACCCCGAACGAGGCGGCGCGGCATGGGCTGGAGATCAACCGGGACGGCGTGCGCCGGTCCGGTTATGAGCTGCTGGCCTATCCCGGCGTCGATGTCGCCTGGCTGGCCGGGATCGAGCCTCGATTTGCGGCGATCGACGCCAAGACCGCCGAGCGCCTCGAAACGGAAGCGAAATATTTCGTCTATCTCGACCGGCAGAAGAGCGATGTCGCGCAGATCCGCCACGAAGAGAGCCGGCTGATCCCCGAGACGGTCGATTTCGGAGGGGTAGCGGGCCTGTCCAATGAGTTGAAGCAGAAGATGCAGGCGCGGCGGCCGCGGTCCATCGCCGATGCGCAGCGCATGGAGGGCATGACGCCGGCGGCACTGGCGATCATCGTCGCGCATGTCCGCCACTGTGAGAGTGCGCAGAGACCCCAGAGCGAACAAAGGCCCCAAAGCGCACAAAGGGTTGTTGCGTGAGCTCTTTCTCCCGGAAGAGCCTGCAGGACGCGGCCGGTCCGGTTTCACGTGAAACATTCGATCGCCTTGTGGCGTTCGAAGCCATGTTCCAGAAATGGAATCGCAGCATCAATCTGGTGGCGCAGTCGACCGCGGGCGATGTCTGGCAGCGCCACATCCTCGACAGCGCACAGCTGGCGCGCATAGAACCCAATGCCAGGCATTGGGTCGATATCGGTTCGGGTGGCGGCTTTCCCGGTCTGGTCATGGCTTTCCTGCTCGCCGAGCGCGACGGGGCCAGTATCGATCTGGTCGAGAGCAACCGCAAGAAGGCGTCGTTCCTGCAGACCGTCATCGGCCAGTTCAACCTGCCGGCGCGGGTCATTGCGCGGCGGATCGAGGACAGCCATGCGCTTGTTTCGCAACCACAAATCGTCACGGCACGGGCCCTGGCCTCGCTTTCGGTCCTGCTCGACCTGTCCGCGCCGTGGCTGAGGTCAGGCGCGCGCGGCCTGTTCCACAAAGGCCGGGATTATCGCGCCGAAGTGCAAGAAAGCGTTAACCGATGGGCCTTCGATCTGGTAGAACATGCCAGTGTGACGGACCCCCATGGCGTCATCCTGGAACTGTCTAACCTGCGACCTGTCTGATCTTCGACTTGTCGGGCTATTTGGCGACCCAAAAATGAATTTCTGGCATAAACCCATGAAGAACGGCCCCCGAATCATCACCGTAGCCAACCAGAAGGGCGGGGTCGGCAAGACCACCACCGCCATCAATCTGGCCACCGCTCTGGCCGCGATCGGCGAAAAGGTGCTGATCGTCGACCTCGACCCACAAGGCAATGCCAGCACCGGCCTCGGCATCGACCGCAAGGACCGCACGGTCTCGTCCTACGACGTGCTGACCGGCGAGCTGGAGCTGGAAGCCGCGGCCATTCCGACCGCCGTGCCCGGCCTGTCGATCGTGCCGTCGACGCTCGACCTGCTCGGCATCGAGATGGAGATCGCCTCGGCGCCCGACCGGGTGCTGCGGCTGCGCAACGCCTTGCGTGCGGCCTCGGCGCGTTCGGCCGGCTTCGGCTATGTGCTGATCGACTGCCCACCCTCGCTCAACCTTCTGACGCTCAATTCGATGGCGGCGGCCGATTCGGTGCTGGTGCCGCTGCAATGCGAGTTCTTCGCGCTCGAAGGCTTGAGCCAATTGCTGGAAACCGTCGAGCAGGTGCGCCGGTCGATCAATCCGGACCTCACCATCCAGGGCATCGTGCTGACCATGTATGACGGCCGCAACAATCTCGCCAACCAGGTGGTGCAGGATGTCCGCCAGCATATGGGCGACAAGGTCTACGAAACCATCATTCCGCGCAATGTGCGGGTGTCGGAGGCGCCGTCCTACGGCAAGCCGGCGATCCTTTACGATTTGAAGTGCTCGGGCAGCCAGGCTTATCTGCAACTGGCCTCGGAAGTGATCCGCCGCGAGCGCAAATTGCGCGCCGCTTGATTAGATCGGATGCAGAATTAACAGCCGATTCGATACCGAAACGATCTCAAGACATTTATCCTAAATAGACCTGGAATAGACATGAGCGAAGACCTTTCGAGGAAAAGACTGGGCCGTGGCCTGGCGGCACTGATCGGCGAGATCGATCGCCCGGCGGCGCCGGAAAAGCCCGGCATGAGCGCCGACGGCAAGGTGCCGATCGAGTTTCTCAGCCCCAACCCGAAGAATCCGCGCCGGCACTTTGGCGACGCCGAACTGACCGACCTCGCCCAGTCGATCCGCGAACATGGCGTGGTGCAGCCGGTGGTGGCCCGGCCGTCGCCGACGCAGGCGGGTCGCTACGAGATCATCGCCGGCGAGCGGCGCTGGCGGGCGGCGCAGCGGGCCGGGCTGACCGAGATCCCGGTCATCATCCGCGAGGTCAACGACCGCACCGCGCTCGAGCTGGCGATCATCGAGAACGTCCAGCGCACCGACCTCAACGCCGTCGAGGAAGCGCTGGGTTACCAGCAGCTGATCGACGAGCACGGCTACACCCAGGCCGATCTCGGCAATGTCATCGGCAAGAGCCGCAGCCACGTCGCCAACACGCTCCGGCTGCTGAAGCTGCCGGATGTGATCCGCGACATGCTGGTCGACGGCGCGCTGTCGGCCGGCCATGCCCGCACGCTGGTGACGGCGGAGGATCCGGCCGGCCTTGCCAAGCGCATCGTCGAGGAAGGGCTTTCCGTGCGCCAGGCCGAAGCGCTGGCGCAGATGCCGGCCGGCCCCACGCCGGCCAAGCCGAAGCAGCCGCAAGCCGCGCCGGAAAAGGATACCGACACGCTGGCGCTGGAAAAGCTGATGACCGACACGCTCGGCATGATCGTGGCCATCGATCACAAGGGCAAGGGCGGCGAGCTGCGAGTGTCCTACCGCTCGCTGGAGCAGCTGGACGAGCTGTGCCGGAGATTGAAGCAGGAGCGGTAGTTAGGCGGCGAATAACATCAAGCGGAAGCTTGATTCAACGCAAGAAAAAAGGGGGCTGGCCGTTGGGTCAGCCCTTTCGTTTTGCCAGGGCTGGCGACACGAGCTGATGGGGAGCGATGCTGGCGGCGGCGGTAGGCGATTGGCCCATCTCCCCCCTTGTGGGGGAGATGGCTGGCAAGCCAGAGGGGGTGCTGGCCCGCCGACATCTCAATGGATAGTGATGCAGCTTCAGGTATCTCCGCCAGTCGAAGCTGGCCGACGCAGCGCTCTACGGCGCCCCGCACTGCCCTACCGGGCATCTCCCCCACGAGGGGGAGATTGCAGCTTCGCCGATTTCGCCAGTCACCAGCGCCGCGCCCGCGGCTTGACAGTGCCGGGCAACGGCGTACTCTATATTAGATATGGCTTAAATTAATTGCCCTAGCGTGCCGGTCGCGGCGAGGGCCGTTCGCCATTCCTGCAATAGTCCTGAAATGGCATCGCCTCGCCAGAATGATATGCCGACGCGCCTGACGCATGGGAGGTGCAAGTGGCAGTCCGTTGGCAATTGTCCGGAAGTTACTTCGAAAATTGCAGCTGCGATGTCGTGTGTCCCTGCCTGCTGTCCACCAAGCCGCAGCTGACATCGAGGCCGACGAAAGGCGTTTGCGACGTCGGCCTGGTCTTTCACATCGATACGGGCAATTACGGCGACGTTCGATTGGACGGGCTCAGTGTCGCGATGGTCGCTCACACGCCGGGTCCGATGGCAGACGGCAATTGGACGGCCGCCGCCTATATCGACGAACGGGCCGATGACGGGCAGACAGAGGCGCTGGGTGCCATCTTCACTGGCGCCGCGGGCGGCCCGATGGCGGTGTTGGCGCCCATGATCGGCACGAACCTCGGCGCCAAGAAGGTGCCGATAGACTACCGGATAGACGGCAAGAAGCGGTCGGTGGCGATTGCCGGCGTCATGCAGATGGCGGTCGAACCGCTGCCGACGATGCGCGAGGACGGGCAGATGTGGGCGGCCACCGGCCATCCTGTCAATCCCGACTGGCTCGGCATGGCGATGGGGGCGGAAGGCAGCACGTTCAGCGACCACGGCATGAGCTGGGACAATTCCGGCCAAAACGCACATTACGCCCCGATCAATTGGTCCGGCCAGTAGCCGCAGGCGCTGCCGACCTTCCAGTCGGCGGGCGCCATGACAGTGAATTGACCGATGGAGGCAGCGCCGAAAAGGGGAGGATTGCTCTAACGCTGCCCCAGCCTGGCGCTCTCCACCGCAATGCCGAGCAGCGCCTGACGCGCCAGTGCCTCGGACAGATCGGGCCGTTTGCGGGTCTGCAGCACCGCGGTCTGCAGCCGGGTCAGGGCGCGGCTGAGCGCATCGCTGCTCCAGCGCTCCAGCGCCTTCTCCACCAGTTTGCGCCTTGAGAAGAAAACCGGCGGGCGGGCGCCAGCGACGACCGAGGCGGCATTGCGCCCGGCGGAGTCCATCTGGCCGCGCATGATTTGAATCTGCTGCAACTGGCGCATCGCCGAGGACAGCACCAGGAAGGGCGGGCCGCCGGACTGGCAGTGGCGGGTGAAGGCGGTGTCGAAGTCGCCGATCTTGCCTTCCAGCAGCGCGTCGACGGCATCGTCGAACGAGGAGCCGGACACGTCGCCTGACATCGCCCTGATATCCTCCAGGCCGATCTCCTTCCGGCCGTGGGCGTAGAGGATGAGCTTTTCGATCTCGCCGCGCGAAGCGAGCCTGTCGCCGCCGAGATTGCGGCGCAGCGCCTGTCTCGCCTCCAGCGTCATCGACATGCCGGCCTTGCGCAATTCATCGTCGATGACCGTGTCGATGTCGCGCGCCTCGTCGGCGTAGCAAGGCAGCGCCATGGCGTTGTCCGCGCCTTCGACCACGGCGCGCAAGCCGACGCCCTTCTTGAGATCGCCGGCCTCGATGAGGATGATGGCATCGCGCGCGGGCTCCGCCGTCAGCGCCTTGACGTCCTCGGCCACCGCCTTCTGGCCGGTGGCATTGCGCACCCAGAGCAGCCGGCGGTCGGAAAACATCGGCACGGTGCGGGCCTCGTCGAGCAGCCGGCCCTCGTCGCGGTCGACCTCAGAGCCCTCGAGCCGGACCACGGAGAAGGGGTCGTCGAGCGGCAGCCCGGTCTTTTCGGCAAAGGCCTTTGCGCGCTCGGAGACGAGGCCGCGATCGGGACCGTAAAGCAGGACGATGGACATGCGCGCGTCAGGCCGCGCGAGCCAGGAATCGACCTCGAAAGCTTTCTTCTGTGCCATGGGGGGTGGTTAGCATGATGTAGGGTTGGGGTGAATGGCGATCGGCACCAACGCTCTTTTCCTTCTCCCACAAGGGAAGAAGGAAGACCGCGCGAGGCCTGCCGCCCATTCGCCTTATCTGACGCCAAGCCCGGCCCAAGCTTGCGCCAAATTGCGCGCCGCCATGAAACATCGACAAGAAATTTCGCGGACATATCTTCATCTTGGCGCAGGGAGGCTGGATCGGCCGGCGCGGCCGGTGCGACGACCTTCGGCGAATTCGCACTGGACGCGCGGATGTGCGAATATCGGCGCCAGGCAACATTGGAGGACGAAGGTCATGGCCGATGCTGGGATGTTGCGTTTCCACGTTCCGGAGCCGGAAGTTCGGCCGGGCGGCACGCCTGATTTCTCCAACGTGACCATCGCAGCCGCCGGCTCGGTGCCGCGCCCCGACATCGATGTCGATCCGCGCGCCATCCGCGACATGGCCTTCTCCATTATCCGCGTGCTGAACCGCGATGGCAAAGCCGTCGGCCCGTGGGCCGGGCTGCTCTCCAATGAGGAGCTGCTGGAGGGCCTGCGCCACATGATGACGCTCAGGACCTTCGATGCCCGCATGCAGATGGCGCAGCGCCAGGGCAAGACCTCCTTCTACATGCAGCATCTCGGCGAAGAGGCGGTGAGCTGCGCCTTCCGCAAGGCGCTTAGCCCGGGCGACATGAATTTTCCGACCTATCGGCAGGCCGGCCTGCTCATCGCCGACGGCTATCCGATGGTCACGATGATGAACCAGATCTATTCCAACGAGGCCGACCCGCTGAAGGGCCGGCAGCTGCCGATCATGTATTCGTCGAAGGAGCATGGCTTCTTCTCGATCTCCGGCAATCTGGCAACGCAGTATATCCAGGCGGTCGGCTGGGCGATGGCCTCGGCCATTTCGAACGATTCGAAGATCGCGGCGGCCTGGATCGGCGACGGTTCGACGGCGGAATCCGATTTCCACTCGGCGCTGGTGTTCGCCTCCACCTACAAGGCGCCGGTCGTGCTCAATGTCGTCAACAACCAGTGGGCGATCTCGACCTTTCAAGGCATTGCGCGCGGCGGCTCCGGCACCTTCGCGGCGCGCGGTCTTGGCTTCGGTATCCCGTCGCTGCGGGTCGACGGCAACGACTATCTCGCCGTCCATGCGGTGGCCAAATGGGCGGCCGAGCGGGCGCGCAAGAACCTTGGACCGACGCTGGTCGAATATGTCACCTACCGCGCCGGCGCCCATTCGAGCTCCGACGATCCTTCGGCCTACCGGCCAAAGACCGAATCCGACGCCTGGCCTCTCGGCGATCCGATCGTGCGGCTGAAGAACCATCTGATCGGGCTCGGCGTCTGGTCGGATGACCGGCACGCGCAGGCCGAGGCGGAAATCCTCGACACGGTGATCGCGGCGCAGAAGGAGGCGGAAAGCCACGGCACGCTGCATGCCGGCGGCAAGCCGTCGACGCGCGACATGTTCGAGGGGCTCTATGCCGAGATGCCGCCGCATCTCAGGCGCCAGCGCCAGCAGGCGGGAGTCTGAGCCATGCCAAGACGGACCATGATCGAGGCCATTCGCGACGCCATGGACGTGTCGATGGGACGCGACGACAAGGTCGTCGTGTTCGGCGAGGATGTCGGCTTCTTCGGCGGTGTCTTCCGCTGTACGCAAGGCCTGCAGGCCAAATACGGCAAGAGCCGCTGCTTCGACGCGCCGATCAACGAATCCGGCATTGTCGGCTCGGCCATCGGCATGGCCGCCTACGGGTTGAAGCCCTGCGTCGAAATTCAGTTTGCCGACTACATGTATCCGGCCTACGACCAGCTGACCCAGGAAGCAGCACGGCTGCGCTATCGTTCGAACGGCGATTTCACCTGCCCGATCGTGGTCCGCATGCCGACCGGCGGCGGCATTTTCGGCGGCCAGACGCACAGCCAGTCCCCGGAAGCCTTGTTCACGCATGTGTCCGGGCTGAAGACCGTGGTGCCGTCCAACCCGCATGATGCCAAGGGGCTGCTGATCGCGGCGATCGAGGACCCCGATCCGGTGATTTTCCTCGAGCCGAAGCGGCTCTACAACGGCCCCTTCGACGGCCATCACGACCGGCCGGTGACGCCCTGGTCGAAGCATGAGCTCGGCGAGGTCGCCGACGGGCACTACACCGTGCCGCTCGGCAAGGCGGCGATCCGCAGGGCCGGCTCGGCGGTCACCGTGCTCGCCTACGGCACCATGGTCTATGTCGCCCAGGCCGCGGCCGAAGAGACCGGCATCGATGCCGAGATCATCGACCTGAGGACGCTCTTGCCGCTCGACCTCGACGCCATCGTCGCATCGGTGAAGAAGACCGGGCGCTGCGTCATCGTGCATGAGGCGACGCTGACCTCCGGCTTCGGCGCCGAGCTGTCGGCGCTGGTGCAGGAAAACTGCTTCCACCATCTGGAGGCGCCGGTGGCACGGGTCGCCGGCTGGGACACGCCCTATCCGCACGCGCAGGAATGGGACTATTTCCCCGGTCCCGCCCGGGTCGGCCGCGCCCTGATCGAAACATTGGAAGCCTAGAGTGGGGGAGGCCTGACATGGGCGAACACATCATCAAGCTGCCTGATGTCGGCGAAGGCGTCGCCGAGGCCGAACTCGTCGAATGGCACGTCAAGGTCGGCGACATGGTGCGCGAGGACACCGTGCTTGCCGCCGTCATGACCGACAAGGCGACGGTCGAGATCCCGTCGCCCGTCGATGGCGAGATCCTGTGGCTGGGCGCCGAGATCGGCGACACGGTGGCGATCGGCTCGCCCATCGTGCGGCTGAAGGTGGCGGGCGAGGGCAATGTGAAACCGCAGGGCGATGCCATTGCCGAGGCGGTGGCCGCCGAGCCGCCCGCCAAGCTCCCGACGCCGAAGCCGGAGGCCGCCGCGCCGTCCGCCAAGGCCTCGCCAAAGGCCGGCGCCACGGAGGCGAAACCTGCTCCGGCCGTTGCGAAAAACACCGGGCCGAGCTCCGTCTCCGGCGCGCCGCGCGCGGAGGGTGAAAAGCCGTTGGCGTCGCCGGCCGTTCGGCTGCGCGCGAAGGAGGCCGGCATCGATCTCAGGCAGGTCGCGGGAAGCGGCCCGGCCGGCCGCATCGGCCATGACGACATCGAGGCGTTCCTGGCGCGCGGGCCGCAGGTCGCCAAGGCATCGGGCCTGGCGCGCAACGACGCGGTCGAGGACATCAAGGTGGTGGGCTTGCGGCGCAAGATCGCCGAGAAGATGACGCTGTCCAAGTCGCGCATCCCGCACATCACCTATGTCGAGGAGATCGACGTCACGGCACTCGAGGACTTGCGCGCCGCGCTCAACAAGGAAAAGCGTCAGGCCAAGGGTGCTGGAGAGAGGCCGAAGCTGACGCTGCTGCCGTTCCTGATGCGGGCGATGGTCAAGGCGATCGCGGACCAGCCGCAGCTCAATTCGCTGTTCGACGACGAAGCCGGCATCATCCACCAGCATGGCGGCGTCCATATCGGCATCGCCGCGCAGACGCCGTCCGGGTTGGTGGTGCCTGTCGTCAAGCATGCCGAGGCGCGCGACATCTGGGATTGCGGCGCCGAGGTCAACAGGCTGGCCGAGGCAGCCAAGTCCGGCACGGCGACGCGCGACGAGCTGTCCGGCTCGACCATCACCATCACTTCGCTCGGCGCCATGGGCGGCATCGCGACGACGCCGGTCATCAACCATCCGGAAGTGGCCATCATCGGCGTCAACAAGATGATGGTGCGGCCGATGTGGGACGGCACGCAGTTCATTCCGCGCAAGATGATGAACCTGTCGTCCAGCTTCGACCATCGGGTGATCGACGGCTGGGATGCCGCGGTGTTCGTGCAGCGCATCAAGACGCTGCTGGAAACGCCGGCGCTGATCTTTGTGGATTGAGGGGCGGGACAATTGAGATGCCGGCGGGACAGCGTCCCCCTCTGCCTTGCCAGGCATCTCCCCCCACAAGGGGGGAGATCGGACGTCACGCCGGCTTTCGCCCATTTTTTTCCGCTTGAGAAGCGAGCGGAGCGCCGATGCAGCCAATCTCCCCCCTCGTGGGGGAGATGTCCGGCAGGACAGAGGGGGCGCAAAGGATCTCGACAGACTGTTCATCCAGCGCGACAACCAGTTAGGATGCGATGATGAAAGAAATCTCCTGCAAGCTGCTCGTCATCGGCGCCGGTCCGGGCGGTTATGTCTGCGCGATCCGTGCCGGCCAGCTCGGCGTCGACACGGTCATCGTCGAGGTTGGCAAGCCCGGCGGCACCTGCCTCAATGTCGGCTGCATTCCGTCCAAGGCGCTGATCCATGCGGCGGAGGAGTTCGACAAGGTCTCGCACATGGCCGGCGGCAACAGCCCGCTCGGCATTTCGCTATCGGCGCCCGTGCTCGATCTTGGCAAGACCGTTGCCTGGAAGGACGGCATCGTCAGCCGGCTCAACAGCGGCGTCGCCGGCCTGCTGAAGAAGGCCGGGGTGAAGACCGTGCATGGCTGGGCGACGTTCCGCGACGGCAAGACCGTCGAGGTCGAGACCGAGACCGGAAGCCAGGTGATCCGGGCGGAGACGATCGTCATCGCCACCGGCTCGGCGCCGGTAGAACTGCCGTTCCTTCCCTTTGGCGGGCCCGTGATATCGTCCACGGACGCGCTGGCTTTGACTGCGGTGCCCAAGAAGCTAACGGTTGTCGGTGGCGGCTATATCGGGCTCGAGCTTGGCATGGCCTTCGCCAAAATGGGCGCCGAGGTGACCGTGGTCGAGGCCTTGCCGCGCGTGCTGGCGCAATATGACGCCGAGCTGACCCGGCCTGTCGTGAAGCGGCTCGCGGCGCTTGGCATCGAGGTCATGACGGGGGCCAAGGCCAAGGGGCTGTCGACCAAGGGCGATGCGCTGCTGGTCGAAACGGCGGACGGCAAGAATGCAAAAGTTTCCGCCGACAGGATCCTGGTGACGGTCGGCCGCAAGCCGGTGACCGAAGGCTGGGGCCTCGACCAGATCGATCTCGATAGGACAGGCAAATTCATTCGGATCGACGATCAGTGCCGCACCTCGATGCGCGGCATCTTCGCCATCGGTGACGTCACCGGCGAACCGATGCTGGCGCACCGGGCGATGGCGCAGGGCGAAATGGTCGCCGAGATCGTCGCCGGCCACAAACGCAGCTGGGACAAGCGCGCGATCCCTGCTGTCTGCTTCACCGATCCGGAGCTGGTGACGGTTGGCCTGTCGCCCGAGGAAGCCAAGGTCCAGGGCGAGATCAAGATCGGGCTGTTCCCGTTCGCCGCCAACGGACGGGCGATGACGAAGCTCGGCGAGGATGGTTTCGTCCGCGTCGTCGCCCGCGCCGACAACCATCTGGTGCTCGGCATCCAGGCGGTCGGGCAGGGCGTCTCGGAACTGGCGGCGGCGTTCGGCCTGGCGCTGGAGATGGGGGCGCGGCTAGAGGACATCGCCGGCACCATCCATGCGCATCCGACGCAGGGCGAGGGGTTCCAGGAAGCGGCGCTCAAGGCGCTCGGGCACGCGCTGCATATTTGAGGTTTACCCTCCCCTTGTGGGGAGGGTCGGCTCTCAATCGGAGCGAAGCGGAGATTGGAAGACGGGGTGGGGGTGAGCGCCGACGATCGGAGAAGACCCCCCCGCTCCGCTTCGCGGATCGACCCTCCCCACAAGGGGGAGGGTGAAAAGCTCAGCTCGCCAGCCGGCTCACCATCTCATGCTGGGCATAGGCCCGCCCAAAACGGTTGGCCAGAAAAGCATCCAGCGCGATGTCCTCCTGCTTGACGAAGCCGGTCGCCGGCAGGCTGCCGTCGGCCAGCATGTCGAGCACGGCGCAGATGCCGGACGCGGTGGTGATCTGGATGGCGCTGCGCAACTGGTCGCCGACGCGCTGCGAGTAGATCTTGTTGGCGTAGGTTTCCTGCAGCAGGCGGCCGTTGCGGCGGCCGGAGACGGTGACGAAGACGATGATGACGTCCTGCAACGTCGCCGGCAGCGCGCTTTCAAAGATGTCCTTCAGCACGTCGCGGCGGTGGCGCAGGCCGAGGTCGTTGAGCAGCGCCTTCATGATGGCGGCGTGGCCGGGATAGCGGATGGTGCGGTAGTTCAGCGTGCGCACCTTGCCCTTCAGTGTCTCGGCCAAGGTGCCGAGCCCGCCCGACGTGTTGAACGCCTCGTAGGTGACGCCGTCGAGCGAGAATTCCTCGCGCTCCTCCAGCGGCGGCACTTCGATCAGCTCGCCCTCGACGATCGCCTCGCAGGGCTCGCAATATTCGTTGATGACGCCGTCGGTGCTCCAGGTCAGGTTGTAGTTCAGCGCATTGGACGGGTATTGCGGCAGCGCACCGACGCGCATGCGCACGCTTTCCAGCGTGTCGAAGCGGCTGGCCAGATCATTGGCGACGATCGAGATGAAGCCCGGCGCCAGCCCGCATTGCGGGATGAAGGCGCTCTTGCCCGAACGCGCCAGTTCCTTGACGCGGCGGGTCGAGACGACATCCTCGGTGAGATCGAGGTAATGCACGCCCGCACTTGCCGCAGCTTCGGCGATGCGCGTGGTGAGATGGAAGGGGGCGGCGCTCAGCACCGCGAATTTGCCGGCGAGTGCTGCTTCCAGCGCGCCGGCCGTGGCGATATCGAGTTCGAGCGTCTCGACGACGGCAGGGACTTCGGCCGCGGCGAGCTGCGCCGCCGAGCGGTCGACGAGGGTGACGTGGTAGTCGCCGGTCGCGGCGAGCATTCCGGCGATGGTCGAGCCGATCTTGCCGGCACCGACGATAACGATGTTGTTCATGGTCAAATACCCCTGCCAGTTTTGCTTTACTTGGCGGGAATCATCGCAGCTTGCCTGTCGAAAGGAAGCGTGAAATCTGTCAGAATGAACCCTATCTTTAGTCGATCCGCCGAAGGAGATCGTCGAAATGCTAAGTGAAGCCGAACTGACCCTGCTTTCCCTGCTGCGCGCCAACGCCCGCGCGTCGACCGCCGAACTGGCGCGGCGGCTCGGCGTGTCGCGCACCACGGTGCAGAGCCGGATCGAGCGGCTGGAACAGCGCGGCATCATATCCGGCTACGGCGTCAAGCTTTCACCGGACTATGAGCAGGGATTGGTGCGGGCGCATGTTCTGCTCACCGTGACGCCCAAGCTCGCCGACAAGGTGGTGCGCGCGCTGCAGGCGCTGCCGCCGGTCAGGACGCTGCATTCGGTGAGCGGCAATTTCGACATGATCGTCATCGTCGACGCGCCGTCGATCCGCGACCTCGACGCGCTGCTCGACCAGATCGGCGCCATGGACGGTGTCGAGCGGACCTCGTCGTCGATCATCCTGTCGACGCGCATCGACCGCTGAGGGGGCTCTTGAGGACGATGGATGCGCCATGCAGATCGGCAATGGCCCCGACCAGGCTGACGCCGCCGATGCGCCCCCGGCATGTTGCGTGCGTGTGGCGGAGGAACCGAGCCGCTCCCGGCTCGGTCCCATTTCTCTCTATTTAGCCGGCTGGATGCTCGACGCCGCCAGCTTGCCGGCCTTGGTCGAATAGGTCACCACCACCTTCTCGCCAACCTTCAGCGTCTCGGCCTC
Source organism: Mesorhizobium sp. B2-4-19 (assembly GCF_006441315.1). Taxonomy (NCBI): domain Bacteria; kingdom Pseudomonadati; phylum Pseudomonadota; class Alphaproteobacteria; order Hyphomicrobiales; family Phyllobacteriaceae; genus Mesorhizobium; species Mesorhizobium sp. B2-4-19. The sequence goes on along the minus strand of NZ_VFUV01000012.1, from coordinate 5,565 downwards.
GATACCTTCCGGCAAGACGAAGGTCTTGCCGTCGGAAAGCGTGATCGAGTCGCCCTTCTTGTCGATGCTGGCAATAGTGCCGGTGGCCGCCTTTGCGAAAGCACCGGTCGAGGATACGACGGCGAATATCATTGCGGCTGCGATGGCTGACTTCTTCATGGTCTTTTTCCCGTTTGACTTGGTTGTGGAGCCGCTGGCTATTGGCGGCTCCGTTATCCGGGCCGTTTGGCCGCCGGATCTGCCTCTTCGTTTTGACGCAATTCCCAAGGGAAAGCGCTCCACGCTTTTCCCGGGAAAACCGCACCGCGCTTTTCCTGGAATTGCGCCAGCGAGAGACAAAACGAGCTTAGGCCGTGGAGTTGTCGAGGGGCTGGCCGCAAGTTTACAAATAGGTAAATCGACGCCGGCCTCACAAGTCGCGCAGCTGTTCCGCCGCCTGTCCCACCGATGACCTGGCGGACCAAACGGCGGCGGCCACCGAAGCGGCGACGAGACCGAGCATGACCGCCAGATAAGACCAGGGGATCGACAGTGCTTCGGGTGGCGGATCGAAAACGCCGGTCAACAGTTTGACCAGCATCCATGCCGTCAGCAGGCCCGAAAGGAGGCCGAACGTCATGCCGCCAACGAGGACCAGCAGACCTTCGCTCCACAGGAAGGCCGCGAGTTGGTGCGGTTTGGCGCCGATCGCGGCCAGGATGGCGAAAGGCCGGCGACGCTCGAAGAACCCCAGGGCCAGCATCAGCCCGGCGGCGGCCGCGGCCATGACGACGGCGAAGGCCAGTTCGATTGTCGTCAATCCGCCGAGATCGACCGCGGTCAGGCTCGAGCCGATGAGATGTGCGGCCTGGCCGATATCGGCCACCCTCAGCGACGGATCGGAGGTCAGCGCCGACGAGACCTGCCGGGCCAATGCGGCAGGATCGGCCCTGGCCCGCATGAGCACGTATTCGGACGCATCGGAGCCGGTCATGCGGGCCACATAGGCAGAATTGGCGACGAGGAAGGAATCCTTTGGTGCGGTCGGAAATTCGCGGGCGACGCCGATGAACCTGAAGGCCACGGGATGATACTGGTGATCCCTGGCATCGATGAGCCGCAAATTGATCGTGTCGCCCTGCTGGAGCTGGAAATCCTGCACGGTCTCTTCCGAGACCAGAACGCCGTCCGGCGTCGCAGCGAGCAGGGCGAGCGCGCCGGCAGCAATGGCACCACTGAAATAGGCATCGGAAAGACCGGTGGCGCGGCCGATGCGGGCGGGATCGATGCCATAAAGATCCTGCAGGTCCGCGCCGACATAGGCAAAACGATGCTGCATGGGCTCGGCCGCCGCCGCTTCGGACAGTGAGGCGAGCGCCGCAAGGTGGGCTCCGGCCGGCCTGTCCGTCGTGCCGAAGACGGTGACGTCGGAGCCGTTCGTCAACTCGGCGTCGATGCGCGCCTGGGCATTGTAGGTGGTGTTGAAGATGGCGGTCGACGTGGCGAAGGAGATGGCCAGCGCGGTCATCGCAATGCCGATCGTCAGCCGCCCCGCTTGCCGCGACAGGGCGGCCGATACAATGGGCGCCAGCGGCCCGGAAACCAGGGCAACGATCCTCCGCAGGAGCGCGCCATTGCGGGCGATGACCGCGGCCGACAGCCTGATCGTCAGCAGCGCCATGCCAAGCCAGAACAAGGCCGGCGCGATGAACGCCTTGTAGTCCACCGACGTCGCCGCCACGCCTTCGGGCGCAAGCACGATCTGGTATCCGGTGCTCGCCGATTGCCAGAAGAACAACCCCGCCGTGGCGAGCAGCAGGATGTCCAGCCACAGGCGCTGCCAGAGCGGCGCGGCTGGCCGACTCACGGTCCGCCGCGCCGCGGTCACGGTCGCCCAGCGCGCGTCCCGCCATGCCGGGTAGAGAAAGGCGATGAACCCGACCAGCAGCCCGAACAAGGCGACAAGAAGCAGCGTCGACCCGTCGACGCCAAGCGCGGCCTTGAAGCCCGGAGCGATGATGGCAAGCAGCGATGCCGCGGCCATGCCGATCGCGGTGCCTGCGATGGCGGCGACGGCGGCTTCCGTGGCGGACAGCAACAGGATCGCTTTGGTCGTCGCGCCGCGGACGCGAAGCAGCGCCTGCTCCGTACGTCGGCGTGCCGCGCCGGACGCGGTGACGGCAAAGGTAAGCGCAACCGCCAGCGCGACACCGGGCAGCCCGAGAAACAGGAACAGGACGGAGGCGTACAGCGCATCCTCGCGGACCGCCCCGAGGCGCGAACCGAGATTGTCGGCCAAAAGGGCCTGACCGGCGACCCGCGCCTCGAGATTGCGCTGGGCGGCGGTGACAAAAGTATAGGCCGTGACGGGATCCGGCGGCAGCGCCTTGTGGGCCAGCCGCACATGCAATTGCAGCCGGGTGGTGTCGGGCCGCGTCTTCTGCTGCGGATCGAACAATTGCCGCCAGGCTTCCTGCTGCAGGATGAGGACATTGTCGGGCGGCGCCTGCGGCGCGGCCTGGGGCGGCAGGCCAACCGCCTGGAACAAAGCGTCGGCGTCTGGGAGGTCGACCACGCCGGCAATCCTGACCTGCGCCGGCGGCAGGCCCATCCGCTTGATCGAGACAGTGTCGCCGGGAGCGACATGGAGGTTGGCGGCTGTCTGCTGGGCAATCAGCGCGCCGTCGAGGGTGCCGGAAAGCGGGCGGATTTCCGCCGGGAAATCGCTGGAATACCGGCTGTCGAAAGCAACTGCCTGGCCAGGCCCGGTGGTCTGGGTCGTGCCGCCGGTCAGGGCCTCGAAGCTGGCGACATCGGCATAGCGGACCTGATGCACGGCCTTGACCGGAGCAGCTCCTGCCAGCGCTTTGCCCACGAGGTCCGGATCGGCACCGGAAATCACCTGCACCTGCCAGTCGATTGGCACCGCCGATACGGCTCGTGCGGTCATCGATGCACCGGCGTTGGCGAGGAAGAGCGCCATCGCCGCGAGCAGAGCGACCGTCAGGGCGATGCCGGCTGCGGCACCTGCCACGCGCAGGAAGCGGCGGGCAAGCACACCACGAATCCACAGCAGGGTGATCATTCGGCAGCGGCCCCTGGCCGATGCCCGGTGGTGAGCCGGCCGTGATCCATCACCCAGCGCGTCGCCATGCGGTTGGCCACGGCTTCGTCATGTGTGGCAACGACCAGGGCGCTGTCGGTATCTTCCAGGCGGTCGAACACGGCATCGAAGAAGCGCAGCGCCGTTCGGCTGTCCAGCTGCCCGGTCGGCTCATCGGCAAGCACGAGCTTCGGACCCATGGCCAGAGCGCGCGCCATCGCGATGCGCTGGGCCTGGCCGCCGGACAGTTCCTCCGGCAGCTTGTCGCCGAGTTCGCCGAGACCGAACGATTGCAGAAGCGACGCCCCGATGTCGTCGGCGCCGGCATTCTCGCCGGCCAGCAGCATGGGAAGGCCGACATTCTGGACCGCGGTGAGGGCGGGAAACAGGCTGGGCGACTGGAATACGAAGCCAATCTGGCGCGGCCTCAGAGTTTCGAATGAACCAAGTCCGGGCCATTCGACGGTACCGGCCGTCGGCCGGTCGAGGCCGCCAAGAATATGCAGCAGCGTCGTCTTGCCGCTGCCCGAAGGTCCGACGAGAGCGATGCGCGCGCCCGACGCGATCTCGCAGTCGACATCGCGCAGCACGCTGATCCGGCCGGCGTTGCCATCGCGGAAGTCTCGTCCGAGGCCCTTTGCGACGACGAGCGTTTCAGCCACGGGCGATCCTCCCATCCTTCAGCCTGATGATGCGATCGGCCCTCTGCGCCAGCAGCTTGCTGTGGGTGGCCAGCAGCGTCGCAAGTCCGGCCTCGCGCCGCGCCTCGAAATGAGCGATCAGCCGGGATTCGGTCTCGCTATCGACCTCCGCGGTCGGCTCGTCGGCAATCAGGATCGGCGGATCGGCGGCCAGCGCCACGGCAAGGCCGGCGCGCGCGGTCTCGCCGCCCGACAGCTCGGTCGGAAAAGCGCGGGCGCGATGCGAAAGGCCGACGCTTTCCAGCAGGCCGGCCATTCGCCGGTCGTCCGGATTGTTCGCCAGCAGCATTTGCAATCGAAGGTTCTGCTCGACGTTCAGGTGGCCAAACAGGTTTCCCGACTGCAGCAGAATGCCGAAGCTGGCGGCGCGAACGCGCGTGCGATGCGCCTCCGGTCGCCGCGTCAGCCGGACACCGCCCACCTCGACATAGCCGCCATCCGGCTCATCGAGGCCGGTCACGCAGGCCAGCAAGGTGGACTTGCCGCTGCCGGATGGTCCGACCAGGGCGACGATCTCGCCGGCGGCGACATGGAAACTGACGCCCCGCAAGGCGGCCGTCTCGTCGTCGCCGATATGGAAAAAGCGATAGATCTCATGCGCGTCGAGCGCGTGCATCTCACTTCCACCGGAATGAGTTCGACATCAGTTGCCACTGATCGACATTGTCGGCGCCCTTGGGTGCATAAAGTTCGAGCGCGACGAGCTTGCCGTCCTTGAAATAGAGGTAGCGTTCGTTTTCGAGGCGAACCTGCCGGTTGGTTACCGCGTTCGGCTCGGAGTTCGAGGTGTAGACGATGCGGATCGCGGTGCCGGCCGGCAGCTTGACCTGCTTGACGGCGCTGACCTTCACGGCGCGCCCGGCGGCCTCGAGCTTGGCGACATAGTCCGCCTTGGTGCTGTCGACTGTGGGCGCGGCGTCCGCCTTGGAAACCGAGACCACGACGCCATCCAGCTTGTCGACGAAGCTTGCGCCGTCGGCACGCTCCGACCGTGCCCAGCCCTCCGGCACTTTCAGGGTGAACCCTTGCGGCGAGGTGTAGTCGATGAAGACCTGCGAATCGGGAATGTCGCCCGGCGGGTTCTTCTCCGGCTGGACGGGCTTCTCTGCGGCCGAGGCCGGCAGGACGCCAAGCACCGGAACCAAGGCGGTTGTCGTGCCCAGGCACGCCGCGACGGCAAGAGCGGGCAAGACGCCGGGGGTTTTCCAAAAAAAGTCTTTCATTTTCCGCGGCCTTTCGATGGACGGTTAGGTCCATTCATTATGCCGCTGCAAGCTTACAGGCGGGTCGCCGGCCTCATACCCTTTTGTAAGCTATTGGCGCCTTGGTAAGTTTCTGGCACCAGCCTTCGGCGCTATGGCGCCGCCGATTTTACCAGCGGAAAACTCACCACCACGGCGAGGCCAGGCTGACAATCGTCAAGGGCGATGGATGCGCCATGCAGATCGGCAATGGCCCGCACCAGGCTGAGGCCAAGGCCGTTGCCCGGCGTCGAGCGGCTGTGGTCCAGGCGGTAGAGCCGCTGAAACACCTGTTCGCGCTCGTCCGGAGGGATGCCGGGTCCATTGTCGGCGACGCTGGCAAGGACACGCTCGCCCTGGCGCTTCACTGACAGTTTGATGGTCGTGCCGGGCGGGCAATGGCGCAGCGCATTCTCGACCAGATTGGCGAACATCTGCGTCAACAGTTCCCGATCGCCATGAATCGGGTCTGCTGTTTCGCGCAGCTGCGCCGACACCAACGACTTGCCGTCGTCCTCGGCAACGTCTGTGTAGATCTCGG
>NZ_VFUV01000011.1:0-194840 GCF_006441315.1 Mesorhizobium sp. B2-4-19 | reverse complement strand
GCGCGGGACGGCGAAAGCGTCATCGGCTTTGAGTTCCTGGTCGGCGATCCCGTGGCCAGGGAGAAATGGGATGAGCTCGGCTTGCCGGCGGTGCATTGACCGACGGCTGGTAAATTCCACCAGGCAACTGCCAGGCCACGATGTCGTGGCGTTGTGCGGCGACCCAAAAAACCTTATCAAGGCGCACGGCCGGGCGGTGGTCGTTGCCGAGATTTGGCACACTCATTCGCAACAGGATCGCGCTCCGCGCGTGGAAAAATGACAAAAGCCCTTCGCAAATCCCTTCGCAAATTCGCCATCGCCATCCCGCTTCTCGCCCTTGGCTTCTACTTCATCCCCATTCTGACGACGATCTTCATCGTCTGCGGCCTGATCGACGTGCTGCGCAACGACAGGAAGAATCTGGCGCTGTTCTCAGGCTACTTCCTCGGCAACGGCGTGTTCACCTGGCTCTTGTCGCCGTTCAACCTGCTGGTCGATCTGCTCTGCTACCGGAATCCCGGCGTGTGGAAGCTGGAGCAGTTTCCGGAGGATTATCAGCGCGAGGTCAATGAGGTCCTGGAGATATTCAAGGCGCGCAAGGATGAGATCATCGCCGACATCGACGCCAATTTCGGCGCCGGCCGGCGTGGCATGTATGTCTACCAGTGGTACGGCAAGCACCGGATCGACAACGTCGCCGAGTTCAACAAGGATTTCAAATACATCAAGACCATCGCCGTTTCGGTCTTCAGCAAGCGCGAATCGACTTCCTGGCATTTCGGCCCGCTGCGGCTCAGCCTGCGCATCCTCTACAATCTGATCCCGGTGAAGGCGGAAATCTTCGTCGAATGCGGCAACGTCAAGAACTACTGGTACGACAATCCGCAGTTCATTTTCGACGACACGCTGCTGCACCGTTCGGTCAACGAATATGACGGCCGCCGCTACTGCGTGTTCATGGACATCATCAGGCCGTCCCCGTTCCCGAGACTCATTGCCGGCATGCTCGCGGTTGTCTCGGTCAGCGTCGAGCGCATCAATTCGATGTTCTACAAGAACTGGAAGATGATCGGCTCGACCAAGCCGAAGAAGGTCGAAACCACTTGACCTGAAGACGTCGACGCTGCCGGCTCTGCTGGCAGCGTGCGGTGCATCTTATCTCTGCCGCGCGCACGGCTTCTGTATCACATATGTATAATATATCGAACGGTCGTTTGGAAGAAGCGGTCGATTCGGCGGTATTTCTGTGCGTCGTCGACGCTTGCGATGTCCATGCGTTTAAGTATACATCTTTATCAAGTCATCAATAATTTTCGTGATACGAATTTGGCAATCCCGATCGGCGGAACGGGTTTCGAGTGTATTAGAAATAGCTTAAATTAGACTACGACAGACCCGTCCCTTCCTTTGTCGGCGGCTTCAAGTGATCGGGAAAAAAATCTTCGGATTCTGGGGTGCTTACATTTGCACCGTGTTACTTGGCGTCGCCGTGAGCGCCGCGTACATAAATCTCGAAGAGTCCGTCTATTACTGGGACTTCGTGGCCTATTTCAACATGTTCAACCAGCAGGGCGCGATTCTGGTCGAAAGCCCATTCGAATGGCTCAGCCAATTGAGCACCTCCATCGCCACGGAAGATTACGGCGTGGCGATCCTGGTGCCCCTGATGCCGTTTCACCTTGTTTTTGGCGGTTCAAGGCTTTCCTTCATTACCGGAATCGTCGCGGTCTACCTGGTTCCGGCGGTTCTTTCGATAGGCAGAATAAGCTATCAGGAGGCGGCGTCCGAGACGCCGTCCCGTAGCTGGATCGCCGTCTGGATCACGGCCTTCCTGTACACGCCATTCTGGGCGCCGACGCTTCGGGGAATGCCTGACGTTGCCGGCTGTCTCGCCTTGACCGCGGCAACCTATTTTCTCTGGAAATCCAAATTCCTGACCCGCGAACCGGTGATAACCGGAATAGCCGTCGGCGCCTGCCTGTGGTTGGCGTTCATGCTGCGCCGCTGGTACGCCTATGCGGACATAGGGATCACCGTGTCAGCGGCATTCCTGGGTTTGCTGCAGATCGCAAGGGAGCGGGAACTGCCGGCCTTCCGCAACGCGGCTCTGGGCGGCGCGTGCGCGATTTTCCTTATTGCCGCGACGGCGTTAAACTTCCAGCTGCCGTTGATTGCCAGGATTCTGCAAACCAGCTACGCCGACCTTTACAGCGGATACAAGACGACCTTTGTCACCCAGCTCGGTGATGTCGGATCCCGGCTCAGCTATCTGAACTGGGCGTTGATCGTGGTGGGCCTCTACATCTCGGTTGTGCGCCGCAACGGATTTGCGGTGTTCTGTGCCATGGCCTCGGTGCTTACCTTCCTGGCTTTCATCCGGACGCAGGACCCGGAACGTCATCATTCCTTGCCGATGTTTCTTTGGCTCTTTCCCGCCTATGCCCAGGCAATCGTTTCGATCGTCTCCGTGCCGGGACTGAAATCACGATGGCCGACCATCGCCATGGCCGCTGTTGCCGGATTCGCTTTTTTGGGCACGTTTTTTCCAGCCGGCCGTCAGTTGCTGTCCCCGGTTGACTTCGTCTTCGCCAGGGAAGCCACGCTTCCCCTTCACCTCGACAATCTCCCTGAATACAGCCGCCTGATCGATGACCTTGTCGACAGGATGGAACCGAAGGACCGCTTTTCGGTATTTGCGTCGGGTCCTGTGATGAGCGACGCCCTGTTGTTCGGCATGAAACGGGATCTTGTTGCCCATGTCGGATGGATTTGCCAGGTGGACAGTCGTGACCGGTTCCGACCGGACGCATTGAAATCCAGATACGTTGTCGTGACCGACCGGCCGGTTACTCATCTGCAACCGGGCGCGCAGATCTGCGTCACGCTCCCGAACCAGTATATTCTTGAAGGCAAGGGCATCGGTGCCGCGTACAGGCGCATTGCGCAGTACCGATTGTCAGGCGATGTCGCCGGCTATCTCTACGAACAGGTGCGCCCGGTCAGCAAAGCCGAGGTCGACGCCCTCTATGCTGAGTTCAGGAAGAAGTATCCGGACTGGGTAGCGCCTGAATGGTGACGGTGAAGGGATTGACGCCACCGCCTCAACGCGGGCAGTAGACCGTGATGTTCAATCTGCTTCTCGTCGTCGTCGGCGGCGGCATCGGCGCCGGCATTCGCCATCTCACCAGTATGGGCGCCCTGCGTCTTGTCGGCCCCAATTATCCCTGGGGCACGATGGCCATCAACATTGTCGGCTCCTTTGCCATGGGGCTGTTCATCGCCATCCTGGTGCGGCGTGGCGGGTCGAACGAAGTCAGGCTGTTCGTCGCCACCGGCATTCTTGGCGGTTTCACCACCTTTTCCGCCTTTTCGCTTGATTTCGCGACGCTGTGGGAGCGGGGAGCCACGCTGCCGGCATTTGGATATGCGCTGGCCAGCGTCATTGGCGCGATCATCGCCCTGTTTTTGGGTCTTTGGCTCGCAAGAAGCCTGCCTTAATGCTATTGCCGCGCCAAGCGCAGGCCGAGCCCTGCTTTGGAAACGGATAAGCGAAAAAAAATGGCAGGCGTTGAACAGATCACGGTGGAGGCCGGCGAGGCGGGCATGCGGCTCGATCGCTGGTTCAAGACGCATTTCCCGGGCCTAGGTTTCGGTCATTTGCAGAAGCTGCTGCGCTCCGGCCAGATCCGCGTCGATGGCGGCCGCGTCAAGGCCGACAGCCGTGTCGAGCCCGGCCAGGTGGTGCGTATCCCGCCACTCGAGGTCGACAAGAAGGGCGAGAGCGCGCTGACCGGCCATTCGATCCGCAACCAGGGCGATGCCGACGTTCTGGCGAAAATGCTGATCCACGAGGACCCGAAGGTTTTCGTCTTCAACAAACCGGCGGGCCTGGCGGTGCAGGGCGGCTCGGGTGTCACCCGCAATGTCGACGACATGCTGGAAGCCTGGCGCAACCAGAAGGGCGAGAAGCCGCGGCTGGTCCACCGGCTCGACCGCGACACGTCGGGCGTGCTGGTCGTCGCCCGCACGAGACTGGCCGCAATGAAGCTGTCGGAAGCGTTCCGCGCCCGCGAAACGAAGAAGACCTACTGGGCCTTGGTCAAGGGCGTGCCGCCGAAGCGCGAGGACAAGATCTCGACCTGGCTGATCAAGGAGCCGACCGAGGATGGCGACCGTGTCCGGGTCGCCGCGCATGGCGAAAAAGGCGCCGACCATGCCGTGTCCTACTACCGTATCATCGAGCAGGCGGCGCAGACCATGACCTGGCTGGAGATGGAACCTTATACGGGCCGCACCCACCAACTTCGCGTCCATGCCGCCTATATCGGCTGCCCGATCATCGGCGACCCGAAATATTTCGAGGCCGACACCAACTGGGATTTCCCCGGCGGTATTCAGAATCGCCTGCATCTGCATGCGCGCCGCATCATCATTCCGCATCCCGACAAGGGCGTCATCGACGTCACCGCGCCGATGCCGCCGCATATGCGCCAGAGCTGGAACCTGATCGGCTTCGACGACGCCAGCGCGGAGGATTGATCTTGAGCGGCGCCACCGACGCGCTCGATCGGCGCGACACAGTCGACATGGCCGCCGCCGCCATCATGGTCGGCCTGACCTTCTCCTGGGGCCTCAACTACGTCGCCGCCAAAATCTCCTATGCCGGTTACGACCCCGTCTTCCTGTCGATCGCACGCTCGATCATCGGCGGCGTCTGCGTCTTCCTCTGGTGCCGCTGGCGCGGCATCGCTCTGTTCAGGCGCGATGGCACATTGCTCGCCGGCATTGCCGTGGGCGTGCTTTTTGGCATCGAGTTCCTTTGCCTCTATGTCGGACTGGAGCATACGACCGTTGCCCGCAACACGCTGCTGGTCAACTCAATGCCGTTCTGGATGCTGATTGGCGGTCACTTCCTGCTTGGCGAACAGATCACCATGCGCAAGTTCCTCGGTCTGTTGCTGGCTTTTGCCGGCCTCGCCACCGTCTTTTCCGACAAGCTTGGCGGCGGCGACATGCTGTTCGGCGATCTGCTCAGTCTTGGCTCCGGGTTTTTCTGGGCTTTGACCAATATCCTCATCAAGCGCTCGAAACTGGTCGAGGCGAGCGCCGAGAAGCTGCTGCTCTACCAACTCGCCGGCGCGGCGATCGTCGGCATATTGGTGCTGCCTCTCGCCGGCCCGCCGGTGCGCGATCCGTCCTTGTTGCCGACTTTGGCGCTGCTTTTCCAGGCGATCTATATCGTCGCCTTCACCTATGTCCTGTGGTTCTGGCTGCTGCGCCGCTATCCGGCCTCCGGCCTGTCCAGCTTTACCTTCCTGTCGCCGGTTTTCGGTGTCCTGTGCGGCGCGATCATCTTGAACGAGCCGCTGACCATTCGCATTTTTCTGGCACTTGGCTTGATTGCGGCAGGCCTGATCATCGTTAACCGGCCGGCGCGCAAGCTGACACCGGTGTGAGAGAGGCTTTTCATGCGTGACATCCTCAACGACCTCGAAGCGGGCAAGTATCTTTCCGATCCGGATCCGGTCCGCCGCGCCCAGATCCAGATGAAGACGCCGCTGCCCAAGCGCTTCTACAAAACCGCTTCGGTTGCGCCGATAGCGGGAGGTTTTGCCGTGCATCTCGACGGCAAGCCGGTGCGCACGCCGAGCAAGGCGCTGCTGGCGCTGCCGACCGAGGCGGCGGCAGTGCTGGTTGCAGACGAATTCGCGGAACAGGGCGAGACGATCAATCCGGTGGCGATGCCGGTGATGCGCCTGGTCAACACCGCCATCGACGGCGTTGCCAGCGATCCGCAGGCGGTGCTGGAAGACATACTGCGGTTTGCCTCATCGGATCTGCTCTGTTACCGCGCCGACGCCCCCCAAGGGCTGGTCGAGCGGCAGAACGAGCTGTGGGATCCGGTCGTCGATTGGGCGCGCACGACATTGGGGGCTCGCTTCAACCTTGCCGAGGGGATCATCCATGTCGAGCAGCCGCGCGAGACGATCGCCGTTCTGGGCAGTCATCTCAATCAGCGTGCCGAGCCGCTGCGTCTGGCCGCCATCCACCTCATGACCTCGCTGACGGGTTCGGCGCTGCTGGCGCTGGCGGTCGATTTCGGCGAGCTCGATGCCGAGACTGCCTGGGCCGCCAGCCATGTCGACGAGGACTGGCAGATCGAGCATTGGGGCCAGGATGCCGAAGCGGTTGCGCGCCGTGCCGCCCGCAAACGCGATATGATGGCTGCCGTCAGCCTTCTCGAAGCACTCAAGGGCTGACCCCGCGGCGATTGCCGCACCGCACCTAATACCAAAGTCATAATCCCATCGTCGCTCTGCCGTCGGCGGGCGCTTTCTGTCATTTTTCCCGTGATGGCCCGGCATTTCCGAGTCCGCGTTCGGAGGAGAGCGCTGACACTGGCGCCCGGCATCGAGGACAAGGTCTCACGGGAGGACAACTCTATGGCTATGGCATCGACCGCCGGCAGAACGAGCCGCGGCATGACTCGGGAAGAGAAGAAGGTCATCTTCGCTTCCTCACTCGGCACCGTTTTCGAATGGTACGATTTCTATCTCTACGGTTCATTGGCGGCCTTCATTGGCTCGACCTTTTTCAGCCCGACCATTCCGGAGGCGACGCGCAACATCTTCGCGCTGCTGGCCTTTGCCGCCGGTTTTCTCGTCCGCCCGTTCGGCGCCCTGGTGTTTGGCCGTATCGGTGACCTCGTCGGCCGCAAATATACCTTCCTCGTCACCATGACGATCATGGGTCTGTCGACCTTCCTGGTCGGCTTGCTGCCCGGGTATGCGACCTTGGGTATCGCGGCTCCGGTGATCCTGATCGTGCTGCGCATGCTGCAGGGCCTGGCCCTCGGCGGCGAATATGGCGGTGCGGCGACCTATGTCGCTGAGCACGCGCCTGATGACCGTCGCGGTTTCTATACGTCGTGGATCCAGACAACGGCGACGCTCGGACTGTTCCTGTCGCTGATCGTCATTCTGATCGTGCAGGGATCGCTGAGCAAGGAAACCTACGCCGCCTGGGGCTGGCGCATTCCCTTCATCGTTTCTTTCGCACTGCTCGCCGTCTCGATCTGGATTCGACTGTCTCTCTCGGAGTCTCCGACCTTCCAGAAGATGAAGGACGAAGGTAAAGGCTCGAAGGCACCGCTTACAGAAGCCTTCGGTCAGTGGAAGAATGCCAAGATCGCACTGCTGGCGCTGCTTGGCCTCACTGCTGGCCAGGCCGTCGTCTGGTACAATGGCCAATTCTACGCGCTGTTCTTCCTGCAGAACGTGCTCAAGGTCGAAGCGCAGTCGGTCAACATCATGATTGCTGTCGCGCTGGCGCTGGGTTCGATCTTCTTCGTCGTGTTCGGCTGGCTCTCCGACAAGATCGGCCGCAAGCCGATCATCATGGCTGGCCTTGCACTCGCCATCGTCTGCACCTTCCCGCTGTTCAAGGCATTGACCTGGGCCGCCAATCCGGCACTCGCCAAGGCGCAGCTGAGCACAAAGGCAACGGTTACGGCCGCGCCCGGCGACTGCAAGTTCCAGTTCAATCCGGTGGGGAATGCGAAATTCACCACATCGTGTGATGTGGCAACGGCATTCCTAACCAGGAACTCAGTTCCCTATGACGTGGTCACTACGGCGGCCCCTGGAACAGCGGCATCGGTCAAAATCGGTAGCGAGACGGTTGAGTCCTACGACGTCGTCGCCGCCGGCGACCAGTCAAAAGCCAAAGAGGCGGCCTTCATGAAGGCCGTCAATATGTCGCTTCGGGACGGCGGCTATCCACTGAAACGTGCGGCGATCAAGATACCGGACCAGAAGCTCGATGCATTTGTCGCCGCCAATCCGGAACTGAAGCTCGATGCCGCCGCCATCCGCGCTGGCGAGAAAGCAACGGTGCCGACCGATCAGGCGGTCAAGGACAAGCTCCTGACCACCGACGAGGCCGCCGGCGCGCCAGAGGTCACCGTCTACAACATACCGGGCGGCGGTGCCTTCGCCATGTTCGCCGATCCGGCCGCCGTGAACTGGCCGATGACGATCGGCATCCTGTTCATCCTGGTTCTGTTCGTGACCATGGTCTACGGGCCGATCGCGGCGATCCTTGTCGAGATGTTCCCGACCCGCATTCGTTACACCGGCATGTCGCTGCCCTATCATATCGGCAATGGCTGGTTCGGCGGTCTGTTGCCGGCAACAGTCTTCGCGCTCAGCGCCTACAAGGGCGATATCTACTATGGTCTTTGGTATCCGGTGGTGATCGCGGCAATGACGCTGATCATCGGCATGATCTTCGTCAAGGATACGCTTGGCACCGACCTGCACGGCAAGGAGTAGCCGTCCTCGGTCAACAGAAAGCCCGGCGTGATCGCTCACGCCGGGCTTTTCCGTGTCTGAGACTCCGAAGAAGCGGATCAGCTCTTTGGCTGATTTTCTTCCTCGATGGCCGCTTCGTGATACCAGCCGTCAAAATCGGCGTGCGTGTAGCGCAACGAGGCGATCTCTGCCGCGAATTTCGCCTTTGCGCCTAAATTTGAGGCAGATTTTCGCGCTGCCAGAGGGAACATCAGAATTTTTGCCGACGGACGGGAGGGGACGACTTCCATGGCGGTCTCCTTTCGTTTTCAGGAGCTTGTCGATTCAGCTTTCGCACAAGATAGGTCCTGCGATTCCTTTAGGCAATATGCCTACGAAAAGATCAGTAATTGCCTAATATTTATGCATAATTCGAGCTTGATTGATTTGGGTCCAGTGTTGAGGCGGCTCATGAAATTCGACGCGATATCCCTGCCATTTTGCCGCACCTGCCGAAGTCGGAGTGGCACATGAATTGCATTTTAGGGATCGGCAGCGCCGGCTGCCGACGGCAGGCGTGTGTCGAGGCCGTCTGGTGTTCGGTGAACAAGCAACGAGAGGCTAGAATGACGAAATACAAGCTCGAGTACATTTGGCTCGATGGTTACACCCCGGTCCCCAACCTTCGCGGCAAGACGCAGATCAAGGAATTCGCCGAGTTCCCGACGCTCGAACAGCTGCCGCTGTGGGGCTTCGACGGTTCCTCTACCATGCAGGCCGAAGGCCGCAGCTCCGATTGCGTGCTGAAGCCTGTGGCGCTTTACCCGGATCCGGCCCGCACCAATGGCATTCTCGTCATGTGCGAAGTCATGATGCCCGATGGCGTCATCCCGCATGAATCGAACAGCCGCGCGACCATCCTCGACGACGAGGACGCTTGGTTCGGCTTCGAGCAGGAATACTTCTTCTACAAGGACGGCCGCCCGCTCGGCTTCCCCGACAGCGGTTATCCCGCGCCGCAGGGCCCGTACTACACCGGCGTCGGCTACAAGAACGTCGGCGACGTCGCGCGCAAGATCGTCGAGGAGCATCTCGACCAGTGCCTTGCTGCCGGCATCAACCATGAAGGCATCAACGCCGAAGTGGCCAAGGGCCAGTGGGAATTCCAGATTTTCGGCAAGGGCTCCAAGAAGGCCGCCGACCAGATCTGGATGGCTCGCTACCTGCTGCTGCGTCTGACCGAGGCTTACGGCATCGACATCGAGTTCCACTGCAAGCCGCTCGGCGACACGGACTGGAACGGCTCCGGCATGCATTGCAACTTCTCGACCAAGTTCATGCGCGAAGTCGGCGGCAAGGCCTATTTCGAGGCCCTGATGGCGCAGTTCGACAAGAACCTGATGGACCACATCGCCGTCTACGGTCCGGACAACGACAAGCGCCTGACCGGCAAGCACGAGACCGCGCCGTGGAACAAGTTCAGCTATGGCGTCGCCGACCGTGGCGCATCGATCCGCGTGCCGCACTCCTTCGTCAAGAACGACTACAAGGGCTATCTGGAAGACCGTCGTCCGAACTCCCAGGGCGACCCCTACCAGATCGCTTCGCAGGTGCTGAAGACGATCTCGCAGGTCGCGACCGACGCTAAGGTCTCGGCCGCCGCCTGATTGTTTTCGCGGCGCCGAACGCAAGGTCTTCGCCGTGACCAGAACTCGATAACAAAAAGCCCTGGCGGAGAAACGCCAGAGCTTTTTCGTGTTTGCGGGGCGCGTCTGCCGTTCTCAGCCGGCGACAGCCCCACGTGCCCTCAGCGCTGCTAAAACCTTCGCATGGGGCAGGGCAGGGCTCCGGTTGCCGTCGCGACCGGTCATGTCACTGTTGGCGACGAGCGCGTTGAGCACCGCCTCCTCTGCCGCCTGTACGACGACCCCATAGAAATCGTCCATGCGGCCCCACGGGATGAAATCCATGTGGCTGTAGCTGTCTTCTCTCACCGGTCCCTGGGGAAAGCGGCCGTTGAGCGCGTCGCGGTTGGCGGTCGAGAAGGCGAGGAAGATGTCGCCGGAAAAATGCGAGCCGGTGGTGCCCGTTCGCGCCAGGCCGAGCGGCACGCGCCGGGCCAGCGCCTTGCATTGGCCGGGCAGTAGCGGTGCGTCGGTGGCGACGATGCCGATGCAGGAGCCGGCGCCGGTCGGGGCGCCGTTGAAATAGAACTCCATCGGATTGTCATCCGCAAGCTCAGGCCCAAGCGGCACGCCGGCGATGGTGAGTTCGCGGCGCGAACCGAAATTGGCCTGCAGGAAGACGCCGACCGTGTAGGAGCGATGGCCGTAGTCGACGATCCGCGAGGCCGTGCCGGAGCCGCCCTTGAACGCATAGCAGTTCATGCCGGTGCCGCCGCCGACCGAGCCTTCTTCGATGCGCCCGCTCGCCGCATTGTCGATCGCGGCGATGGCGTGGTCGACCGTGACATGCGAGCCATTGATGTCGTTGAGATAACCATCCCAGGTTTCCGCCACCACCGGCAGCAGCCACTGGTTGGCGACATCGGGCTTGTGGCGCGCCACCCAGTCGATGACGCCGCGATGGCAGAGGCCGACCGCATGGGTGTTGGTGATCAGGATCGGCAGGCTGATGCTGCCGGCCTCCTCGATCCACGATGCGCCGGTCATTTCGCCATTGCCGTTGAAGGAATGATAGCCGGCGGCACAGGCAGTGCCGACGCCGTCACGACCGAACGGCAGGATGGCCGTCACGCCGGTGCGCACCGGTCCATGTCCGAGGGTGAGCTCGCCTTCGCCCTTGATGATCGTGGAATAACCGACCAGCACGCCGTCGACATCGGTGATGGCATTGGCGGGACCTGGCGTGCCCTGCAAGGGAATGGCGAGCGCCCGGGCTCGCGCCTTGCCATCTGGCGTGGTGGTGTGGGTCGGCAGTTGATCCATGTTTGGGTTTCGCTCCGTTGATATGAGCCGGCTCAGCGAAGGCTGCAGCCAGTCGCCATCTCGGCATAGCTGGTCAGGATGGCCAGCGCCGAAACCTGATCGACCGCGGGCACGATGTTGACGAGATGGAGCCCCAGGCCGTCCTCGAGCACCACCAGGCTGCGCGCGATCGTCTCGCTGGTCGCCTGCAGTTTGAAGATGCCGGTGGCCGCACCCGCTTCCAGGATGCCGACATAGATCGACACCTGCCGCTCGAACAAGGTGATGTGGCGGGCGGCATAGCTCGCATCCGAGCGCGAATAGGCGCCGAGCTCGAGCAGCAGCCGGCAGAGCTGGTCGTCCGTGTCGGTCGGTAGCCCGCTCTCAATCATCGTTTTCAGCCGCAGCCGCGGATCGGCGATCTCGGCGACCGACGCCGCGCGTATCGTGCAGAACCGCTCGACTGCCTTGCGCTGCACATCGTCCAGCAGGTCCTTGAGGCCGGGATAGTAGTAGAGCAGGGCGCTCGAACTCATCCCTGCCTCATTGGCGACGTCGCGCAACGTGACGCCGGCAAGGCCGTGTTTGGCGATCATCGATTCTGCCGCGGCGACGAGGGTGAGGCGGCGATCAGTCTGTGTTTTGGGTCGTCCCATTCCAATTTCCTGAATTTGATTCAGTTTAAGGCTGGTGGGCGAAAGTTTGCAAGCGCCATTGCGCCATATTTCTTGACGATATCTGACTCCGTCGATAGGTTCCGTAGCGGAGGATAATTTTTATCTTATTAAAAAAAGGGGAGGACGATGTCTACAAACGAAGCAACGACACGGGCGGTCGACAAGGCTGCACCAACCGCCAAGGGACTGGACCGGGCGCTCAACGCGCTAGGCACGCTGATGATCGTGCTCTCGGCGGTGACGCCGGCATCCTCGGTGTTCATCATCGTGCCGGGCGTCATTGCGCTCGCCGGCACTGGCTCATTCCTCAGTTTCGTCATCGCCGCGGTTATCGGGCTGTTTATGGCCTTCGTCTACGCCGAGCTTTCGTCGGCCTACCCGATGGCCGGCGGCGAATACACCATGATCGGCCGCACGCTTGGCCGCTTCTGGGGCTTCGTCACGCTGGTGCTGGTGTTCGTCTCAATCGTGCTGATCGTCGCCGTCATCGCGCTCGGCGTCGGCACGTATCTCGGCGTGCTCATTCCCAACCTCAGCCCGCAATGGGTCGGGGTGGTGACGATCGCGCTGGCCGGCACGGTGGCGGCAATGCGCATCAAGCTCAATGCCTTCGTCACCGGCATCTTCCTCGGCATCGAAATGCTGGCGCTGCTGATCCTGACCGGTCTCGGCTTCGCCCATGTCGAGCGGCCGCTGTCGAGCCTGTTCACCTCGCCACAATTGCTCGATGCCACCAACACGCTGGTCCCGGCGTCGGCCGGAATCATCCTAGCTGCTACCGCCGTTTCGCTCTTTGCCTATAATGGCTACGGCGCGGCTGCCTATTTCGGCGAGGAGACGCAGGACGCCAAACGCAACATCGGCAAGGTCGTCGTCTGGGCGCTGCTGATCACGGTCGCCGCGGAACTCATTCCGCTGACCGCAGTGCTGCTCGGCGCACCGGATCTGGCTGGCCTGCTCGCAGCCCCCCAGAAGATCGAGTACTTCCTCGAGGCGCGCGGCGGCCATGCGCTGACGGTGCTGATCAGCCTTGCCATCGCTGTCGCCATCTTCAACGCGGTCATTGCCATCATCCTGCAGGCAGCGCGGCTGCTGTTCAGTTCCGGCCGGGACAAGACTTGGTTCGGCCCGATCAATGCCGCGGTCGCCTCGGTTCATGGCAGCTATGCGTCGCCCTGGATCGCCACCATCGTCGTCTCGGTGCTGGCGGCGGTCGCCTGCTTTATCGACATCAACCTTCTGCTGGTGGTCAGCGGCACGTCGCTGGTGGTGATCTACGCGCTTCTGTGCCTGGCGGTATTTGCCGGACGCCACAACGGCACCACGGCTGGAGGACACTACCGCATGCCCTTGTTTCCGGTGCCGGCGATCCTTGCCTTCGTGGCGCTGGTCTATGTGGCCTATCAGAACCTGCTCGACGCGGCCTTCGGACGCCCGAGCCTGATCGCCACACTGCTGATCATGCTTGTTGCGGCGATCTATTACGTGCTGATGCTCGCCAGGCGAACGGACTGGAACCTGCACGGTCCCGACGAACTTGCAGGATAGGCGTCACCCTCCGACGCTCTATCCTTGCGGGAATCCCGCCTTCGCCGGGGTTCCCTTTTTGCCGTGCTAGCCGGCGGAGCGAATACCCCCAAAAAAAGTCAGGTTGAAAAGCACCGGGCAAATTCGCCGGATGGAGAGGCCTTTGGCTGATGCTTCTTGCCGCCACCGGTGTGACGCGCTACCCACTTCGTCGAAAAAGCCCGGAAAACGGCCTGTTTCGCCTCATCCGTAGTCCAATGATCCTTTCTATAAGCCTCTGTTCATACATCGAAATCGGCGATGTATGCCTTCGTCCGGCGACGTTGACAGATCACGCTGCGGCATGCGTATTCGTGGCCTTGGGGTTACGCCAAAGCGATGCTGTTCGAACGGGGCGGGGTTTCTTGAACGACGGCATTGGCGGGGGCGCCGGACGAGCGGGCATTGCAGCCTGAGGCAGTGCGCCGCTCGCTCCTGGCGTTCGATTGCGCGCTCGAAACTGCCACCCACAAGCCTTCATTTGCGATTTCCGCCGGTGGCCATGACCCTGGCAACGGACGCCATCAAACGATCCTTCGGAACGAAATAGGCAGCGCTTGCGTGGCTGGCCACGTACGCGCCCATCGGTGCGCATTGGTCGATGAGCATTGACCAACAGCAAAAGGCCCTCGAAGGCGGATATCCTTCAAGGGCCTTTTCAACGCTATCGGTACGGGTTCTTACACCGAATAGTACATGTCGTATTCGACCGGATGCGGGGTCATTTCGAAGCGCATCACCTCGGCCATCTTCAGCTCGATGTAGCTGTCGATCTGATCGTCGTCGAAGACGCCGCCGGCCTTCAGGAAGCCGCGGTCCTTGTCGAGGCTCTGGAGGGCTTCACGCAGCGAACCGCAGACGGTCGGGATCTTCTTCAACTCCTTCGGCGGCAGGTCGTAGAGGTCCTTGTCCATCGGCTGTCCTGGATGGATCTTGTTCTTGATGCCGTCGAGGCCGGCCATCAGCATGGCGGCGAAGGCGAGGTAGGGGTTCGCGCCCGGATCGGGGAAGCGAACCTCGACGCGCTTGGCCTTCGGCGACGAGCCGAACGGGATGCGGCAGGAGGCGGAACGGTTGCGCGCCGAGTAGGCGAGCAGCACCGGCGCTTCATAGCCGGGCACCAGACGCTTGTAGGAATTGGTCAGCGGGTTGGTGAACGCGTTGATCGCCTTGGCGTGCTTGATGATGCCGCCGATGTAGAACAGGCAGCTTTCGGACAGGCCGGCATATTCATTGCCGGCGAAGGTCGGCTTGCCGCCCTTCCAGATCGACTGGTGGACGTGCATGCCCGAGCCATTGTCGCCGAAGATGGGCTTCGGCATGAAGGTGGCCGTCTTGCCATAGGCGTTGGCTACCTGATGCACGACATACTTGTAGATCAGCATCTTGTCGGCGTTGCGGACCAGCGTGTCGAACTTGATGCCGAGTTCGTGCTGCGCGGCCGCGACCTCGTGGTGATGCTTTTCGACGCGCACGCCCATTTCTGCGAGCACGGTCAGCATCTCGGAGCGCATGTCCTGCGCGCTGTCGATCGGCGGCACCGGGAAATAGCCGCCCTTGATGCGCGGGCGGTGGCCGAGATTGCCGGTTTCGTAGTCGGTGTCGTCGTTGGACGGCAGTTCCGTGGAGTCGAGCTTGAAGCCGGTGTTGTAGGGATCGGCCTTGTACTTGACGTCATCGAACACGAAGAACTCGGCTTCCGGGCCGACGAATATCTGGTCGCCGATGCCTTCCGACTTCATGTAGGCTTCGGCCTTCTTGGCCGTGCCGCGCGGGTCGCGGTTGTAGGATTCGCCCGAGACCGGGTCGAGGATGTCGCACAGGATGACCATGGTCGACTGGGCGAAGAACGGGTCCATGTGGACCGTGTCCGGATCGGGCATCAGCACCATGTCGGACTCGTTGATGGCCTTCCAGCCGGCAATCGAGGAGCCGTCGAACATGACGCCATCGGCAAACATGTCTTCCTCGACCTCGACGACATCCATCGTTACGTGCTGCAGCTTGCCCTTCGGGTCGGTGAAGCGCAGGTCGACGAATTTCACGTCGTTGTCCTTGATCTGCTTCATGATGTCTTTGGCTGTCGTCATGTCATGTATCCCTGTTTGATGACGTTTTTTGATGGATGACGTTTCTTGGAAGGCTGGTCGCGTCAGACCGCGTCCATTCCGGTCTCACCGGTGCGGATGCGCACGACTTCCTCGATATTGGAGACGAAGATCTTGCCGTCGCCGATACGGCCGGTCTGGGCCGCCTTGCGGATGGCCTCGATCGCGCCTTCGACCGCGTCGTCGCCGAGCACGACCTCGATCTTCACCTTGGGCAGGAAATCGACGACATATTCGGCGCCACGATAGAGTTCGGTGTGGCCTTTCTGACGTCCGAAGCCCTTGGCCTCGGTTACGGTGATGCCTTGCAGTCCGGCCTCCTGAAGCGCTTCCTTCACTTCGTCCAGCTTGAATGGCTTGATGATCGCTTCGATCTTTTTCATGTAAAAGTGGCCTCCACTGCCAAAAAAACGGGTTGTGAACCCCGCTTGCGCCTCCATCAAGCACGAACCGTGCCAGATAGCGGGATTCGAAGCGGTTTCATACGATTTCCAACCCATGCCGCGCCGAGATACAAATTCGCGTCATTCGCAGCATCGGATGCGGCATGGCCTGCTGAAGTGACACAGCCCCCATGCGTGCGACAGCCTAATAATTAGGCAGGATGCTCATCTGATGTGCGGTTTTGCCTTGATGCCCGCCTTGCTGGCATGGCCGCAGTTGGTGATGCGCTCCTCTATGTTTGCGTCGGTTCGAAAACTGGACAATGCTTGATCGAATGCGGATCGGCAATCCATGAGCGATGAACTTCTTACTTCCGCCGAAATGGGCGAGGCGGACCGGCTGACGATTGCCGCCGGCCCAATCGACGGCATCGGCCTGATGCGCCGTGCCGGCGAAGCGGTCGCAGGCGAAGTTCTCAGGCGTTACCCGTCAGCGACGCATGTCCATGTGTTGTGCGGGCCCGGCAACAATGGTGGCGACGGCTATGTCGTCGCTCGCATCCTGGCCGGCAGCGGCGTCACCACCACGATCTGGGCGTCCGGTGCGCCGAGGCCGCAAAGCGACGCAGCACTTGCCGCGGCGAAGTGCCCGATCGCGCCCCGGCCGCTGTCCAGGTTTGAAGCGGAGCCCGGCTCGATCGTGGTCGATGCGCTTTACGGGGCAGGGCTGTCCAAGCCGCTGTCAGGCGATGCCGCCAGGGCGGTGGGCGTCGCCACCGATCGGCGTTTGCCGGTTGTCGCGGTCGATCTGCCCTCGGGCGTTTCCGGCGACAGCGGCAGCGTTTTGGGCGTGGCGTTTGCCGCCGCCGTCACGGTAACCTTCGCGCGCAAGAAGCCAGGCCATCTGCTCCTGCCGGGCCGGGAGCGGTGCGGCGACATCGTGCTCGCCGATATAGGCATCGGCGACGACATCATTGCACGGCTCCAGCCCCGGATATTCGAGAACAGGCCGGCGCATTGGCTGCGCCATTTCCCGGTGCCGGCTGTCGACGCACACAAGTACAAGCGCGGCCATGTCGGCGTCTTTTCCGGCGGGCCGAGCGCTACCGGGGCGGCGCGGCTGTCGGCGCTTGCCGCGGCTCGAAGCGGGGCGGGGGCGGTGACCGTGCTGTCGCCGGGCAATGCCATGCAGGTCAACGCCGGCCATCTGACCTCGATCATGCTGCGCAAAACCGATGATGTCGCCGACATCAGGGAATTTGTCGGCGAACGCCGGCCTTCGGCCTTCGTTCTTGGCCCCGGCTTCGGCGTTGGTGACAGAACGCGGACCTTTGGGCTGGCACTCCTCGCCTCCGGACAAGCTCAAGCTGCTGCCACACAGGTTGACGGGCTCGTGTTCGACGCCGACGCGATCACCGCGTTTCGCGACATGCCGGACGTCCTGTTCGAAGCGGCGCGCAGGCCGCATGCGCCAGCCCTGGTAATGACGCCGCATGACGGTGAGTTCGCCAGGCTGTTTCCCGACATCGCCTCCGACAATGGCTCGTCCAAACTCGACAAGGCACGCGCGGCGGCCGCACGAGCCAATGCCGTTATCGTCTACAAGGGCGCCGACACGGTGATCGCTGCTCCCGACGGCCGGGCGGCGATCAACGCCAATGGCGCGCCCTGGCTTGCCACTGCCGGGTCTGGCGACGTGCTGTCCGGCATCACCGCCGGTCTGCTGGCGCAAGCCATGCCGGCGTTCGAAGCGGCCTGCGCCGCGGTCTGGATCCATGCCGAGGCCGGCAGCCGGTTCGGTGCGGGGCTGATTGCCGAGGATCTGCCGCTGGCGTCGGTGCCTGTGTTGCGCGAACTGGTTGCGGATCGAGGCGGACGCTGACGGCCGTCAGTTCACAGCGGGATGTTGTCGTGCTTCTTCCAGGGGTTCTGCATGTCCTTGTTGCGCAGCATCCGCAGCGCCCGTGCCACGCGGCGGCGGGTCGAGTGCGGCATGATCACCTCGTCGATATAGCCGCGCTCGGCGGCGACGAAGGGTGACAGGAAGCGATCTTCGTAAGTCTTTGTATGGGCTGCGATCTTTTCCGCGTCGCCAATGTCCTTGCGGTATATGATCTCGACCGCGCCTCTCGCCCCCATCACCGCGATCTGCGCCGTCGGCCAGGCATAGTTCATGTCGCCGCGCAAATGCTTTGACGCCATCACGTCATAGGCGCCGCCATAGGCTTTGCGGGTGATGACGGTGATCTTCGGCACGGTCGCCTCGGCATAGGCGAACAACAGTTTGGCGCCATGCTTGATCAGCCCGCCATATTCCTGCGCGGTGCCGGGCAGGAAACCGGGAACATCGACGAAGGTGACGATCGGAATCGAAAAACAGTCGCAGAAGCGCACGAAGCGCGCCGCCTTGCGGCTGGCGTCGGAATCGAGCACGCCGGCCAGCACCATCGGCTGATTGGCGACGAAGCCGACCGTGCGGCCCTCGACGCGCCCGAAGCCGGTGACGATGTTCTTGGCGAAACTCTGCTGGATTTCGAAGAAGTCACCCTCGTCGGCGACCTTCAGGATCAGCTCCTTGATGTCGTAGGGTTTGTTGGCGTTGTCGGGAATCAGCCGGTCGAGCGACAAATCGTGGTCAGTGACCGACTGGTAGCATTCGATCTCGGGAATGTCAGATGTGTTCGAGGCCGGCAACAGGTCGACCAGCCGGCGCATCTGCAAAAGCGCCTCGACGTCATTGTCATAGGCGCCGTCGGCGATGGAGGATTTCGTCGTGTGCACCGAAGCGCCGCCGAGGCTTTCGGCGGTCACCGTCTCGTTGGTGACGGTCTTCACCACATCCGGGCCGGTGACGAACATGTAGGAGGTGTCGCGCACCATGAAGATGAAGTCGGTCATGGCGGGCGAATAGACGTCGCCGCCCGCGCAAGGACCCATGATCACGGAAATCTGCGGAATGACGCCGGAGGCCAGCACGTTGCGTTGGAAGATCTCGGCATAGCCGCCGAGCGCCGCCACGCCCTCCTGGATGCGCGCGCCGCCGGCATCGTAGAGCCCGATGATCGGCGCGCGGTTGCGCAGCGCCATCTCCTGCACCTTGATGACCTTTTCGGCATGGGCTTCCGACAGCGAGCCGCCGAATACGGTGAAATCCTTGGCGAAGAGGTAGACCGGACGGCCGTTGACCGTGCCCCAGCCGGTGACGACGCCATCGCCAGCGATCTTGGTCTTCTCCATGCCGAAATCGGTCGAGCGGTGCTCGACATACATGTCGAACTCTTCGAACGAGCCTTCGTCGAGGAACACCTCGATGCGTTCGCGCGCGGTGAGCTTGCCCTTCTTGTGCTGGGCGTCGATGCGCGCCTGTCCGCCACCCATGCGGGCGATGTCGCGCCGGCGCTCGAGTTCCTTCAGCACGTCCTTCATCGCTCGGTCCCCAAAATAGAAGCTGCATTTGTGGTAATGATGCCCGTCGGGGAGTGCAAGCGTCGGCTTTCCAGCGGGTTTTTGCTGCGCTGCAACATGACGCCCCTTGCATTCCGGGGCGAACTCAGCCATATGCAGCCCATAGGCGCTTGGGCCGGGAGATTCCGGCCTTCTCGACAAATGAGACTGGTTGCGTCTGTTTTCCCTCTTTCCGGCAAATCGGTAAGGCGGCGAAAAAGCCCCGTGGCATGATGCCTGCGGGCACGACAGCGCAGCCGAGTGGACGCACGCGTCCGCCGCCTTGTCGTTTCATATCAAGTTTTTCGACGGCAGGTTGCGCCCTGCCGCCACTGATGTTTGCGGCCAAGAAGCCGCGTGAAAGAAGAGTATTTTGACCAACGAAAACACATTGCCCAGCAACGAAACCGCGGGACTCTCCGGTTTCGCAGCGCTGGGAATCACGGGTGCGCTGCTCAAGGCTACCCACAATGCCGGCTTCACGGAGCCGAAGCCGATCCAGATGCAGGCCATCCCGCCGCAGCTGGAAGGCCGTGACATTTTCGGCATCGCGCAGACCGGCTCTGGCAAGACCGCGGCCTTTGCGCTGCCTATCCTGTCGAAGATCATCGCGCTCGGCACCAAGCGGCGTGCCAAGACGACCCGTGCGCTCATCCTGGCGCCGACCCGTGAGCTTGCCGTGCAGATCGAGGACACCATCAAGATCCTTGCCAAGGGCGCGCATGTCTCGACGGCACTGGTGCAGGGCGGCGTCTCGCGCTTCAGCCAGGTGAAGAAGGTTGCTCCCGGCGTCGACATCCTGATTGCCACGCCCGGTCGCTTGACCGACCTGGTGCGCGAGGGCGACCTCATCCTCTCCGACACCAAATGGCTGGTGCTGGACGAGGGCGACCGCATGCTCGACATGGGGTTCATCAACGACGTCAAGCGCATCGCCAAGGCGACCGCGCCTGACCGCCAGACGGCGCTGTTCTCGGCCACCATGCCGGACGAGATCGCGGAACTGGCCAAGGGTCTTCTGAAGAACCCGGTCCGTATCGAAGTCTCGCCGCAAAGCACCGCGGCGGCCGAGATCGTCCAGGGCGTCGTCTTCGCCCGCACCAAGCAGAAGCGCCAGGTGCTGTCGACGATGCTCGCCGACGAGGCGATGAAGTCCGTTATCATCTTTTCGCGCACCAAGCACGGCGCCGACCGGGTGACCAAGGATCTCGAGCGCGATGGCTTCAAGGCCGCCGTCATCCATGGCAACAAGTCGCAGAATGCCCGTCAGAAGGCGCTGAACGATTTTCGCGATGGATCGGTCCGCATTCTGGTCGCGACCGACATCGCGGCGCGCGGCATCGACGTCCCCGGCATCAGCCATGTCGTGAATTTCGACCTGCCGGACGAGGCGGAAAGCTACGTCCACCGCATCGGCCGCACCGGCCGCAACGGCATGGACGGCATTGCGATCACGCTTTGCGATCCTTCGGAAAACAGCAAGCTGCGCCAGGTCGAGCGCATCATCCGCACCAAACTGCCGATCGTCGCCGACCATCTCGGCAGCCCCGATCCGCAGCGCAATCCGGCTGAAAAGAACGAGCGCTTCGAGCCCGCCAATGATCGCAACGACCGCAATGGCCGTCGTGACGGCCGGCGGCCGGGCGGCGAGAACAAGGGCAACGGCTTTGGCAAGAAGCGCTTCGGCGACAAGCCGGCCTTTGCCGGTGAGCGCAAGCCGGAAGGCGCCAAGCCTTTCAAGGGCAACAACAAGCGCCGTTTCGGCGGCAAGCGTCCGGCAGCGCGGGCTGCCTGACCAGCCTCATGAAGGCCGGCCAAGCCTTGGCGCTTGGCTGGCTGCCTGACTGATGGAGAAAAGGGCGGCCGAAGCGGTGCTTCGGTCGCCTTTTTCGTCTGCGCAACTTATTTCGCCACCGCCTCGATCCAGACGGCAATCCGTTGCGCCAGAAATGCCGTGGTCGATGGCGACAGCGCATCGCCGGCAATGACATGGTTGTCCGGGTCGCCGGTGTCGTCTACCGGCACCAGTTCGTGCGGTGCGCCCCAGCGCCCGGCGATTTCGCGGGTGCGGTCTGGCCGCACCACCCTGTCCGAATCCGAGAAGATGAACAGGGCAGGGATATCAGCCTTCTCTACCGGCGCCCTATAGGCGAGTTCCGTCAACGCCTGCATCGGCAGCGTCGCGGCAACCGGATATTTGGTGGTCCAGAATTTCTCGTGCAGCGCGTTGCGCGCCACGAAACTGCGCTCCTTGCCGATGATGAGTTCGGCGATCTGCTTGCCCCAGGGCATGGTCAGGATCTCGGCGCCGGATGCCTTGACGCCGAAATTGGGCGAGATGAATGCAATCGCCGCC
This sequence comes from Mesorhizobium sp. B2-4-19, assembly GCF_006441315.1. NCBI lineage: Bacteria > Pseudomonadati > Pseudomonadota > Alphaproteobacteria > Hyphomicrobiales > Phyllobacteriaceae > Mesorhizobium > Mesorhizobium sp. B2-4-19. The sequence continues at coordinate 173,106 of NZ_VFUV01000011.1, read as the reverse complement.
ACCCCATCCGATGCACCCGGCTGCGTTGCCGCCCATGCCGCCAGCGAGCCGCCGGTCGAGGTCGAGATGACGATCACCTTGTCGCCGATCGCCCGGCCGAGGGCGAGCGCTTCCTCATAGTCGTTGATCCAGGCGTTGACGCTGCCTTGCGTCATCGCCGCTCCGTCCTGCCCGTGACCCGTCAGGCGGGTGAAGAAGAGATTGGCGTCGAGCAGCTCGGCCACGTCGTCGGGCAGGGGGCGGACCTCACCCTTCGAAGCCGAGAAACCGTGGATGTAGACGATCGACAGCGGCGTCTTGGCATGCACCATGGGGTTGGCCCAGACGATCTCCTTCTCCAGCCCGTCGCGGATACCGGGCACGGCGGCTTCCACCTTTGCCACATAGGCCTGCGGATCATCGCCGATGATGGAAGGATCGAAGCGGATCGTGGTGTCGACGGGAACGCGCGGGCCGAAGACGAAGGCCAATGCAAGGACGGCGACCAGGGCCAGCACAGCAAGCACGATCCGTCGCCCCATCGCAGACTCCACGCAACAACAACAAGCCTATGGCGGTGGCCATGAACAGGCAACGACCGTTCAGGCCGTCGCACCACCAAATCCTGTGGGCATCCTATTGGCTGGGTGACTTGCGCTCGTAATGCAGCGGCCGTGCCTTCCAGCTGGTCATCAAGCTGATCACCCATCGGCTTATCGGCCTGGGCAACAAAGCGAGAAATTTCAGCGGCCAGCTCGTGCGGTACGGAAAGGTGACTTCGAAGCCGCCGGACTTGATTGCCTTCACCATGCGGCGCGTCGCCCGGGTGACCGGCATCAGGCCTGGCATTGGCAGCATATTCTTTTCGGTCAGCGGCGTGTCGACAAAACCGGGGTTTATCACCTGGACGCGGATGTTCATCTTGTCGAAATCATACTTCAGCGACTCGGCCAGGATGTTGATCGCCGCCTTGGTGCCGCCATAGGCGGCCGTGGTTGGCCAGCCGAAATAGGCGGTGACCGATCCGACCAGCACGACGTGGCCGCGCGACCGCACGCGCATATACTCCACGACCGGCACCAAGCCGTTGATGATGCCGAAATAGTTGACCTCGAAGGACCGGCGAAAGTCCTTGACGACGAGAGCCTCTCCAGGCGTCGAAATGTAGTTTCCGGCATTGAAGACGGCGAGCACGATGGGGCCGAGCTCCTTCTCGATCGCGGCCACCGTTCTTGCCATGCGCGGCTCGTCCGTGACGTCGCAGGGAAAGGCCGTGACGCTGCCCGGCATCTGCGCGGTCTCGACGATGAGCGTGTCGATCGGATCGTCGTCCAGTGCCGTTACCGCCACCGCATAGCCCTGGGACGCCAGATCCCTGGCCAGCGAGCGGCCAATGCCGCTGCTGCCGCCCGTGACCCAGGCGACGCCGTGTTTCGGATCGGCCCGATAGAGTGTCATGCTGCGCCCTGCCGAGTTGTTGGTGCCTTGCTCTAGCGGTCAGGAAATCGAATGAAAAGAGTGCTTTTCGACCACGGGTGTAAATGCACTGTGGGATATCGAGAACGCTGAAAGGGGTGTAGACGCACAGCAGTGCCGGAAATGCGACTGGACCAGGCGAATTCTTGCCTTGAAACCGAAGCTTCGGGTTTCTAGGGTTTCGGCGCACGCACACAAGGAATCCTGAATGCCCCGTTCTGTGATCGACGCGATCGGCAACACGCCTCTGATCCGCCTTAACAAAGCGTCCGAAGAAACCGGCTGCGAGATCCTGGGCAAGGCCGAATTCATGAATCCGGGGCAATCGGTCAAGGATCGCGCCGGCCTTTTCATCATCCGTGACGCCGAACAGCGCGGCCTGTTGAAGCCGGGCGGCGTCATCGTCGAGGGCACGGCAGGCAATACGGGCATCGGGCTGACGCTGGTCGCCAAGGCATTGGGTTATCGCACCGTCATCGTCATTCCCGATACGCAGAGCCAGGAGAAGAAGGACACGATCCGGTTGCTCGGCGCCGAGCTGATCGAGGTGCCGGCCGTGCCCTACAAGAACCCCAACAATTACGTGAAACTGTCGGGGCGGCTGGCCGAGCAGATGGCGAGGACCGAGCCGAACGGCGCCATTTGGGCCAACCAGTTCGACAATGTCGCCAACCGCGATGGGCATATCCGCACCACGGCGGAGGAAATCTGGGCCCAGACCGGCGGCAAGGTCGACGGTTTCGTCTCGGCGGTGGGCTCGGGCGGCACGCTGGCCGGCGTCGCTTTCGGGCTGAAGGCCAAGAGCAAGGATGTGAAAATCGCGCTTGCCGACCCGCTTGGCGCCGCGCTCTACAGTTTCTACACCAGCGGCGAATTGAAGTCCGAAGGCAGTTCGATCACCGAAGGCATCGGGCAAGGGCGTATTACCGCCAATCTCGAAGGGTTCACGCCGGATTTCTCGTTCCAGATCAAGGACGAGGACGCACTGCCGATCGTCTTCGACCTGATCCAGGAAGAAGGCTTGTGCGTCGGCGGCTCGACCGGCATCAACATTGCCGGCGCTATCCGGCTCGCCAGGGAATTGGGCCCGGGCCACACCATCGTGACCATTCTTTGCGACTACGGCACACGCTACCAGTCGAAGCTGTTCAATCCGGAATTCCTGCGTGAGAAGAATCTCCCGGTGCCGGGCTGGATGGAACTGCAGAGCAAGATTTCGGTGCCTTTCGAAAAGGTCGCATGATGGCGCACAAGACGGAAGCGCTGTTTCGCGACGACGCCTATCTGCGTACGGCGGATGCGGCGGTTGCTGCCGTCAATGATCGTGGCGGCATCATCCTCGACCGGACGATCTTCTATGCCACCTCGGGCGGCCAGCCGGGCGATACCGGCTATCTCGAACGCGCCGATGGCAGCCGCATCGCCATTGCCGCCACCATCACAGGTGAGACCAAGGACGAGGTCATCCATGTGCCGGCGCCGGAGCAGGCAGACCTGGCGGTTGGCGAGAAGGTCAAACTCGCGATAGACTGGGAACGTCGGCACCTGTTGATGCGCATGCACGCGGCTTGCCATCTGCTTACCGTCGTTTGTCCGTTTCCAATCACCGGTGCGGCGGTTTCCGAGGACGATAGCCGGGTCGATTTCGACATTCCGGACGCCAGCTTCTCGAAGGAAGAGGTCACCGCCAGCCTGATGGATCTGGTGCGCGCCGATCATCCGATTTTCACCAGGCTGATCAGCGACGAGGAACTCGCCGCGAACCCCGGCCTGGTCAAGTCGAAGAATGTCCGGCCGCCGGTCGGCACCGGCAGGATCCGCCTGGTCTGCATTGGTGAGAATGGCGCGGTCGACAGCCAGCCCTGTGGTGGCACACATGTGAAAAGCACGGGCGAAATCGGTGAAATCCACATCGGCAAGATCGAAAAGAAGGGTCGTGAGAACAGGCGCTTCCGCATCCGCTTCGGCCCGATGCCGGCCACCTGACGCAACCCTTGCCCTACCCGCAATAGAGAGAACCAAAATGGCCGAAGACAGTCCTTTCACCGTCGACGCGGACTGGCTGCAGGCGCGCCTGGGCGAGCCCGGCCTGACCATCGTCGACGCGTCCTGGTACCTGCCGGCGCAAAAGCGCGACGCGCGCGCCGAATATAATGCCGCCCATATTCCTGGCGCCCGCTTCCTGGACCAGGACGCGGTGTCGGATCCCGACGCTGCCTTGCCGCACACGCTGCCTTCGCCTCAGCATTTCGCGCAATATGTCGGTTCGATGGGCGTGTCCGCCGACGACACCATTGTCGTCTATGATGGTCCGGGTTTCTTCTCGGCACCCCGGGCCTGGTGGATGTTCCGCATCATGGGTGTTTTCCAAACCTATATCCTGGATGGCGGTTTCGACGCTTGGAAGGCGGCTGGCCGCCCGGTAACGTCTGAGCCGACGAAGACCGCGCCAAGCGTGTTCTATGCCGATTTCGACGCCGGCCGCGTCGCCAGCCTCGCCGACATGCGCCGGATCGTCGAGACCGGTGCCAGCCAGATTGCCGATGCCCGAGGACCCGGCCGCTTCACCGGCGTCGAGCCCGAGCCGCGCGCGGGTATCCGCTCCGGCCATATGCCGGGCGCACGCAACGTCCCGTACTCCGCGCTGTCGGAAAACGGCACGCTGTTGTCGAAGGACCGTTTGCGCAAGGTGATCGAGGACGCCGGCATCGACCTGTCGAAGCCCGTCATCACGTCTTGCGGCTCCGGTGTCACCGCCGCGGTGGTTACGCTCGCGCTGGAGACGCTTGGCCACACCGACAACAGGCTTTATGACGGCTCATGGACGGAATGGGGCGGGCTCTCCGACACGCCTGTCGTGACCGGCCCCGCGACGGCTGGCCCCGCTAAGGCTGGCACCGCTATGACCGGCCCCGCTAAGACCGGCCCCGCTAAGACCGGCCCCGCTAAGACCGGCCCCGCTAAGACCGGCAAGGAATGAACGCGATGGAAAACGGTGTGCTGCAGGACATTGAAGTCACGGTGACTTTCCTCGAAATGCATGCCCCTCCTGCGGTCTCCCCGCCAGTGCCCTACAACCGCCAGATCGCGCTGCTGAAGACCAAGGACATCCCCTTGCATTTCTATCGCTATTTGATGGACCGGGTCGGGCGCAAATGGCATTGGGTGAATGTTCTCAGGCTGGACGATGAGGAGCTTTCGGCCGGCATCCACCGCGAGGACCGCGACATCAGGGTGCTCTACCTCGACGGCGCGCCAGCCGGCTTCTTCGACCTCAAGCCGCATCTGCCTGACGAAGTCGAACTCGCCTATTTCGGCATGATGGAACATGCCACCGGGCAAGGCATTGGCCGCTGGTTCCTGGGTTCGGCGATTTCAGCCGCCTGGTCGCATGGGCCAAAACGGGTGACGGTGCAGACCTGCACGCTGGACCATCCGGCAGCTCTGCCGCTTTACCAGAAGCTCGGCTTCAAGCCGGTCGCGCAGAAGAAGGAGGTCGTGCATCCGCTGCCTTTCGCCGAGCGCTCGGCCAGCGTCATGCGCCCGTGACATTGGCCGGAACCTGAACCGGCCGTTCATCGGCGCTTCAGCCTGCCTTTGGCATCTTGCCCGCATCATCAATGCGGCCGAGGCCGAAGGAGAATAGATATGCTGACACGCCGTACAGTCGTCGCCGCGCTGATCGCAGCGATTGCCATGCCGAGCCTTGCCGCCGCCCAGGCGACGACGCCTTCGGCCGCGACGATCGAGCGCAAGCTCGAGGCGGCGCCCCGGGTGAAGCTGCGGCCGAACGAGCGTGTCACCATCCGTGAATTCAAGCGCCGGCCGGATTTGCGCCGCATGGCGCGCTCGATCGACATCCAGTCGATCAATTTCGCCTTCGGCTCGGCGGCTATTTCCAGTTCGCAATACGACAAGATCGAGAATATCGCCGACGCGCTGCAGCGCATCCTGCGCCGCGATCCCGGCGCCCGCGTGCTGATCGAAGGGCATACCGATGCCGTCGGTTCCTTCCAGTCGAACCAGATCCTGTCCGAACAACGGGCTGCTTCGTTGAAACGTACGCTGGTGCGCGAATTCGGCGTGCCCGGCTATGCCCTGGAAACCGTGGGCTACGGCGAGGAGTTCCTGCTCGTGCCGACGCAGAACGAAAACTGGCAGAATCGCAGGGTGACATTGCGGCGCTTCGACGATTTCATTCGGTGAACCAGGGTTCGATCAGCTTTAATTGGCTGGCTTACTTTAATCGGGTGGGCGCTATCGATGATGCTTTTTGATCTATGGGAGGGACCGACATCGGATCGGTCCCTCGATCGCTTGGCAAGAATCGGGTGGGAAGCATTGGCCCGAACACATAATTTCCGGTCAGCAAACCGGAGGTTTTCACCATGGCCATTCAGTTCAAAGCGCTGCCCAGCGAACAAGTCAGGACGCTGCAACGCGGCGGTCCCAATGCTTACGGCCAGACGCCAGGGCGGAGGATTTCCGACGGCGACGGCATGCCTTGCCGGCATTGCCTGAAGAACATCGCCGCCGGCGATGCCTATCTCATCCTTGCCTACCGCCCCTTTCCGGAGCTTCAGCCCTATGCTGAAACCGGGCCGATCTTTCTGCATGCGGAAGAGTGCGAGCGTGCGGCCGAGACCGAATTGCTTCCCGAGGTCCTCGAAAGCCCGGACTACATCGTGCGCGGCTATGGCAGGGATGATCGAATCGTCTACGGCAGTGGCGGGGTCATTCCTACCGACGCAATTGCGGCACGCGCCGCGACTTTGTTCGAGCGCGACGACATAGCCTACGTGCATGTCCGCTCGGCGCGTAACAACTGCTACCAGTGCCGGATTGAGCGGGCCTGAAACGCAAAGGATTGCGCTCGGGAAGCCTGTCGTACTCCCGTCGCATAGATGCGATAGAACGCGGGTGTCGATCGATTGGCCGACCGCGGATGAACCGGCGGCAATCTCGATATCGAGGAAGCGGGGCTTTGGCTCCGCTTTTTTGTTGCCTTGGGTCCGGCACAAAAGCCTTCAGCGCAAAAAAACCCGCCGGCGAGGACCGGCGGGCAACAATAGCAAGTTGACTTTTTCTGGGTGTATCAGGCGGCCAGAACAGCTTTCGGCTCGACCAGCTCGTAGCCGAGCGCTTCGGCGACCGCCCGGTTGGTGATCTTGCCCTTGTGGACATTGAGGCCGTTGCGCAGGTGATGGTCGTCGACCAGCGCCTTCAGGCCCTTGTCGGCGAGCTGCAGGCCGTAGTGCAGCGTCGCATTGTTGAGGGCGTGGGCCGAGGTGACTGGCACCGCACCTGGCATGTTGGCGACGCAATAGTGGATGACGCCATCGACCTCGTAGGTCGGCTCGGCGTGAGTCGTCGCATGTGAGGTCTCGAAGCAACCGCCCTGGTCGATAGCGACGTCGACCAGCACCGAGCCCTTCTTCATGCCCGACAGCATTTCGCGGGTGACAAGCTTCGGTGCTGCGGCCCCGGGGATCAGCACGGCGCCGACGACGATGTCGGCCGAGAAGCATTCCTCCTCGAGCGCCTCGACTGTGGAGTAGCGGGTGTGCACACGGCCGGCGAAGAGGTCGTCGAGCTGGCGCAGGCGCGGGATCGAGCGGTCGATGATGGTGACATCGGCGCCAAGGCCGGCGGCCATGCGGGCCGCGTGCAGACCGACGACGCCGCCGCCGAGCACGGTGACCTTGCCGGGCAGCACGCCGGGCACGCCGCCGAGCAGCACGCCGCGGCCGCCATTGGCCTTCTGCAGCGCCGTGGCGCCGGCCTGGATCGACAGGCGGCCGGCGACTTCCGACATCGGCGCGAGCAGCGGCAGGCCGCCACGATCGTCGGTCACGGTTTCGTAGGCGATCGCCGTGACGCCCGAAGCGAGCAGGCCCTTGGTCTGCTCCGGATCCGGAGCCAGATGCAGGTAGGTGTAGAGGATCTGGCCGTCGCGCAGCTGAACCCACTCATTGGGCTGCGGCTCCTTGACCTTGACGATCATGTCCGACTTGGCGAATACGTCGGCGGCGGTCTTGGCGATGGTGGCGCCGGCGGCGCGATAGGCGTTGTCATCGGCACCGATGCCGGCGCCGGCGCCGGCTTCGACCAGAACTTCGTGGCCGTGCGCCACATATTCGCGGACCGAGCCTGGTGTGAGGCCGACACGATATTCGTGGTTCTTGATTTCCTTGGGGCAGCCGACGCGCATTTTCTTCTCCTTATCCGGGCCCTTTTGGGCTCACTCCCTGTATTGTCGGAGTGAACCATGAATCAGCTCGCAAGTGTTTGCGAATGCGCTTGCGCGGGCAGGCCTGTTTCGATAATCCTTGCGCAAAATAGCAGGATATTCGCAGGATTCACGAAAAATGCCGCTCGACAGGATCGATATCGCCATTCTTGAGACTTTGCAGAAGGACGGCAGGATACCCAATGCGGCGCTCGCCGAGAAGGTTGGCCTATCGCAGTCGGCCTGTTCGCGCCGGCTCGACAATTTGGAAAAATCCGGAACCATTCGCGGCTACCACGCCCGGCTGTCCAATGCCGCGCTCGGTCATCAGATGACGGCGATCGTGCATATATCGCTGTCGGGCCAGTTTGAGAAGACGCTGTCGGATTTCGAAGCAGCGATCAAGCGTTGCCCCAATGTCTTGTCCTGCCACCTGATGTCGGGCGAATACGACTATATCCTGCGCATCGCGGCGAAAGACCTGGTCGACTATGAGCGCATCCACAAGGAATGGCTATCGGCCATGCCGCATGTGACCAAGATCAACTCGTCCTTCGCCTTGCGCGAAATCGTCGATCGCACCGCCATGGGCATGAAGCCGGAGATGGCTTGAGCTTGCCAGCCTGCTTCAGGCTTCAGTGACGATCCGATTCATCGGAATGTCGTGCGGCTGCGGATAGATGGTGGCTATGCGCTGCAGTTCGTAGCCGACGCCGATGACCAGCGGCTTGGACGGTATGGCGGCCAGCGTGCGGTCGAAGAAGCCGCCGCCATAACCCAGGCGATAATTTGCCGGATCAATGCCGACGATCGGCGCGATGACGACGTCCGGCAGCACCGGATCGCCCTCGGCCGGGATCGGGATATTCCAGACGCCCTTTTCCAATCGGTCGCCCGGTTTGTAGGCACGGAAGATCAGGGGGTGTCCTTTCTCGACGACGATGGGCAACGCCGTGCTGCCGCCGCGCTCGTTGACGGACGCCATCCATGGCCGCAGATCCGGTTCGCCGCGAAACGGCCAGTAAAGGCTGACCATGCGGCCGCGGATCTCGCCTATGATCGTGTCGAGCCCCTCGGCGATGCGCCGGGACATTGCCGTTCGCGCATCGGCCGAAACAGCAAGGCGGGCCGCGATCAGCCGCTCGCGTTCGGCCTTGCGCCAGCGCCGCACGTCGGTCCAGTCGGACAGCGGCGCCCGGAATTCCGGATCGAGCTCGTGCATGAAACAGGGCGGCGAGGCATACAGTGCCGGACCCTGGTCGTCATGATCGTTGGCCATGCGTCACCTCATAGCGTGTTCGCTGACGCTATACCTCGCGACACGATACAACTTGTGCATTCACGACATGGGACGGCGAGTCCCGGGCATTATCCTTCTGTTGTTGCATTGCACAAAAATACCTACATCCGGGACAGGCATCTTGCCATCAGGGTGAATGAGATGAACCAGGTCAGCCACCATGTTGTCGTCGTCGGCGCGGGGTTCGGCGGCCTCGAACTCACCCACGCGCTGGCTGGACAGCCCGTGCGGATCACCATGATCGACAAGCGCAACCACCATCTTTTCCAGCCGCTGCTCTACCAGGTGGCGACGACCGCGCTGGCGACCTCCGAGGTTGCCTGGCCGATCCGCCATCTCCTGCGCAAACGCAAGGACGTGACGACGCTGCTGGCCAATGTCACCGGCGTCGACCGTACCGGCAAACGCGTGTTGCTCGATGACGGCAGCACGGTCGCCTATGACACGCTGGTGCTCGCCACCGGCGCCCGTCACGCCTATTTCGGCCATGACGAATGGGAGCCTTTCGCGCCAGGCCTGAAGACGCTGGAGGACGCCACCACCATTCGCCGGCGCATTCTCACGGCCTTCGAGCAGGCGGAGCGGGAAACCGATCCCGCCAGACGCCAGGCGCTATTGACCGTTGCGATCGTCGGCGGCGGGCCGACTGGCGTCGAACTGGCCGGCACCATCGTCGAGCTGGCGCACGACACGCTGCGCGGCGAGTTCCGCAACATCGACACGCGGCAAACGCACGTGGTGCTGATCGAGGCCGGTGATCGCATCCTGGCCAATTTCGCGCCAAAACTCTCCGAATACGCCAGCAAGGCGCTCGAACGGCTCGGCGTGACGGTCGAGTTCGGCCGGCCCGTCACGCGCTGCGACGCCGAAGGTGTCGTGTTTGGCGAAAAGCAGCTGGCAGCCCGAACGATCCTGTGGGCAGCTGGCGTTGCAGCTTCGCCCGCCGCCGAATGGCTGGGAGCGAAGGCGGACCGCGCGGGCAGGGTGCTCGTCGAGCCGGACCTCAGCGTGCCTGGCAGCCCCGAGATTTTCGTCATCGGCGACGCCGCCCTTGTGCTGCGGCCCGATGGACGGCCGGTACCTGGCGTGGCGCCTTCCGCCAAGCAGGAGGGTCGCCACGTCGCCGCGACCATCAAGTCCAGGCTCGGCGGTGACAACACCGCGCGGCCATTTCACTACAAACATGCCGGCGATCTGGCGACGATCGGCAAACGCGCCGCCGCGATTGATTTCGGCTGGATCAAGCTCACGGGCTGGCTCGCCTGGTGGCTGTGGGGCATCGCGCACATCTATTTCCTGATCGGTTTCCGCAACCGGCTTGCGGTTTCCCTGAGCTGGCTATGGATCTACATGACGGGCCAGCGCAGCGCCCGGCTGATCACCCAGGGTGACAACGACAAGACCTGACTCTTCTCCACTGCCCCATTCATCCGCCCGTCATCTGGTGCTGATGGATTGACGTGCGGAGGCGCGCGACTTCTTGAATGGACTTGAGCTGATTTCGGCGCGAAGTTCGTCTGGGGGCAGGGCGTGCCACGTTGTCAAAGAGGAGAAAACATGTCGCAACTGCTCCATCCCGTCTCCCGCCGCGGTTTCCTCGCCGGCGCCGCAGCTACAGGGGCGCTGATCGTGCTTCATCCCTTCTCCGCCCGCGCTCAAGCCAACCAGGCGCATCTTCGGATCATGGAGACCACCGACATCCATGTAAACGTGCTGCCTTATGATTACTACGCCGACAAAGCCAACGACACGATGGGCCTGTCGCGCACGGCGTCGCTGATCGACACAGTGCGCAAGGAGGCCGTCAATTCGATGCTGATCGACAATGGCGACCTGCTGCAAGGCAACCCGATGGGCGACTACATCGCCTACGAGAAGGGCCTGAAGGACGGTGATCTGCATCCGATCATGAAAGGCATGAACCTGCTGGGCTATGAGTGCTCGACGCTCGGCAACCACGAGTTCAACTACGGCCTCTCCTTCCTGGACAAGGTGCTGGCGGGCGCCAATTTCCCCTTCGTCTGCGCCAATCTGATCCGCGGCACCGAGCTTGCCGCCAACCCGCGCGACGACAAGCTCTATCTCAAGCCCCATGTGATCCTCGACAAGAAGATCAAGGACGGTTCGGGCGCCGAGCAACCGATCAGGATCGGCATCATCGGCTTCGTGCCGCCACAGATCATGGTCTGGGATCTCAAGAATCTCGAAGGCAACGTCAAAACGCGAGACATCGTCGAGGCGGCCAAGGCCTGGGTGCCGCAGATGAAGGAAGAGGGCGCCGACATCGTCATCGCGCTCTCGCATTCCGGCATCGACGTGAAGCAGGGCGACATGATGGAGAACGCCTCGTTCTTCGTTGCCGGCGTCGATGGCATCGATGCCGTGTTCACCGGCCACCAGCATCTGGTGTTCCCCGGCAAGAAGGACTTCCAGTCGCTCGAAGGCGTCGACACGCAGAAAGGCACGCTGCAGGGCAAGCCTGCTGTGATGGGCGGTTTCTGGGGCTCGCATATGGGTCTGATCGACCTGATGCTGGAGCGTGACGGATCGAAATGGAAGGTCGTCTCCGCGACCTCCGAGGCGCGGCCGATCTTCGAGCGCGTCGACAACAAGAACAAGCCGACTGTCCCCGACGACAAGCGCGTCATCGCCGCCCTCGAACAGGACCACCAGGCGACCCTGGCCTATGTGCGCCGTCCGGTCGGCAAGACCTCCGCGCCGCTCTATTCCTATTTCGCGCTGGTCGCCGACGATCCGTCGGTGCAGGTCGTCAGCCAGGCGCAGACTTGGTACTTGAAGGATATTCTCAAAAGTACGCAGTGGAAGGATGTGCCGCTGCTGTCGGCCGCTGCTCCCTTCAAGGCGGGCGGGCGCAACGGCGCCGACTACTACACCGACGTGCCGGCCGGCGACATCGCCATCAAGAACGTCGCCGACCTCTATCTCTACCCAAACACGGTGCGGGCCGTTGAGATCACGGGGGGCCAGGTGAAGGAATGGCTGGAGATGTCGGCCGGCATCTTCAACAGGATCGAGGTGGGGAAGGCCGACCAGGCCCTCATAAACACCGATTTCCCATCCTACAATTTCGATGTCATCGATGGCGTCTCCTACAAGATCGATCTGTCGCAGCCCCCGAAATATGACACCAAGGGCGGAGTGGCGAATGCCGGCGCCAATCGCATCGTCGAGTTGATGTTCGACGGCAAACCAATTGATCCCAATCAGAAATTCGTCGTTGCGACCAACAATTACCGTGCCGGCGGCGGCGGCAATTTCCCCGACATCAATGCCTCGAAGATCATCTACGAGGCGCCGGACACCAACCGCGACGTCATCGTTCGCTACATTGTAAGCCAGGGCACGATCAACCCGTCGGCCGACGGCAACTGGTCGTTCGCACCGCTGCCGGGAACCAGCGTCGTGTTCGAGACAGGCGTAAAGGCAAAGGATTTCATTGCCGATGTGAAGGCGCTGAAGATCGAACCGGCGGGCGAGGGCGAAGCGGGGTTCGCAAAGTATCGCATTGCTCTTTGATCGCGCACAGTGAAAGAGATGGAAGATAATTTACTTTGTCAAAACGTTCCACCTTGGCCCAAGTAAATCGACGGCAGCCAATAAGGTCGTAGCTTGTTGTTCTGGGACTTGAGATGCGATCAAGGCCTCGTAATACATCTTGTTCACGTTCTTGACGGGTGAAGTTCTTTTTGATACCTGGTATTGGTAAAGCGCTGTCGCCGGCGCAATTTTTCCATTTATAGGCGATCCAACGGTGGACCAAAGACTGCGGGGGATTGCTGTCCCGTCGATCACAGTGCCCCGTGGTAGAGGCCACTTAACGCCTGAGCTATCGGTGAAAATCAAGTCATCCGCCGTAAGGAAGCTATCCCTAAGAGGATCCTTAATAAGCGCAAAACTGCCAGAAAAAGACTTTTGACTAAGTGTCCATTGGCCGGCTGTCTGATCGTTCACATCGGCTGCACTGGCTGCCACAGAAACGACTTGAGCCTCCCTGACGAAAATCGATAGAAGTTCATCGCGATCATGCGAGGAAGGCAATATGCCAATAAGAGCGACGAGCGCGCGCCCCTGCCGTTCATTCTGATGATCAGAGGATAGATATTTCTCCGCTCTATCGTAGATGTCCCGATATCTCTCAAAGTCGAATTTTGAAGTGTTTAAGGCGCTTTCGATTTCTGAAAGTTTTTCGGAATTTTTTCGTGTAGCCTCACTCAGGGAGTATGTTTTCAAACTTACGTATATCGTACAGATTGAAATTAATACCCCAACTATAATTTGCAAGTTTTCCCAGCTAGATCGCTTGACTGAAATAGAATTTCGCCGCACGACGGACCGAAGCTGGTCGTCTTGCATCGCGCCCTCCAATAAAGCTGTTAAACGGATCCATTTGCTGGGGAACTTTTTATTGAGATCGATGACTGCGATCAAGAATTAAATAGGGTACGCTACGCCTTGTAGACCACTTGCCGCACATCGATGTAGCTGGCGCGGAAACCGGCTTCGCAATAGTGCAGGTAGAACTCCCAGAGCTTCTTGAAGCGGTCGTCGAAGCCGAGCGGCACGATCTTCTCCCAGGATCCCCAGAAGCGGTTGCGCCATTCGGCGAGCGTGCGCGCATAGTCGTTGGGAAACACCCGCTCACGCAGATGCGCGAGGCCATGGTCCTTGCCGAGCGCCTTCAGGATCGACGGTGTCGGCAGCATGCCGCCCGGGAACACATAGCGCTGGATGAAATCCGGCCTGGCGCGATAGGTGTCGTAGGAGGCCTCGTTGATGGTGATGATCTGCAGGCCCGCGGTGCCGCCAGGCCTCAGGCAGGACTTCATCTTCGAGAAGAACACCGGCCAGTATTTCTCGCCGACCGCTTCGAACATCTCGATCGACGCAATGCGGTCGTAAGTCCCTGTTTCGTCGCGGTAATCCTGCAACTTGATGTCGACCTTGTCGGCGAGCCCGGCCTTGGCGATGCGTGCCTTGGCGAAATCGTGCTGTTCGCGGCTGATCGTCAGCCCGGTTACGCGGCAGCCGATTTCGCGTGCCGCGAATTCGGCAAAACCGCCCCAGCCGCAGCCGATCTCCAGCACATGGTCCTTTCCGCCGATGCCTGTATCCCTGGCCAGCGCCCGATATTTGGCGGTCTGGGCGCTCTCCAGGTCGTTGGCGCCATTCGCGTAGAGCGCCGAGGAATAGGTCATGCTCGGATCGAGCCACTCCTTGTAGAAAGCGTTGCCGAGATCGTAATGCGCCGAGATGTTACGCTTCGAACCGGTGCGTGTGTTCTCGTTGAACCAGTGACGGATGCGCTGGACGGTGTTGATGAGCCAACTGGCGCCGCCGGCGACGCGTTCGCCGATCGCCGAATTGACCACGAACAATTCCAGGAAGCTGGTGACGTCGGGGCTTTCCCAATCGCCGTCCATGTAGGATTCGGCAACGCCGATCGTACCGCCGGAAAAGGCGCGGCCTGGAAGGCGCCAGTTCTTGAGCACCAGCTCGGCGTCCGGGCCGGGTCCCTTGCCGCCAACCAGAACGGCGCGGCCGTCCGGCATCCTGACCTTGAGCGAACCGCGCGGCAGATTCATCGCCGCCGACAGCACCATGCGCGCCTTGGCCGGCAGGCCCTTGACGATCTCGGCGAAATTGAACTCGTCGAGCCTGACCGTTTCGCCCGGCGCTACGCTATGGTGGTCCCCGTCTGCCATTTCATGCCCCTGGATTTCCGTGGTGCCGACACAAATTGCCGGGTCACGGTTCTCTTGGATCATTCGCCAGGTTCGAAAGCCTTGCCTGGTCCGGGTAGCTCCCAGTGCTTCCCAGCGAATGCCCGCCACAATCTTCCACGTGATGAGGGGCAACTTCAAGAGGCAGGCCACTGGCTGGGCTGTGCCACGTGGCGTCTGGCATCTGCGCCTTTGGTCAAGTTGCTGCTGTCCACAATCCAAAACGTCTATGGCCGTCGCAGCGCATGTGCGATAGCTTTAGCCATGCGTTATGTAATCGTCATTGCGGCAATCGCGTTTTTCCTGATCTGGGACGGTCTCTACAACCAGGGCCGGTATCTCGACGTCTCGGTCAGGGAGCTCAACCACGTCGTGCGTTACGTGACCGGCAAGGCCTGAATTTCCCTCCCGAAGAGCGCAGCCTGGCGCGTCGCACGACGTGCCCGTCGCCGCGGGATTACACCCGCATCGTTTGGGGCGCGTCGCAAGGACGCGTGGCGCCATGAACGGTTGACGCGACGAAACCGCCGTCACAAAAGACCCCAGCATTCAGATCGAGGAGGCGGGATTGATCCGGCATATCGTTTTCTTCAGCGCGCGGCGCAAGGAGGATGTGGAGGCAGTGCGCACCGGCCTGCTGGCACTCGGCAAAATTCCGCATTCCCGTCTCTTCGAGGTCACTTTGAACACCAAGGTCGACCCGCTGTCGGATGAAATTGATGTCGTCGTCTACGCCGAGTTCGCCGACGACGCGGCGCTGGCCGCCTACAAGGCGCATCCGCTCTATGCGCAGACCACAGCCAAGGTCAAACCATTGCGCGAACTGCGCTATTCCGCCGATGTCGCGGCCGGCAGCTGATCCCGGGCGCGGTTCTGGATCTCGACAAGTGCCTGCGGCCGCCGACCGGCAACGGCCTTGAACCGCGCTCCCGAATGATGCACACCGCGCCCTATGACCGACAGCACAACCACCGGCACGCATCCGCTTGACCATCTCGTTCTGCCGACGCAGAACCTCGATGTGGCGCGAGCCCGGCTCACTGCGCTGGGCTTCGTCGTTGCGCCGACCGGTATCCATCCTTTTGGAACGGTAAACTGCTGCGTCTTCTTCGCCGATGGCACGTATCTGGAGCCCATCGCGATTGGCGATGAGCAGGCAGCGATCGACGCGACGGCCGCCGGCAACGTCTTCGTCGCGCACGACCGCCTCTATCGCGACAGCCGTGGCGATGAGGGGTTTTCGGCCGTGGTTCTGGCGACCGACAATGCCGATGCCGACCATGCCCGCTTTGCAGGCGCCGGTCTGTCGGCGGGAGACATGCTGAGCTTTTCGCGCGCTTTCACCGATACATCGGGCAAGAGCGATATCGCATCGTTCAAGCTCGCCTTTGCCGCGACCCGCGGAGCAACCGACGCGTTCCTGTTTGCCTGCCAGCGGATCAATGCGCCCGACGTGGACCGTACGGCTTTGCAGGCCCACGCCAATGGCGCCACCGGCATTTTGGAGGTGGTGGCGATCAGCGACCAGCCCGCCGAACAGTATAGGCTGATTTCCATCGCGGCGAACGATCCTGCTGCCAGCGGCGAGGGCGGGGCGTTTTTCCTGCCAAACGCAACCTTGAGCGTGCTCGACCCCAAATTCTTCACCGCTCGCTTTGGCATTCCGGCGGGTTCGTCCACAAAGCTGCGCTTCGCCGCGATCGTCTTTGCTGTCCGCAGCATCGATGCCACGTCGAGCCTGCTTGCAGCCAATGCTATCCGGCACGATATAGCGGGCACTGATATTGTCGTGCGGCCGGCATCCGGACAGGGCGCGGCTTTCATCTTCCGGGAGATAAAATGAACAAGCCCCAAGTGCCCAATTCGATGGCCCCCAATTCGATGGCCCCCAATTCGTCGGTAACGGTCGGCAATGTCGTGTTCGACAACAAGGCGGCCTTGGCGCTGATCGCCGGCCCATGCCAGTTCGAGTCGCGCCAGCATGCCTTCGACATGGCTGGCGCGCTGAAGGAACTGACGGCCAAGCTCGGCATCGGCCTCGTCTACAAGACCAGCTACGACAAGGCCAACCGCACCTCGCTGTCGGCAACGCGCGGCGCCGGCATGGACGCCGCACTTCCGGTCTTCGACGAGTTGCGCAAGGAATTTTCGCTCCCCGTGCTGACCGATGTCCACACCGAGGAACAGTGCGCGATCGTCGCGCCGCATGTCGATGTACTGCAGATCCCAGCCTTTCTGTCGCGCCAGACCGACATGCTGGTCGCCGCCGCGAAAACGGGCAAGGTGATCAACGTGAAGAAGGGGCAGTTCCTCGCGCCCTGGGATATGAAGAATGTGGTCGCCAAGATCACCGGTTCCGGCAACGCCAATGTGCTCACCACCGAGCGCGGCGCGTCCTTCGGCTACAACACGCTGGTGTCTGATATGCGCGCGCTGCCTGTCATGGCCGAGATCGGCGCGCCGGTGATCTTCGACGCCACGCATTCGGTCCAGCAGCCAGGCGGGCAGGGCGGCTCGTCCGGTGGCGAGCGCCGCTTTGTCGAGACGCTGGCCCGTGCGGCCGTCGCCGTCGGTGTCGCCGGCGTCTTCATCGAGACCCATCAGGATCCTGACAATTCGACCTCTTCCGATGGACCCAACATGCTGCCGCTGAAGGATATGCCGGCTCTCCTGGAAAGGCTGATGGCTTTCGACCGGATCGCCAAGGGCCGCTGAGCCCCGCGCTTCCTGCCCGTGCTTGTGGTCGGGAGGGGCCGGTTGTACGCTTGGCCGGCAAATGAGCGCTTTGCCAGGAGGAAGCCATGTCCGTCGCCCGCGTCACCGAAATCACCTCGTCGTCGAAGAAGAGCTTTCAGGACGCCATCGAGAAGGGAATCGCCCGCGCTGCGAAAACCCTGAAGAACGTGGAAGGCGCCTGGATCCAGGATCAGAAGATCGTCGTCGAGGACGGCAAGATCGTTGCCTATCGCGTCAACATGAAGGTGACTTTCATCCTCGCGGAGTGATTGGCCGACGCCGAAAAAGTCGGGAACTTTCAACCGCGCCCCTCATTGTCAAAGCAGAGTTCAACGACAGCGAGGAGCAGATCATGACAACCCAGACAGGCCACACCGAAGCCATTGCCGCTTCGCGCGTCATCGGCACGTCGGTCTACAATACTGAAGGCAGGAGCATCGGCAGCATCGAGGACATCATGCTCGACAAGACGTCGAACGGCATCATGTTCGCGGTGATCGGCTTTGGCGGTTTTCTCGGCATCGGCGAGAAGTACCACGCCATCCCTTGGGCCAGTCTCGACTACGACGAGAACAGGGGCGGTTACGTCGTGCCCTTCTCGAAGGAGCAGCTGAAAGCAGCACCCGCCTATTCGATCAACGAATTGGCCGGCGCGGATGGCGAGGCGGCGCGAGACGCATCCTATGAGTATTACAAGGTCACGCCCTACTGGCATTGATGCAGCCACGATCAAAAAGGGCCCCGTCTCGACGGGGTCCTTTTTGATTCAACGCGAATGCCTATTCGCTGGTGCTCAACGCCGACAAAGGCGCAACAGCCTTTGGTGGCGATTGCTGTGTGTCGCACGACGTCAGCAGCGCCGCCGCGATTAGGAACAAACTGACGATACCGCTCAACTCGGACATGGCGAAACTCCTCCTGTTTCGCCCCGCGCGACAACAGCCATAACCCGAAATGGATGTCCGGGCGCATGACTTATGATGACAGAAATTTGCGCTTCGTGAATCGGGCTGGTGGCACTATTCGGCCATGGCCGGATTGCCTTTTGCGTCGCTTTGGCTAAGACGGGCGCGACCTTTCGTCAGATCAATCGGGGACATCGCAATGACCGCCATCATCGACATTGTCGGACGTGAAATCCTGGACAGCCGTGGAAACCCGACCGTCGAGGTCGATGTCGTACTCGAAGACGGTTCGATGGGCCGCGCCGCGGTGCCGTCGGGCGCCTCGACCGGCGCCCATGAAGCCGTCGAGCTTCGCGACGGCGGCGCCCGCTATCTCGGCAAGGGCGTGCTCAAGGCCGTAGAGGCGGTCAATGGCGAGCTGTTCGAGGCGATCGGCGGCATGGAAGCCGAGAACCAGATCCATATCGACCAGACCATGATCGAGCTCGACGGAACGCCCAACAAGAGCCGGCTCGGCGCCAATGCCATTCTCGGCGTTTCGCTGGCGGTGGCCAAGGCCGCTGCCGACGCTGCCGGCCTGCCGCTCTATCGCTATGTCGGCGGCACCAAGGCGCATATCCTGCCTGTGCCGATGATGAACATCATCAATGGCGGCGCCCATGCCGACAATCCGATCGACTTCCAGGAATTCATGATCCTGCCGGTCGGCGCGCCGACTTTGCGCGAAGGCGTGCGCTGGGGCTCGGAAATCTTCCACACACTGCGCAAGAAGCTGAAGGATGCCGGCCACAACACCAATGTCGGCGACGAGGGCGGCTTTGCCCCGAACCTGAAGAGCGCCCCGGTGGCGCTCGATTTCATCATGGAATCGATCGAAAAGGCAGGCTTCAAGCCGGGCGAGGAAATCGCGCTCGGCCTCGATTGCGCCGCCACCGAGTTCTTCAAGGACGGCAATTACGTCTATGAAGGCGAGAAGAAGACGCGCGATCCCAAGGCCCAGGCCAAGTACCTCGCCAAGCTCGCCGCCGACTATCCGATCATCTCGATCGAGGACGGCCTAGCCGAGGACGACTGGGAAGGCTGGAAGTATCTGACCGACCTGATCGGCAAGAAGACGCAGCTGGTCGGCGACGACCTCTTCGTCACCAACACGGCGCGTCTGCGCGACGGCATCCGCATGGGCGTTGCCAATTCGATCCTGGTCAAGGTCAACCAGATCGGCTCGCTGACGGAAACGCTCGATGCCGTCGAGACCGCGCATAAGGCCGGCTACACCGCTGTCATGTCGCACCGTTCGGGCGAAACCGAGGATTCGACCATTGCCGATCTCGCCGTCGCCACCAATTGCGGGCAGATCAAGACCGGCTCGCTCTCGCGCTCCGACCGGATGGCCAAATACAACCAACTGATCCGCATCGAGGAAGAGCTTGGCAAGCAGGCGCGTTACGCCGGCAAGTCGGTAATCAAGACCTGATCCGAAACATTGAGCTCGGATACTGCGCGAAGGGCGGGAATCATTCCCGCCCTCAGACTGCTGACAAACCTCCGCACGTCTCGAAATCACCCAAGATTCACGGAACGTCTCAGATTCAGATCGCGAACAAACCGGAATCAAAACCCCTCGATTTTGACTGCTGTCAAAAACCGAGGGGTTTGTAATCAATCTGAGGGCGGGAATCATTCCCGCCCTCTTTCATTTCGCTTGTCGGGACCGGTCACCGTAACCGTCCGTTAAGCACAATCAGGCGAAAAAGGTTCCGGGTCGTTTGAGTTTGCGGTCATGGGGATTCGGTCATGTGGACGCGTCAGCACAAGCAGAGAAATACCGGCCGGCTGATCATCCCCTCGCTTTGCGTGGTGTTTCTGGCCTATTTCGGCTTCCATGCCTATCACGGCGAGTTCGGCATCAATTCGAAATATCAGCTGGAAGCCCAAACGGTTGCGCTGCAGGCTCAGCTTGATGCGATCAAGGCGCGCCGGATGGAACTCGAACGGCGCGTTCGGCTGATGCATGACGGCACGCTGGAGAAGGACATGCTTGACGAACAGGCGCGCAGGGCGCTCAATCTGTCCCAGGCCGATGAAATCACCATCATGCTGCCGGCCTCGTCGAGATAACTGAATTTCAGTTAATCGACAATATTTTCAATGATTTTAATCGCTTAGGCGCATGCCAGCTATGCAAATTCGTCATGGCGCAACGCTCTAACGCGTGTTAGCCTTGCATAAATCGGTGGGGAGAGCTGATCTTCCCAGGGCGGATTTCATCCTGCCCTAATGTCCGCAAAGAGACGCCAACAGGGAGTGATGCATGGCCACCGCAGCCAGAAAAGCGCCTGCCAAATCCAAATCCGAAGCCAAATCAGGGCTTTCCGCGCCCAAGCCTGCTGAATTCACCAAGGATGAGGAGCTTGCTGCGTACCGGCACATGCTGCTCATCCGCCGCTTCGAGGAAAAGGCCGGCCAGCTCTACGGCATGGGCTTCATCGGCGGCTTCTGCCATCTCTATATCGGCCAGGAAGCTGTCGTCACCGGCATGAAGATGGCGCTGATCGATGGCGACCAGATGATCACAGCCTATCGTGACCACGGCCACATGCTGGCCATGGAGCTTTCCCCGCGCGGCGTCATGGCCGAACTGACCGGACGCCGCGGCGGCCTGTCCAGGGGCAAGGGCGGCTCCATGCACATGTTCTCCAAGGAAAAGCATTTTTACGGCGGCCACGGCATTGTCGGCGCGCAGGTGTCGCTCGGCACGGGCTTGGCGTTCGCCAACCGCTACCGCGACAACAACAACGTTTCGCTGACCTATTTCGGCGACGGCGCGGCCAACCAGGGCCAGGTCTATGAAAGTTTCAACATGGCCTCGCTGTGGAAGCTGCCGGTGATCTACATCATCGAGAACAATCGCTACGCCATGGGCACCTCGGTGTCGCGCTCGTCGGCCGAAACCAATTTCTCGCATCGCGGCGCCTCGTTCAAGATTCCCGGTATCCAGGTCGACGGCATGGATGTGCGCGCGGTCAAATCCGCCGGCGATCAGGCGACCGAATGGTGCCGCGGCGGCAACGGGCCGATCATCCTCGAAATGCAGACCTATCGCTATCGCGGTCACTCGATGTCCGACCCGGCGAAATACCGCTCGAAGGAGGAAGTGCAGAAGATGCGCTCCGAGCACGACCCGATCGAACAGGTCAAGGCGCGGTTGACCGAGAAGAAGTGGGCAACCGAGGACGAGCTCAAGACCATCGACAAGGAGGTTCGCGACATCGTCGCCGACGCCGCCGAATTTGCCCAGAACGACGCGGAGCCGGATCCGTCCGAGCTCTGGACCGATATCGTATTGTAAGGGAGGGCCAGGACATGCCGATCGAAATTCTCATGCCCGCTCTCTCGCCGACCATGGAAGAGGGCAATCTTTCCAAGTGGTTGAAGAATGAGGGCGACAAGGTCGTCGCCGGCGACGTCATCGCCGAGATCGAGACCGACAAGGCGACGATGGAAGTCGAAGCCGTCGACGAAGGCACGCTGGGCAAGATCCTGATCGCCGCCGGCACCGAAGGCGTCAAGGTCAACACCCCGATCGCCGTCTTGCTGCAGGATGGCGAAAGTGCCGCCGACGTCGGCAAGTCCGCCGCGCCCGCCAAGGCGGAAGCACCCGCGAAGGCAGAGGCGCCAGTCGAGGACAAGGCGGAAGCCGCCAAGCCGGCCGCGGCGCCTGTTGCGGCGGCGCCGAAGACCGAGATTGCCGCAGACCCGGATGTCCCCGCGGGCACCGAGATGGTCTCGACCACGGTGCGCGAAGCACTGCGCGATGCCATGGCCGAGGAAATGCGCCGCGACGGCGATGTCTTCGTCATGGGCGAGGAGGTCGCCGAATACCAGGGCGCCTACAAGATCACCCAAGGGTTGCTGCAGGAGTTCGGGCCGCGTCGCGTCGTCGACACGCCGATCACCGAGCATGGGTTTGCCGGCGTCGGCGTCGGTGCGGCGATGGCCGGATTGAAGCCGATCGTCGAGTTCATGACCTTCAACTTCGCCATGCAGGCGATCGACCAGATCATCAATTCGGCCGCCAAGACGCTCTACATGTCCGGCGGCCAGATGGGCGCGCCGATCGTGTTCCGCGGACCGAACGGGGCCGCCGCCCGCGTCGCCGCCCAGCACTCGCAGTGCTACGCCGCGTGGTACAGCCACATTCCGGGCCTGAAGGTGGTGATGCCGTATACGGCCGCCGACGCCAAGGGTCTGCTCAAGGCGGCCATCCGCGACCCGAACCCGGTCATCTTCCTCGAGAACGAAATCCTCTACGGCCAATCCTTCGACGTGCCGAAGCTTGATGATTTCGTGCTGCCGATCGGCAAGGCCCGCATCCACAAGCAAGGCAAGGACGTCACCATCGTTTCCTTCGGCATCGGCATGACCTACGCGGTCAAGGCCGAAGCCGACCTGCGCGGCATGGGAATCGACGCCGAGATCATCGATCTGCGCACCATCCGCCCGCTGGACCTCGACACCATCATCGCCTCGGTCAAGAAGACCAACCGGCTGGTCGTGGTCGAAGAAGGCTATCCGCAGAGCTCGGTCGGCGACCATATCGCCAACCAGGTCTCGCAGCGCGCCTTCGATTTCCTCGACGCGCCGGTCATCACCATTGCCGGCAAGGATGTGCCGATGCCTTATGCGGCCAACCTCGAAAAGCTGGCCTTGCCGAATGTCGGCGAGGTCATCGAGGCGGTCAAAGCCGTCACGTATCGCTGAACCGGCCGGGAGGACAAAATGCCAATCAACATCACCATGCCGGCGCTCTCGCCCACGATGGAAGAGGGCAATCTGTCGAAGTGGCTGGTCAAGGAAGGCGATAAGGTTTCGCCGGGCGATGTCATCGCCGAGATCGAGACCGACAAGGCGACGATGGAGGTCGAGGCCGTCGACGAGGGCACGGTCGCCAAGCTCGTCGTTCCCGCCGGCACCGAAGGCGTCAAGGTCAACGCGCTGATCGCCGTGCTTGCCGCTGAGGGCGAGGATGCGGGCGCTGCCGCGAAAAGCGGTGGCGGTGCCGCACCGGCGAAAGCCGAAGCGCCGAAAGCGGACGCTCCCAAGGCTGACGCACCAAGGGCTGAGGCACCAAAGGCTGAACCTGCTGCCGCAGCCGCTCCGAAGGCAGAGCCGGCTCCGGTCGCCAATGGCCATGCGACTGGCGAGCGCACCTTTGCATCGCCGCTTGCGCGCCGCATCGCCAAGGAGGCCGGCGTCGATGTATCGGCCATGACCGGCACCGGCCCGCATGGCCGCGTGGTGAAGGCCGATGTCGATGCCGCGATTGCCGGTGGCAGCGCCAAGGCAGTGCCCGCCGCCAAGGCTCCTGCCGGTGCGCCTGCCGCCGCTGCTCCGGCGGTGAAAGCGATGTCGGACGACCAGGTGCTGAAGCTGTTCGAACCCGGCTCCTACGAACTCGTCCCGCACGACAACATGCGCAAGACCATTGCGCGCCGCCTGGTCGAGGCCAAGTCGACCATTCCGCATTTTTATCTCACGCTCGACTGCGAGCTCGATGCATTGCTGGCGCTGCGCACGCAGATCAATGCCGCCGCCCCGATGAAGAAGACCGACAAGGGTGACGTGCCTGCCTACAAGCTGTCGGTCAACGACATGGTCATCAAGGCGATGGCGATGGCGCTGAAGGCGGTGCCTGATGCCAATGCCTCGTGGACCGAAAGCGCCATGGTCAAGCACAAGCATGCCGATGTCGGCGTCGCCGTGTCGATCCCCGGCGGCCTGATCACGCCGATCATTCGGCATGCCGATGAAAAGACGCTGTCGACCATCTCCAACGAGATGAAGGACCTGGCCAGCCGCGCCCGCAGCCGCAAGCTGAAGCCGGAAGAGTATCAGGGCGGCACGACGGCCGTCTCCAATCTCGGCATGTTCGGCATCAAGGATTTTGCCGCCGTCATCAACCCGCCGCATGCGACGATCCTGGCGGTCGGTGCCGGCGAGGAGCGGGCGGTGGTCAAGAATGGCGAGATCAAGATAGCCACCGTGATGTCGGTGACGCTGTCGACCGACCATCGCGCCGTTGACGGGGCGCTCGGCGCTGAGCTGCTGGTTGCCTTCAAGCGGCTGATCGAGAACCCGATGGGCATGCTGGTCTAGGAAAGGAAAAGGCTGTGCGGAAGTTCTTCACCAGCCTTTTTGCCTTTTTCATTTCCTGGCTTGCCGGCGGTTTGGTGGCGCTGGGACTGGCCACCGCAACGCCATGAACACCAGAATGTATTCTTCCCGGGCGTGCGTAAGTTGGGAAGTGACCTTCCAATCGTCGCCGGCCTGGTCTTGCCAAGCTTGGCCACGGTGCTGGTTCACTGGCTGTTCGTACGCTGGCGGTTGGGGCGCGGTTTGATGAATGCACAGGTGAACGCATGAAGACGGTGCTTTGCTACGGCGACTCGCTGACCTGGGGTTACAACGCCGAAGGCGGGCGCCATGCGCTGGAAGACCGCTGGCCAAGCGTCCTGCAGACTGGGCTTGGCAGTGGCGTCCAGGTTATCGCCGACGGACTCAATGGCCGCACCACGGCCTTCGACGACCATCTGGCAGGTGCCGATCGCAACGGCGCGCGGCTGTTGCCGACGGTGCTGACGACGCATGCACCGATCGATCTGATCATCATCATGCTCGGTGCCAACGACATGAAGCCTTGGATCCACGGCAATCCGGTCGCGGCCAAGCAAGGCATCCAACGGTTGATCGATATCGTGCGTGGTCATGACTATCCGTTCGACTGGCCGGCGCCACAGATACTCATTGTGTCGCCGCCCGTTGTAAGCCGCACCGAAAATGCCGACTTCAGGGGCATGTTTGCCGGTGGCGATGAGGTGTCGAAGCAGCTCGCCCCGCAATATGCGGCGCTCGCCGACGAAGTCGGCTGCGGCTTCTTCGATGCCGGTACGGTGGCGCAAACCACACCCCTCGACGGCGTCCATCTCGATGCCGAAAACACGCGAAACATCGGCAAGACGCTGACATCGGTCGTGCGCGTCATGCTGGAATTGTGATTGAAGGAGAAAATCCGTGGCTGAGAACTACGACGTCATCATCATCGGCTCCGGCCCCGGCGGCTATGTCACGGCGGTGCGTTCCGCCCAGCTCGGCTTCAAGACGGCGATCGTCGAGCGCGAGCATCTCGGCGGCATCTGCCTCAACTGGGGCTGCATTCCGACCAAGGCGCTGCTGCGTTCGGCCGAGATCATGCACTATTCCGACCATCTGAAGGACTATGGCCTGAAGCTAGACGGCAAGGTCAGCGTCGACACCTCGGCCGTCGTTGACCGCTCGCGAAAAGTCTCGCTGCGGCTCAATGGCGGCGTTGCCTTCCTGATGAAGAAGAACAAGGTCGACGTCATCTGGGGCGAAGCCAAGCTGTCGAAACCCGGCGAGGTCGTCGTCTCCAAGACAGCCAAGAAGCCGATGGAACCGCAGCCGCCGGTGCCGAAGGGCGGCAAGGGCGAGGGCACCTACACCGCCAAGCACATCATCCTGGCGACCGGCGCCCGCCCGCGCGCGCTGCCGGGCATCGAGCCGGACGGCAAGCTCATCTGGACCTATTTCGAGGCCATGGTGCCAAAGGAGATGCCGAAATCGCTGCTGGTGATGGGCTCGGGCGCCATCGGCATCGAATTTGCTTCCTTCTACCGCACCATGGGCGCCGAGGTGACGGTGGTCGAACTGCTGCCGGCGGTGATGCCGGTCGAGGACGCCGAGGTCTCGAAATTCGCGCAAAAACAGTTCGAGAAGCAAGGCATGAAGATCATCCTCGAAGCCAAGGTGACCAAGGTCGAGAAGGGCGCCAACTCGGTCACCGCGCATGTCGAGATGAAGGACGGCAAGGTCGAGAAGATCACCGCCGACCGCATGATCTCGGCCGTCGGCGTCCAGGGAAATATCGAGAATCTCGGCCTTGAAGCGCTCGGCGTGAAGACCGACCGCGGCTGCGTCGTCGTCGACGGCTACGGCAAGACGAACGTACCGGGCATCTACGCCATCGGCGATGTCGCCGGCCCGCCCATGCTCGCCCACAAGGCCGAGCATGAGGGCGTCGTGTGCGTGGAAAAGATCGCCAATTTCCCCGGTGTGCACGCCATCGACAAGCTCAAGATCCCTGGCTGCACCTACTGCAACCCGCAGGTCGCCTCTGTCGGCCTGACCGAAGCCAAGGCCAAGGCGGAAGGCAAGGATATCCGCGTCGGCCGCTTCCAGTTCGCCGCCAACGGCAAGGCGATCGCGCTTGGCGAGGACCAGGGCTTCATCAAGACGATCTTCGACAAAAAGACCGGCCAGCTGCTCGGCGCCCACATGGTCGGCGCCGAGGTGACCGAACTGATCGAGGGTTTTGTCGTGGCGATGAACTTGGAGACGACCGAGGAAGAGCTGATGCACACCATCTTCCCGCATCCGACGCTGTCGGAGATGATGAAGGAAAGCGTGCTCGACGCCTATGGTCGCGCCTTGAACGCATGATAGATTCGCCGCAAGAGACTCAGCCGCGAAAGCCCTGGGAGCTCGACGGCAAGGCAGTTCGTTTCCGCATGCATTTTTACGCGCGCAAGGAGAAGACATATGCACTTGAACGGCGTGGGCTGGATCGCAGCCATCATCATCGGCGGCCTGGCAGGCTGGTTCGCCGAAATGATCATGAAGAGCAACACTGGCATTTTCATGAACATTATCATGGGCATCGTTGGCGCGGTCGTGTTGAACGCCATCCTGCAGGCGCTCAATTTCGGCCCGTTCGGCGTCGGCTGGACCGCCTATCTGATCACCGGCTTCATCGGTGCCTGCCTGCTGATCTGGGTCGGTCGCCTGGTGCGCCGCTAGTCGGGGCCGGTCCCGGCTATGCGAAAACGGTTGTAGCGGCATGCGCCGCTGCAGCCTTTTTCTTTGTGCCGAAAAGTCCTAGATGACCATAGAGTGACGATCGCCGACGGGCGGTCGCGAGAAAAGCCAGGGTCCAGATGGTTACTGTCCTCGACACGATCGCCAACGCGCCACGGCTGCGGCACCCCGAGAAGGCGCACAAGCCCGACCAGGAGGTGTTGCGCAAGCCGGACTGGATTCGCGTCAAGGCGCCGGTCTCCAAGGGCTATGCCGAGACACGCGAGATCGTCAAGTCGCACAAGCTGGTGACGGTCTGCGAAGAGGCTGGTTGCCCCAACATCGGCGAGTGCTGGGAAAAGAAGCACGCCACCTTCATGATCATGGGCGAGATCTGTACGCGCGCCTGCGCCTTCTGCAATGTCGCCACCGGTATTCCGACCGCACTCGACCCCGACGAGCCGGCCCGCGTCGCGCATGCCGTCAAGCAGATGGGGCTGAGCCACGTCGTCATCACCTCCGTCGACCGCGACGATCTTGCCGATGGCGGTGCGCAGCACTTTGCCGATGTCATCCGCGCGATCCGCGCGGCAACGCCGTCGACCACGATCGAAATCCTGACGCCTGATTTCCTGCGCAAGGACGGCGCCCTGGAGATCGTGGTGGCGGCCAAGCCCGACGTCTTCAACCACAATCTCGAAACCGTGCCGTCGAACTATCTGAAGGTTCGGCCGGGTGCCCGCTATTTCCACTCGATCCGGCTGTTGCAGCGGGTCAAGGAACTCGATCCGTCGATCTTCACCAAATCCGGCATCATGGTCGGCCTGGGCGAGGAGCGGAATGAAATCCTGCAGTTGATGGACGATCTGCGCACGGCCAATGTCGACTTCATGACCATCGGCCAGTATCTGCAGCCGTCGAAGAAGCACCATCCGGTGATCCGCTTCGTCACGCCCGAAGAGTTCAAGTCCTTCGAGACGATCGGCCGGACAAAGGGTTTCCTGCTGGTGGCATCGAGCCCGCTGACGCGCTCATCGCACCATGCCGGCGACGATTTCGCCCGGCTGCGCGCGGCGCGGGAAGCACAGCTTCAGAAGTCGGTCTAGCGCTGGTTGAATGCCGAAATTCGAAGCCACCCGCCGCGTCGCCCATACGTCGCAACAGATGTTTGCGCTGGTAGCCGATGTCGAGGCCTATCCGCAATTCCTGCCGCTTTGCGAGGCGCTGACGGTACGCTCGCGCAAGGAGCGTGACGGGCGTACTGTTCTCCTGGCCGACATGAGCATCGGCTACAAGGCGATCCGCGAGACCTTCACGACGCAGGTGCTTTTGAAGCCCGACGAGAACGCCATCGACGTGAAGTATATCGATGGTCCGTTCAAATATCTGAGCAATGTCTGGCGTTTCGAACCCGATGGCGCCGGCTGTGCCGTTCGCTTCTTCATAGACTATGAGTTCAAGAGCCGTATCCTGGGCGCGCTGATGGGCACCATGTTCGACCGTGCCTTCCGCATGTTCGCCGAGGCTTTCGAAAGGCGTGCCGACGTCATCTATGGCGTCGCGTCGTCGTCCTAATTCCGGCCAAGCGCCCGCAGTCCAAGTTCCAGGGCGTGCCCGACCGTCTCACGGCGGATGAAATCGCGGCCTTTGTCGGCAAACTGCCTGTGTTCGGCCGTCACGGTTTGACCTTCCAGCCCGACGCCGAACCACACCGAGCCGACAGGCTTCTGCGCCGAACCGCCGCCTGGCCCGGCAATACCGGTGACCGCAAGAGTTAGTCCCGCTCGCGAACGGGCAAGTGCTCCGGCCGCCATCTCGATTGCCGTCTCACGGGACACCGCGCCATGCGCGTCGAGCGTGGCCGCTGAAACGCCAAGCATGTCCATCTTGGCGTCGTTGGAATAAGTAATGAAGCCGCGATCGACCACGGCCGAGGAACCGGCAATGTCCGTCAGCGCGGCGATGATCATGCCGCCGGTGCAGCTTTCCGCCGTCGCCACCATGATGCCGCGTTCGCGGCAGGTCTCGAACAGGGCAATGGCCAGTTCGGCGTTGCTCATTCCGGCACCTCGCCGGGGAACACCACGCTGGCGGTGGCGATCGCCGCAATGCCTTCTTCGCGACCGACAAAGCCCAGTTTTTCGTTGGTTGTCGCCTTGATCGAGATGCGGTCGGCGGAAATCCCCAGCATCCGCGACAGGGCTGCCGTCATCGCGTCGCGATGCGGCCCGACGCGCGGCGCCTCGCAGATCAATGTGACGTCGGCATTGGCGATGCGTCCGCCGCGCTCGCGCACAACTTTGGCCGCGTGTTCGACGAAGATCCGCGACGCCGCACCTTTCCACTGCGGATCGGACGGCGGAAAATGCGTGCCGATGTCGCCGGCGCCGCAGGTTGCCAGCAGCGCGTCTGTCAAGGCGTGCAGGCCGACATCGGCATCGGAATGACCGGACAGTTTCTTGTCATGTGGAATGGCGACGCCGCATAGTGTGACGTGATCACCGGGCTCAAAGGCGTGGACGTCGTAGCCGTTGCCGGTGCGGGTGTCGGGGAAATGTGTGCGTTCGCTGGAAAGCCGCTGGTGCGCCATGGCGATGTCCCGTGCCCAGGTGAGTTTGATATTGTCCGGCGAGCCCGGAACGAGATTGACTGGAATCTGCGCCCATTCGGCGATGGCCGCGTCATCGGTGAAGTCCAGCCTGCCTAGTTTGTGGGCCCTGTCGTGCGCGGCAAGGATCGGCCCGTAGGGAAAACCTTGCGGCGTTTGCGCCGCGTGCAGCCCGCTGCGGGAAACGGTCTCCGCGACCACGCCGGCGGCCGACTCGCGCTTCAGCGTGTCGGCGACGGGCAGGGCGGGCAACGCTCCTTCGTTCTCGCCGATGGCGGCGATGGTGCGGTCGATCAACTCCGCATCGACGAACGGGCGGACGGCGTCGTGAATCAGAACCTGGTCCGGCGCGTGGTCCTTCAGCGCCAGCAGCCCGAGCCGAACGGACTCCTGCCTGGTCGGTCCGCCAATGATGGCAGTAACGCGCTGTGCCTGGGCGCCCGCCGCTTGCCGGAACAATTCGTGGTCGTCGGCGTGGATGGCGACAACGATCCGGCCAGTTCGCGGATGGGCCAGAAACATCTCCAGCGTGTGCGCAATGACAGCGCGGCCGCCAATGTTCTGGTACTGCTTGGGTCCGTTGGCCTGCCCGGCACGAGCGCCGCGGCCGGCGGCGACGATCACCACCGCAACCCCACCTGTCGCGCTCGAGCTTTCACTTCCGTCAGTCATGGCGATTGGCTTAGCGCACGATCCTCAAAAGTGTAATTGGTTTTCCGAAAAGATCGTGCGTCAAATATGAACTCAAAAGCCCCCTTCACACGCCATGAAGGACGCGCGGCGCCTCGGTCACGGCAAATCCCTAAGGTCTGGAATTTTCCCAATTGCGCCTCAATGTGACGTCATTCCGCGTTGCACATTGCGGCTGATATGGCTAGAGAATGTGCAACGAATGGACATGCTTGGTTTTTGTGCATGGTTAACTCAACCAGATTGGCAGCGCCTTTGATCGTCGGCGGCGTGGAAATCCGCAACCGCGTATTCCTCGCGCCGATGTCGGGAATCACTGACGAGCCTTTCCGGCAGCGCGCCCATGCGCATGGCGCGGGCCTGGTCGTGTCCGAAATGGTGGCAAGCGGCGAACTCGCCAAGGGTAGGGCCGGCTTCGACCTGCGCATACGGCATTCCGGCCTGCCGGTCCATATGGTGCAGCTGGCCGGCCGCGAAGCGATCCATATGGCCGAAGGCGCACGGATCGCCGCAGGCGAGGGCGCCGACATCATCGACATCAACATGGGCTGCCCGGCCAAGAAGGTCACCGGTGGTTATGCTGGCTCGGCATTGATGCTGGATCTTGACCATGCGCTTTCGCTGATCGAGGCCGTGGTCGGCGCGGTCAAGGTGCCGGTGACGGTCAAGATGCGGCTCGGCTGGGACGAAGGCGCGCTCAATGCGCCCATCCTCGCGCGCCGTGCCGAGCAGGCGGGCGTCAAGATGGTGACGGTGCACGGCCGCACGCGCTGCCAGTTCTATCAGGGCAAGGCCGACTGGCGCGCCATCGCCCGTGTCAAGGAAGCCGTGTCCATTCCGGTCGTTGCCAATGGCGATGTCTGTTCCCCGGCCGAGGCAGCCGCCATTCTCGACCAATCCGGCGCCGACGCTGTGATGGTCGGTCGCGCGCATTACGGCGCGCCCTGGATCGCCGGTGGCATGGCGGCAGCGACGGCAGGCCAAACGGCGACCAATGTGCCGCAGACTCCCACGGCTCTGGCCGACTATATCGTCGGCCACTACGAGGACATGCTGGCGCTTTATGGCGTCGAGAGCGGTTTGCGCCAGGCGCGCAAGCATCTGGGCTGGTATCTCGATCGCCATGCCGTTGGCGTCGCCGACGACCACCGAAAGGCCATCCTGACGACGTTCGATCCGGCCCGCGTCATTGCCTTGCTGCGCAATGTGTTTTCGCGCGATCCGCAACCCGTGAGCGTGCGGAGCGCCGCATGAACGCCACCGCTGGCCAGGGAACTGAAATGGTGGATGCCGCCCAGATCGTCCTCAACACCATCCGCCGCCCGGTGATCATGATCAGCGAGGACGGGTTCATCACCTTCGCCAATGCCGATGCCGAGGATTTCTTTCGCTCCAGCGCGACCATGCTGGCACGCAACACGCTGTCCAAGCTCGTCCCCTTCGGCAGTCCGCTGCTGACCCTGGTCGATCAGGTGCGCGAGCGTCGGGCTCCGGTCAACGAGTATCGGGTCGATGTGTCGTCGCCACGTCTCGGCATCGAGAAGGTCGTCGATCTCTATGTCGCGCCAGTGTCGGAATTCCCGGGCTCCGTCGTGGTCATGTTCCAGGAACGGTCGATGGCCGACAAGATCGACCGGCAGATGACGCATCGCGGTGCCGCACGCTCTGTGACCGGCCTGGCAGCGATGCTCGCCCACGAGATCAAGAACCCGCTCTCCGGCATCCGCGGCGCCGCGCAACTGCTCGAACTGTCCGCCTCCGACGAAGACCGCGCACTGACCCGCCTGATCACCGACGAGACGGACCGCATCGTCTCGCTGGTCGATCGCATGGAGGTGTTTTCCGACGAGCGGCCGATCGATCGCTATCCCGTCAACATCCATGTCGTACTCGACCATGTGAAGGCGATCGCAAAGAACGGTTTTGCGAAGAAAATCAGAATATTGGAGGACTATGATCCATCATTGCCTCCGGTATTCGCCAATCGCGACCAGCTGATCCAGGTGTTCCTGAACCTGGTCAAGAACGCCGCCGAGGCAATAGGCGGCGACCCGCATGGCGAGATCGTGCTGTCGACCGCCTTCCGGCCCGGCATCCGCGTTTCGGTTCCAGGCACGCAGGATCGTGTGTCGCTGCCGCTCGAATTCTGCGTGCGCGACAATGGCTCCGGTGTCTCGGAGGATATCCTGCCGATCCTGTTCGATCCCTTTATCACCACCAAGCCGAACGGCTCGGGGCTGGGCTTGGCGCTGGTCGCCAAGATCGTCGGCGAGCATGGCGGCATCATCGAATGCGAATCGACCCCGCGCGGGACCACCTTCCGCATCCTGATGCCGGCCTGGAAGGAAACGCCGTTCGGCGCTGAAGAAGACGGTGAAGGAGACCGCAAATGACCGCTCGCGGCAATATTCTCGTCGCCGATGACGATGCGGCGATCCGCACCGTGCTCAACCAGGCTCTCTCGCGCGTCGGCCACGAGGTGCGCGTCACGTCCAACGCCTCGACCTTGTGGCGCTGGGTGGCGGCGGGCGAAGGCGACCTTGTCATCACCGACGTCGTGATGCCGGACGAGAACGCCTTCGACATGCTGCCGCGCATCAAGAAGGCGCGGCCGGAGCTGCCCGTCATCGTCATGAGCGCCCAGAACACGTTCATGACGGCAATCCGTGCATCAGAGACCGGCGCCTATGAATATCTGCCGAAACCGTTCGACCTGACCGAGCTGCTCAATATCGTCAATCGGGCGCTGTCGGAGCCCCGCCGGCCGAAGATCGATGCGCGGCCCGATGAGCAGCCCGAAACGATGCCTCTGGTCGGCCGCTCGGCGGCCATGCAGGACATCTATCGCATGCTGGCGCGCATGATGCAGACCGACCTGACGGTGATGATCTCGGGCGAATCCGGCACCGGCAAGGAACTGGTGGCGCGCGCGCTGCATGAATATGGCCGCCGTCGCGGCGGACCGTTCGTTGCCATTAACATGGCGGCGATCCCACGCGACCTGATCGAATCGGAACTATTCGGCCACGAGAAGGGCGCTTTCACCGGCGCCCAGAACCGCTCCACCGGCCGCTTCGAGCAGGCCGAGGGCGGCACGCTGTTCCTCGACGAGATCGGCGACATGCCGATGGAGGCGCAGACGCGCCTGCTGCGTGTGCTGCAGCAGGGCGAATACACGACGGTCGGCGGCCGCACGCCGATCAAGACGGATGTGCGCATCGTCGCCGCCACCAACAAGGATCTGCGCACCCTGATCAACCAGGGATTGTTCCGCGAGGATCTGTTCTATCGTCTCAATGTCGTTCCGCTGAGGCTGCCAGCGCTGCGCGAGCGCTCCGAGGACGTGCCTGATCTCGTGCGCCACTTCTTCAAGCTCGGCGAAATGGAAGGGCTGCAGACCAAGCGCATCTCGTCCGGCGGCATCGAACTGATGAAGCGCTACCCGTGGCCGGGCAATGTGCGCGAACTGGAAAACCTGGTTCGCCGGCTGGCCGCGCTCTATTCACAGGATGAAATCTCCGCCGAAATCATCGAGGCGGAGTTGAAGACCGGCGAGCGCCCAGTGGTGCCTGGCGGCGGCAACCTGATTCCCGACGACCTTTCCATCGGCCAGGCGGTGGAGCATTTCCTGCAGCGCTATTTCGCTTCGTTTGCCGGCGAATTGCCGCCCGCCGGGCTCTACCAGCGCATCCTGTCCGAAGTCGAATATCCGCTGGTCCTGGCCTCGATGACGGCAACCCGCGGCAATCAGATCAAGGCCGCGGAACTGCTGGGGCTGAACCGCAACACGCTGCGCAAGAAGATTCGCGAACTGGGCGTCAACGTCTATAAATCGTCGCGGCCGGGCTAAGCGCTGATCTGACACACTGTTTTCAGGGGACTGAGCGGCGAAAGATTTCCGCCATTGTCACACTTGTTGCATAATCGCCACAATGCGTTGCATAGATCGGACGCAATCATTGGCTCCCAGACGGCGACATGGCTCCGCAGGCACCTGTACTCAACCAACCGCTATTCAGCGAACCCGGCGCGCGCGACGGGCGCCGCTTGCTGGCGCTGCCTGGCGTGGTGGCGGTCGTCGGCGCCCTGGTCATGGCGGCCATTTCATTCACCATCCTGGTTGGCGCGACGCCGATCGCGCCTGACGCCAGGACGACCTGGGCGCTGATCGCGCTCAACGCCGCTTTCGTGCTGTTCCTTATGGCGCTGGTCGGGCGCGAGGTGCATCGCATCGTCATGGCGCGCCGGCATGGCAAGGCGGCCTCGCGGCTGCATGTGCGCATCGTTGCCATGTTCGCGCTGGTTGCCGCCATTCCCGCCATCATGGTGGCCATCATCGCCTCGATCACGCTCGATATCGGCCTCGATCGCTGGTTCGAGATTCGCACCAAGACGATCGTCAATTCCTCGTTATCGATCGCCGATGCCTATGTTCAGGAAAATGCCCGCAACTTGCAGGGCACAACGCTGTCGATGGCCTATGATCTCGACGCGTCGCGAACACTCTACGGCCTTGATCGCACAGGCTTTCTCGACCTCCTGAACAAGGAGGCGGTGGGCCGGTCGCTGGCCCATGCGGCATTGATCAAGCCCGACGGTTCGTTTGTCATGAGCGCGCAGACCGATGCCGATTTCGCCATGCCGGAACCGCCGGAAGGCGCAGTCAGCAGCGCCACCGACGGCAAACCGGTGCTGATAGAGCCGCGCACCCGCAACATCATGGGCGCCATCGTCAAGCTGCGCGAGATTGAGGGCCTCTACCTCTACACCATCCGCCTTGTCGATCCCGAAGTGATCAAGGCGCGGCAGATCGTCAGGTCCAACACCGATGAGTATCGCAATCTCGAAGACAACAGGCGCACCTCGCAAGTGGCCTTCGCGCTGCCCTATCTGTCGCTGACCCTGATCATCATCTTGTCGGCGATCTGGACCGGCATCGCCGTCGCCGACCGTCTCGTGCGGCCGATTCGCCAGCTCATCGGCGCTGCCGACGAGGTGGCGACAGGCAATCTGGACGTCGCGGTTCCGGTCAGGCCTTCCGACGGCGACGTCGCCTCGCTGGGCGACACCTTCAACAAGATGCTGCTGGAGCTGAAATCGCAACGCAACGAGATCCTGTCGGCAAAAGACCTGATCGACGAACGGCGGCGCTTTTCCGAAGCCGTGCTTGCCGGTGTCACCGCCGGCGTCATCGGCGTCGATCCCTACGGCATCGTCACCATCGTCAACCGGTCGGCCGAATCCATGCTGGCCATCTCCGCCAGTGCCGCACTCGGGCAGAACCTTTCCGCCATTCTGCCGCATGTTGGCCGTGTCTTCGAGATCGGCCGGCAGTCGGGCAAGCCCGTCTACCGAGAGCAGGTGACGTTCTTCCGCGCCGGGACCGAGCGTACTTTCAACGTGCAGATCACCGTCGAGGCGGGCGATGACGGCTCGGAGGAGAAATCCTACGTCGTGACCGTCGACGACATCACCGATCTGGTCCAGGCGCAGCGTTCTTCCGCCTGGGCCGATGTGGCGCGCCGCATCGCCCACGAGATCAAGAACCCGCTGACGCCGATCCAGCTTTCGGCCGAGCGCATCAAGCGCCGCTATGGCAAGGTCATCACCGAAGACCGTGAGGTTTTCGACCAATGCACCGACACCATCATCCGGCAGGTCGAGGACATCGGCCGCATGGTCGACGAATTCTCCGCCTTCGCGCGCATGCCCAAGCCCGAGATGAAGGCCATCGATCTGCGCGAATCGCTGCGTGAGGCGTCCTTCCTGGTCGAGGTCAGCCGCGCCGACATCACCTTCGAGCGGATTTTCGGCAACGAACCGCTCAAGGGCACGTTCGACAGCCGCCTTTTGGCGCAGGCTTTCGGCAATGTAATCAAGAACGCCGCCGAGGCGATCGATGGACTGGAACAAAAGGACGGTTCGCACGGCATAATCCGGATTCAAGCCGGCCGTCAGAATGGCGCGATTCGAATCGACGTCATCGACAATGGCAAAGGCCTGCCGCGGGAGAATCGCCAACGATTGCTCGAGCCCTATATGACCACGCGCGAGAAGGGCACCGGGCTTGGTCTCGCTATCGTCAAGAAGATCGTGGAGGACCATGGCGGCAGGCTGGAACTTCATGACGCGCCTGCGGACTTCCATGGCGGCCGCGGGGCGATGATCAGCATCATCCTGCCGCCCGCGGCCGTCACGCCGTTGCGCGGCGAAGGCAAGACGGAACACGAAAGAGAAACTGAAAAGGTCGGTAATGGC
This sequence comes from Mesorhizobium sp. B2-4-19, assembly GCF_006441315.1. Lineage (NCBI taxonomy): Bacteria > Pseudomonadati > Pseudomonadota > Alphaproteobacteria > Hyphomicrobiales > Phyllobacteriaceae > Mesorhizobium > Mesorhizobium sp. B2-4-19. The sequence continues at coordinate 136,313 of NZ_VFUV01000011.1, read as the reverse complement.
GTCTGATATTCTCATCGTCGATGACGAGGAAGACATCCGCGAGCTCGTCGCAGGCATACTGAGCGACGAAGGTCACGAAACCCGTACGGCATTTGACGCCGACAGCGCGTTGGCGGCCATTGCCGATCGGGCGCCGAGGTTGATTTTCCTCGACATCTGGCTGCAGGGCTCGCGCTTGGACGGCCTGGCGCTGCTCGACGAGATCAAGACCATGCATCCCACTCTGCCGGTGGTGATGATCTCCGGCCACGGCAACATCGAAACGGCGGTTTCGGCCATCCGCCGTGGCGCCTATGATTTCATCGAGAAGCCGTTCAAGGCCGACAGGCTGATCCTCATCGCCGAGCGTGCGTTGGAAACCTCGAAGTTGCGGCGCGAGGTTTCCGACCTCAAGCAGCGCAGCGGCGAGACCTTCGACCTGATCGGCATGTCGTCGGCGATGAGCCAGCTGCGCCAGACCATCGAGCGCGTGGCGCCGACCAACAGTCGTGTGATGATCATCGGCCCGTCCGGATCAGGCAAGGAACTGGCGGCGCGGGCCATCCACACGCTGTCGGCCCGCAAGGGCGCGCCGTTCGTGACGCTGAGCGCTGCCAACATCACGCCCGAGCGCATGGAGATCGAACTGTTCGGCACCGAATCGAACGGTGTCGAGCGCAAGGTCGGCGCGCTGGAAGAAGCCCATCGCGGCATCCTCTACATCGACGAAGTGGCCGACATGCCGCGCGAGACGCAGAACAAGATCCTGCGCGTGCTGGTCGAGCAGCAGTTCGAGCGGGTAGGGGGCACCAAACGGGTCAAGGTCGATGTCCGCATCATCTCCTCGACCTCGCAGAACCTGGAAGCCATGATCGCCGACGGGCGTTTCCGCGAGGATCTCTACCATCGCCTGGCGGTGGTTCCGGTGATGGTGCCGGGGCTGGCCGAACGGCGCGAGGATATCCCCTATCTCGTCGACAATTTCATGAAGCAGATCGCCCGCCAGGCCGGCATCAAGCCGCGCCGTATCGGCGACGATGCGCTTGCCGTGCTGCAGGCGCACAATTGGCCGGGCAACGTGCGTCAGCTGCGCAACAATGTCGAGCGTCTGATGATCCTGGCGCGCGGCGATGACGTCGATGCGCCGATCACCGCGGACCTTCTGCCGTCCGAGATCGGCGATGTCATGCCGCGCACGCCGAATCAGTCCGACCAGCACATCATGGCGCTGCCGCTGCGCGAGGCGCGCGAACAGTTCGAGAAGGACTATCTGATCGCCCAGATCAACCGCTTTGGCGGCAACATCTCGAAGACCGCCGAGTTCATCGGGATGGAGCGCTCGGCGCTGCACCGCAAACTGAAGTCGCTGGGCGTCTGACGCGCGGGACCTGTGCTGAACAGCGCGTGGTCCAAGCATTTGCCGGTTACGGCGGCGGCGGAATCGCATAAGAAAGCCCGAGATTTTTCAGGGGTCGCCAATGCCGCGCATTGCCTATGTCAACGGGCGCTATGTCGCTCACGCGAACGCTTCCGTGCATATCGAGGATCGCGGCTATCAGTTCGCCGATGGCGTCTATGAGGTCTGCGAGGTGGCGCGCGGCTTCATCGTCGACATGCCGCGCCATCTTGCCCGGCTCAACCGCTCGCTGACCGAATTGTCGATTGCATGGCCGGTCGCGCGCAACGTGCTGCCGCTCATCCTGCGCGAAGTGGTCAACCGCAACCATGTCGTCAACGGCCTGGTCTATGTGCAGGTAACGCGCGGTGTCGCCAGCCGCGAGTTTGTTTTCCCGTCGGCGGACACCAAGCCGTCTTTGGTGGTTACTGCCAAAAAGGCCGATCCGGCGGCTGGAGCAAAGCGAGCGGAGACCGGGATCGCGGTCATTACCGTGCCAGAGAATCGCTGGGACCGGGTCGATATCAAGACCGTCGGACTGCTGCCCAATGTATTAGCCAAGCAAAAAGCCAAGGAGGCCGGCGCGCAGGAGGCATGGTTCGTCGACACCGAAGGCAACGTCAAGGAAGGCGGCTCGTCTAACGCCTGGATCGTCACCAGGGACGGCGTCCTGGTTACCAGACCAGCCGATCACGGCATCCTGCGCGGCATCACCCGCACGACCATGTTCGAGGTCGCGGCAAAGCTCGGCCTGAAGATCGAAGAGCGCGGTTTTTCCGTCGCCGAGGCCAAGGCGGCGCGCGAGGCGTTCATCAGTTCCGCCACGACGATCGCCATGCCGGTCGTGGCCATTGACGGCGATCCTGTGGCCAACGGGCACCCCGGCTCAGTGACACTTTCGTTACGGCAGGCCTTTTTTGACATTGCGGAAAAAAGTCCAGCCTGATAACCGCACAGGTGGAATGAACATCAATATATCTCGTTCTGCTTGTCGTTACTGACGACAAGACGGTGTTTGCGCGCTTGACATGTGCCCGACAATTTGGCGCATTGGCTTGCAAACCGAAGGGGATCGGCGAAAGACAAGAACAATGGCGGAACGATCGCAAAACCTTCAGGACCTGTTCCTGAATTCAGTTCGCAAGAGCAAGAACCCGCTCACCATCTTTCTCATCAACGGCGTGAAGCTGACCGGCGTGGTCACTTCGTTCGACAATTTCTGTGTGCTGCTGCGCCGCGATGGTCACTCCCAGCTCGTCTACAAGCACGCCATTTCCACGATCATGCCGAGCCAGCCGGTTCAGATGTTCGATGGCGAGGAAAGCCAGGGCGCCTGATTGGCACGTGAGAAGGACGCGGACGGCACGGTTCGCGGAAAACCAGCGCATCATCCCGGGACGGAAGCCAAGGGGCCGACCCGGGCTGTCGTCATTGTGCCCGTGCTTACCCGTCAGCCGCGCGGCGACGACGACACCAACCGCCCGCGGCTGACGCGTTCGGTCGACGCTCGCCATGACGAGGCGGTCGGCCTTGCGCGCGCCATCAATCTCGACCCTGTCCATACGGCTGTCGTGACGGTCAACGATCCGCGTCCAGCAACCTTGCTCGGCAGCGGCAAGGTCGAAGAGTTCGCTCAGATCGTCAAGGACAACGACGCCGAGCTGGTCATCGTCGACCATCCGCTGACCCCGGTGCAGCAACGCAATCTCGAGAAGGAAATGCATGCCAAGGTTCTGGACCGAACCGGGCTGATCCTAGAAATCTTTGGCGAGCGCGCCCGCACCAAGGAAGGCACGCTGCAGGTCGAGCTTGCCCATCTCAACTATCAGAAGGGCCGCCTGGTCCGCAGTTGGACCCACCTTGAACGCCAGCGCGGTGGCGCCGGCTTCCTCGGCGGTCCCGGCGAAACCCAGATCGAATCCGACCGGCGGCAGTTGCAGGAAAAGATCATCAAGCTGAAGCACGAGCTGGAAACGGTGCGTCGCACCCGCGACCTGCATCGCGCCAAGCGCAAGAAAGTGCCGTTCCCGGTGGTGGCGATCGTCGGCTACACCAATGCCGGCAAGTCGACGCTGTTCAACCGGCTGACCGGGGCGGACGTGCTGGCGCAGGACATGCTGTTCGCCACGCTCGATCCGACGCTGCGCCGCGTGCGCCTGCCGCATGGCACGCCGATCATCCTGTCGGACACGGTCGGCTTCATCTCCGACCTGCCGACGCATTTGATCGCGGCTTTTCGCGCCACGCTGGAAGAAGTGGTCGAAGCCGATCTCGTCATCCATCTGCGCGACATTTCCGATCCCGACACGGCCGCCCAGGCCGAGGATGTCGAGCGCATCCTGGCCGACCTCGGTGTCGACGCCGGTGACACCAAGCGTGTGATCGAAGTCTGGAACAAGATCGATCTGCTGGACGAAGGCAACAGGAGCCGCCTGCTTGCCGATGCCGCAGACGGCAGCAAGGGTCCGCCGATCGCCATATCGGCGGTGACCGGCGAGGGCATCGATGCGCTTAAGGCGCTCATCGAGACGCGCATGGCGGGCGAGCTCGAAGGTCTGACGGTGACGATCGAGCCGGCACAGTTTGGCCTTGTCGATTGGCTGTATCGCAATGGCGATATCGTTTCGCGCACCGACAATGAAGACGGCAGCGCCACCATCTCGCTCAGGGCTACACAAAGCGCCCGCGAAGAGATCGAAAGCCGATTGCGTCGCAAAAACAACGGCTAGGCCGGAGCAATTATAGGAAAAGTGTAAACGCGTTTCCGTCCCGAATTGCCGATCTACAGGCCTACTTCGCGCTCTTCGCTTCCTGCCAGAGCGCTTCCATCTCGTCCAGGGTGGCCTTCTCCAGTGTGTTGCCGGACTTCTCAAGAGCCTGCTCGACATAGTGGAAGCGCGAGCGGAATTTTTCGTTGGTGCCGCCCAACGCGGCTTCCGAATCGAGCTTGAGATGACGGCCGAGATTGACGACGGCGAACAGCATGTCGCCGAACTCGTCCTTGATCGAGGCCGTCTCGCCCTTCGCCAGAGCCTCGCGCAACTCGCCGATCTCCTCCTCGATCTTGTCGAGGATGGGGGCTGCCTCGCTCCAGTCGAAGCCGACACGGGCAGCCTTCTCCTGAAGTTTTAGCGCCCGCGTCAAAGCGGGCAGGGCGACCGGAACACTGTCCAGAAATCCCTTGCCATTGTCTTCGGGATCGAGGCCGCGCGCGAGACGGCCTTGCCGTTTCTCCGCCTTCTCCTCGGCCTTGATCTTCTCCCACATGCCCTTGGCCATGCCGGCGCCTCGGGCTTCCTCGTCGCCGAAGACATGCGGGTGGCGCCGGATCATCTTGGTGGTGATGGCCTGGACGACATCCGGGAAGGCGAATTCGCCCGCTTCCTCGGCCATTTGCGCGTGGTAGACGACCTGCAACAGGAGGTCGCCGAGCTCATCGCGCAGATCGTTGAGGTCACCGCGCGCGATGGCATCCGCCACCTCGTAGGCTTCCTCGATCGTATAGGGCGCGATGGTCGAGAAATCCTGCTCGATGTCCCAGGGGCAGCCGGTTTTCGGCGCGCGCAGCGCGGCCATGATCTCGATCAGGCGCGAAATGTCTTTGGATGGCGTCATGCGGCGGATGCTATCCTGCGACCCGACGCACGGCCAACACTGTCAGCCGGCGAGGGGGCCTTGTCCACAGCTGAGCCGCTTCAGTCAAGCACGGAGACGATCGCCTTGGCGAGGTCGTCCATGCCGTCCTCCGGCAATCCAGCGACGTTGATGCGGCTATCGCCGACCATGTAGACGCCGTGCTCGGCACGCAAACGCTCGACCTGCGCTTCCGTGAGACCAAGCCGCGAGAACATGCCGCGATGGCTGGCGACGAACTCGAAGCGGTCGGAGTTGGACTGCCGGCGCAGCGCCTCGGCGAATGCCACGCGAAGCCTCAGCATGCGCAGGCGCATCTCTTCCAACTCGGCTTCCCAGTCGGCGCGCAGGCTTGCGTCTTCCAGCACGATGCGCACCGCCGCCGCGCCATGGTCCGGCGGCATTGAATACATGGCGCGTGCGGCCGACAGCATCTGGCTCATCGCCACGTCGGCCTGCGCGCTGTCCCCGGCCAAGACCATCGCCGCGCCGACACGATCGCGATAGACGGCGAAGTTCTTCGAGCAGCTCGAGGCAACAACCATTTCCGGAACTTTCGCCGCCAGAAGGCGCAGGCCGAGGGCGTCGGCCTCGAGGCCGTCGCCAAAGCCCTGATAGGCGATGTCGACGAATGGCAGCAGGCCGCGCTCGACGACCAGATCGGTGACGGCCTGCCACTGCCCCGCGTCGAGGTTGGCGCCGGTCGGGTTGTGGCAGCAACCATGCAGCAGCACCACGTCGCCGCTCTCGGCCGTCCGCAACGCCGCCAGCATGTCGTCGAAACGAACAGCACCGGAGGCCGCGTCGAAATAGGGATACTCGCGGATCTGCAGGCCGGCTGCGCGCATCACCGGCATGTGGTTCGGCCATGTCGGGTCCGACAGCCAGATCGTGGCGTCCGAACGCGTTCGCTTGAGCAGCTCCGCCACCAGGCGAAGCGCACCGGAGCCGCCGGGCGCCTGTGCCGCCCGGATGCGCGTCATGTCCGCGCCGGGGCCGAAGGCAAGCTTGGCCATCACCGCGTTGAAGCCGGTGTCGCCGGCGAGCCCGAGATAGGTCTTGGTGTCCTGGCTGTTCAGCAGCCGCTTTTCGGCCTCATGCACGGCGCGCATCACCGGCGTCTTGCCGTCGCGATCCTTGTAGACGCCGACGCCGAGGTCGACCTTGTTGGGACGCGGATCGGCGCGATAGAGGCCGATCAGGGCCAGGATCTTGTCGGCGGGAGCTGGCTGCAGGTCTTCGAACATCGTTATGGTTCCGTTGGCGCGGCGGAGTGATACGCAAATCGAAGGCGCTTCGCCAGCGGTTTTAATTGCGCAAAACGGAGGGCGGCACCCCAGGGGCGCGGTCTTTCGAAACGATAGCAGCTATTCTAATTGCAGCGTATGCGTCGCTTCGAAAGCGGCTCAAGGAATGACTGCCTCATGCTCGTACGGCTGACGATGATCTGCAACGGCGCCACGGCCGCCACCCGGCGGGGTTCGTTTCCGCTCGATGAGCCGCTGGAGCCGCGCTCGCTGACGCAGGCGAAGGCGATGCGCGGGACGCTGCGCCGCGCCGACCGCGCATGGACAGCTCCCGCGCTTCGCGCCCGCCAGACCGCCGAGGCGCTATCGCTGGACGCATCGGTCGAACCGCTCCTGGCGGACCAGGATCATGGAAGCTGGGCCGGGAAGAGTTTTGAAGACGTGCAGGCACAACAGCCCGGCGACATCGCCGCTTGGCTGACCGACCCCAACGCAGCGCCGCACGACGGCGAGTCGCTGGCCGACGTTGGCCGCCGGGCTTCCGAGTTGATGGACCGCTTGATGGCCGAGCGTGGCCACACCATCGCGCTTACCCATGCCAGCGTCATTCGCACCGCGATCGTGCATGTTCTGCGTGCTCCGCTTGCCGCCTATTGGAAGATCGATATCGAGCCGCTGAGCATCACCGATTTTCGCAGCGACGGCCGCAGATGGGTGTTGCGCGCTTGCGGTGTGACGACGCCCAAATCGGCAAAACCACTTCGTCCCTGAGAGCCAGGCAGGCGAGGGCACCGCAAACGCGACCCTCGAGCGAAACCGGGCAAGAAAAATGGCACGGGTCGGGATTAATATCCCCACATGCTCCGTAAACAGGGCATGAAACGGTCGATGCCACGCTTTGACATCATAGGACAGCTCGGATCGCTGCGGCGCTATGCGCAGTCGCTGACGCGCGACAGCGCGGATGCCGAGGATCTCGTGCATGACGCGCTGGTGCGCGCCTATGAGCGGCGCGGCACCTTCCGCTCGGGCGCAAACCTGCGTGCCTGGCTGCTGTCCATCGTCCACAACGCGTTTATTGACCGCATGCGCTCGCGCCGCTCGGAAGTCGTGCGCATCGAACAGGCCGGATACTTCGCCGACGCCGCTACGCCGGCGCCGCAGGAACATTCGGTGCGCTTGGCACAGGTGCGGGACGCCTTTTTCAACCTGCCGGAAGAGCAGCGCTCGGCGCTGCATCTGGTCGCCATCGAAGGGCTTTCCTACCAGCAGGCGGCCAATGCCACCGGCGTGCCGCTGGGCACGCTGATGTCGCGCATCGGCAGGGCGCGCGCGGCACTGCGCCAGATGGAAGACGCCACCCCGGCGCGCGGAAGAAATCATCTCAGGATCGTGGGAGGTGAGCCATGAGCGCTCTTGTCGACCCTGTGACGGAAACCGACCTCGACGCCTATGTCGACGACCAGCTGGATGTCACCCGCCGCATCGAGGTCGAAGCCTTCCTGTCGACTCGCCCGGAGGCCGCCGCGCGCGTCATGTCGGATCTGCGGACCCGCGATGAACTGCGCGTGGCGCTTGCCGGCTCCAAGGGCATGGCGCGGCCGGCCACCGCTGACGCGGCGCGGCGGCTGGAGAGGGGACTTGTCCGTGGCCGCATCTTCGGCGTGCTGCAGCGTGCTGCTGCCGTTGCCGCCTTCGTTGCAGCCGGCTGGCTGGCAAACGGCATCATCGGGCCGATGTCGGTAACCAAGGTCGTCGCGTCGCCGCAGCCGCCCGCCTATGTCGACGAGGCGGTGCGCGCGCACCGGACGACGCTGGTGCGCGAGACCATGCCCTCGCAGCCGGAAGCGCCCAACTACAGTGCCGGCGAGATCCGTGCGGCGACCGCGATCGTCATGCCGTCACTGCCAAAGGACTGGAAGGTGCGCGACGTGCAGATCTACCCGTCGCGCTTCGGCCCGAGCGTCGAGATGGCTGTCGACACCAAAGATATGGGCCTGGTGTCGCTGTTTGCGATCCGGCCGGGAACCTTCGACGTGGTCAAGCCGACCGTCGCGCCGTCGGGCGACATTTCCTCGGCCTATTTCCAGATCGGCGAGGTCGCCTATGCGGTGGTCGCGAGGAGCGGGGTCCATGATCTCGACCGCGCCGCCGAGACGCTTGCCAGAACGCTTTACTGACCGATCCACAAAGGAGACTGCAAATGAACACGCCCAATCTGGGATATCGCGTCGGCGCCGGCGCCCAGGCCGGAGCCGTCTTTGACGAGGGCCTGCGCCAGCATATGCTGCGCGTCTACAACTATATGGGCCTTGGCCTCGTGGTCACCGGCCTGGTCGCCTTCCTGGTGTCGTCGACGCCGGCGCTCTACGTGCCGATCTTCTCCAGCCCGTTGAAATGGGTGGTGATGCTGGCGCCGCTCGCCTTCGTCATGCTGTTTTCGTTCAAGATGCAGACCATGTCTGCGGCCAGCGCCCAGGCGATGTTCTGGGCCTTCTGCGCGGTGATGGGCCTGTCGCTCGCCTCCGTGTTCCTGGTCTTCACCGGCACCAGCATCGCGCGCACCTTCTTCATCGCCGCCACCATGTTCGGCGCCACCAGCCTCTACGGCTACACGACCAGGCGCGACCTGACCCAGTTCTCGTCCTTCCTGATCATGGGCTTGATCGGCGTGGTGATCGCCAGCATCGTCAACATCTTCCTCGGTTCGACCGCGCTGCAGTTCGCCATTTCGGTGATCGGCATCGCCGTCTTCATCGGCCTGACCGCCTGGGACACGCAGACGATCAAGGAACAATATGCCGAGAATTTCGACGCGGAATCGCGCCAGAAGCTGGCTGTTTTCGGTGCTCTCTCGCTCTACCTGAACTTCATCAACATCTTCCAGCTGCTGCTGAACTTCACCGGTGAGCGCGAGTAGCGACTGTTCGCCACGGGCAAGGGTGGGGTTCTCGCCCTTGATGCGGACAGGTGGCCGGAGGAGAGATCCTCCGGCCACAATTCGTTCGGGCCGCACCTTGAGTCCCCAAGAGGTTTTGCTAGTCTGCCGCCGCACCAGCCTTCAACACCGGCCCGCGAGGACATGTGGCACAGGACAGCCAAACGCTTCATGGCGACGGCATCTCGGCTGTTGTAACAGGGCAGGGCGCCGAACTGGTTTCGCTGCAGGATGGGCGGGGATTTGAGTTTCTGTGGCAGGCCGGGCCGGAGTGGCGGCGCCATTCGCCGGTGCTGTTCCCGATCGTTGGTCGGCTGAAGAGCGATCGACTGCGTCATCGCGGCCGAACCTATCCGATGACGCAGCACGGCTTCGCTCGAGACAAACCGTTCGCCTGGCAGGAGAGGGGACCCCGCTCCTGCACGCTGGTGCTCACCGACGACGCCGACACGCGTGCGCATTACCCCTTCGCCTTTCGCCTTGCCGTCACCTATACGCTGGACCGACAGCAGCTCGATGTGACCCTGCAAGTGACCAACACCGGCGACGAGAAATTGCCGGCCTCGATCGGTGCTCATCCTGCATTCAACTGGCCGTTGCTGCCGGAGTTGCCCAAGGAGGCCTATCGGCTGACCTTTGCCGCGAGTGAGCCGGGGCCGGTTCGTCGCCTGAAGGACGGCCTTCTCGTCTCGGAAACGCGACCGACGCCCATCGATGGCAGAACGCTTGCGCTGTCCGAACGACTGTTCGATGACGACGCCGTGATCCTGGATCGGCCCGCCAGCACCAGTGTGCGATATGCAGCCGAGCGCGGTCCGGCGATCGAAATGTCATGGCAGGGAGCCGAAGAGCTGGGTATCTGGTCCAAGCCCGGCGGTGCGCCCTTCCTGTGCATCGAGCCCTGGCATGGTATTGCGAGCCCGGCCGATTTCGACGGCGAGTTCAGCGACAAGCCCGGCGTGATGCTGATCGAACCGGGGGCGAAGCGTTCGCTAAGCTACCGGATCGGTCTGGAGCAGGGGCGGCGGTAACCGACCGAGCTGCAGAGCCACAGCGTGCATCGGCGCATTTCAGCGGCCGGCGCCACGTGACGGGAAGGTTTTGCGATGGGTTTCAAACCTGCCGGGCGATGGTGCCGATCACATTGACGAGAAGGCGCGCGGCGGTCTGGGCCGACAGGCCGCCAATGTCGGCGGGCGGATAGAGCTCGACAAGGTCGAATCCCGCGATCCTGGCCCGCTTGCCGAGGCCGGCGATCAGGTCGATCGCCTGCGTGTAGGTGAGGCCGCCGGGGGTACGCGCCGCCACGCCCGGCATGATGCCGGGATCAAGGCTGTCGCAGTCGAAAGTGACGACCACCCGTGCGCCTTCCGGAACATGCCTGAGCGCCGCCTCCACACCTTGAGCATGAACCTCGCGCGCGGTCACGAAACGGCTGCCATAGTGCCGCGCGGCTTCGATTTCAGCGAGGCGCGCGCTGCCGACGCCGCGCAGGCCTACTTGCACCATGCCCGCGACATGCGGCATCTCGCTTGCCCTTCGCATCGGGCTGGAATAGCCGTGGCGTTCTCCATGCACCTCGTCGCGCCAGTCGATATGGGCGTCGATCTGCAGGATCCAGATCGGTCCGTGATCCGCAAAGCCGGCAAGGAATGGAATGACGACGGAATCGTCACCGCCAAGCAGGATCGGCACGGCCGGCAACGCCAGGACCTCGCGCGTCTTCGCCTCGATCCGGGCCCTGTTTTCGGCATTGTCGTGCAGGATGGTCGAGATGTCGCCGGCATCGACGCAGCAGACCGGCTTGCCGTCGAACAACGGGCCGTCAAGATCGAAGTCCCAGTGCCCGACAAGCGGTGCGTCGTCCTGGCTGGCCGCACGGATGGCGTTGGCCGCCAACGCATGGGCGCTGCTGTCCTTGCCGGGATAGGTGCTGCCGTGGCCGGCGCCGAAGATCACCGCACGAGGCGTGCGGCCCTCCGCGAGGCGATCGGGAAGAGCGAGAAAGGAAGGTGAGGCGGTCATTTGTTGATGGTCCTGAGTTCCAGCGCGACCCCAGGCTAGTTGCTTCGTCGCTTCGATGCCATCACGGAAAATCGCCTGCGGGCTAGAGCTCGACAGGATGAGTTTGCGGATCACGCATGGGGCAAAGCGGGCCTTCGGTTCTTATGACCTGAATGGAGGAGCCACAGGGATAACTTTGGCGGCAAAGGGCCTTGTCCAACGTCCAGCGTTTACGATGTCCGCAAGTCGCATAAGATAGATTATGGAACTTATGTGTTGGCCAGCATCTGGGAATTGCCGCTGATTTTCAGAATCCTCGTGACTATCGCAGCGAGAAATGGGTCGTGCATCACGGGCTATGAACGGATTGGAGCGCTGCGATATTCGCCCCAAAGCGCAGAGCACCTTCATGAGAGCCCGTTCGTATCACGCTGATTCATAGGGAATTTCGATCACCATGCCGTCATAGGCCGGGGCGACGTTGGCCGGCACTTCGCCCTTGACCGTGGCATAGTCGAGCGGCACGTGCATGTGGGTCAGCACGGCATTCCTCGGTGTCAGCCTCTCGATCCAGCCGAGCGCCTGGCCTAGCGACAGATGGCTGGGATGTGGGTTGTATTGCAACGCGTCGATGACCAGAATCTCCAGGCCGCGCAGCCGCTCGGCGGTGGCGTCGGGAAAATCGCTGATATCAGGGCAATAGGCCAGCCCTCCAACGCGGAAGCCGAGCGAGATGATGTCGCCATGAATCTGCGGCAGCGGTTCGAGGGCGAGGGCACCCCCCTCGCCTTCGATCATGACGGGCTTTGCGTGGTCGATGATATGCGCCCGCACGATCGGCGGATAAGAACTGCCCGGCGGCGTCTCGAAGCAATAGCCGAATGCCTGCCGCAGGCGCAGCATCGTCGGCTGGTCGGCATGGATGTCGATCAGGTGGCGCTGCTCGAGCACATAGCCGCGCAGATCGTCGATGCCGTGAATATGGTCGGCATGTGGGTGCGTGTAGACGACGGCGTCGATGCGTTTGACCGACGCAAGCAGCATCTGCTCGCGGAAATCCGGCCCGGTGTCGATGACCACGGTGGTACGGCCGCCATCGGCCGCAATCCGTTCGACCAGCGCTGCCGTGCGCATGCGCCGGTTCCTCGGATTGGTCGAGTCGCAATTGCCCCAGTCGCCGGTGATGCGCGGCGTACCTGGCGACGAGCCGCAGCCGAGAATGGTGAGGCGCAGCCGGTCAGTCATCGTTCAGCCGCTCAGCTCAGCAGGTCGCGGCATCTTGCCGAACAGGCGGAAGAAATTGTTCGTCGTCAGATCCGCGATTTCAGCTTCGCTGACACCAATCGTCTCCGCCAGCACCTTGGCGGTGTGCGCGACATAGGCCGGCTCATTGCGCTTGCCGCGAAACGGGATCGGCGCCAGATAGGGTGCGTCGGTTTCGACGAGCAGCCGGTCATGCGGCACGTCGGCGGCGATGGCGCGCAATTCGGCAGAGTTCTTGAAGGTCAGGATGCCCGAGAACGACACGTAGCCGCCGAGCGAGACGCCCACCTCGGCCAGCCGGCGTCCGGAGGAGAAACAATGCAGGATGAAGGGGAAGATGCCTTTCCCTGTTTCGTCCTCGAGAATGGCTGCCATGTCGTCATCGGCATCGCGCGAATGGATGACGAGAGGCAGGCCGGTCTCGCGAGCGGCGGCAATGTGATTGCGAAAGCCCTGCGCCTGCGCATCGCGCGGCGCCTTGTCGTAGAAATAGTCCAAACCCGCTTCGCCGATTGCCACCACCTTCGGGTGTGCCGACAGGCGGATCAGCTCCGCCGACGTCACGTCCAACTCTTCCGCCGCATTGTGCGGATGGGTACCGATAGAGCAGTAGACATCGTCGAAAGTTTCCGCGATTTCAAGTATTTGCTGAAACCGCTTCACGCGGGTCGAGATCGTTACCATACGGCCAATTCCGGCCGCTTTGGCGCGGGCGACAATGGCCGCCCGCTCCTCGGCGAAATCTGGAAAATCCAGATGGCAGTGGCTGTCGACAAGCATCAGGTGTTCGCGCTCGGCTGTTCGACGTAACGTGGAAACACGCCTTCCGGTACCGGCAAGGCAGTGCCCGGCACCAGCGCATGGGAGGCGTGGACATGCGCGAAATCACGTTTGTCCGCGGGCACCGCCAGCAGGTCGAGCAGCTTCGCTGCCGATCCAGGAATGAAAGGCTGGCACAGCACCGCCACGCGCCGCACCAGTTCGGCGGTCGTCCACAGCACCGTTTCCATCCGTTCCGGATCGGTTTTCTTCAGCGCCCATGGTGCCTGTCCAGCGAAGTATCGATCGGCTTCCGCCACCACATCGAAGATCGCCGCCAGTGCCAAATGAATGCCTTGCCCGGCCATGGCTTTGCGCGCGGTGGCCAGAGCGGTCACCGTCTGATCCAGGATCGCGCTGTCGGCTTCCGTCAAATCGCCGCGCTTCGGCACCACGCCGCCGCAGTTCTTGGCGATCATCGACAGCGACCGCTGCGCCAGATTGCCGAGGCCATTGGCAAGATCGGCGTTGGTGCGGTTGACGATCGCTTCATGGCTGTAGCTGCCATCCTGGCCGAACGGCACCTCGCGCAGGAAAAAGTAGCGCACCTGGTCGAGACCGTAATGCTCGATCATAGTGAACGGGTCGATGACGTTGCCGACCGATTTCGACATCTTCTCGCCACGGTTGAACAGGAAGCCGTGGCCGAAAACCCGCTTCGGCAGCGGGATGCCGGCCGACATCAGGAAGGCCGGCCAGTAAACCGCATGGAAGCGCACAATGTCCTTGCCGATGATGTGGGCATCGGCCGGCCAGAAGCGCCATTTCTCATCGTTTTCATTGGGATAGCCAACACCGGTGATGTAATTGGTCAATGCGTCGACCCAGACATACATCACATGCTTGTCGTCGCCCGGCACAGGCACGCCCCAGTCGAAGGTCGTGCGCGAGATCGACAGATCCTTCAGTCCCGATTTGACGAAACTCATCACCTCGTTGCGGCGCTCGGCGGGGCCGATGAAGTCGGGCTGGCTTTCATAAAGCGCGATGAGCTTGTCCTGGTAGGCCGAGAGGCGGAAGAAATAACTCTCTTCCTCGACCCATTCAACCGGCGTTCCCTGCGGTCCGTAGCGGACATTGTCGGGACGGACCTCCGTCTCCTCCTCGCCGTAATAGGCTTCGTCGCGCACCGAGTACCAGCCGGCGTAGCCGCCCTTGTAGATGTCGCCATTTGTGTCCATCGCCTTCCAGATCGCCTGCGAGGACGCATAGTGCCGCTCTTCCGTGGTGCGGATGAAATCGTCGTTGGAGGCGTTGAGCGCGGTCGCCATGCGCTTGAAATCGGCCGAGTTGCGATCGGCCAGCTCGCGCGCCGAAATGCCTTCGCGCTTCGCCGTCTGCAGCATCTTGATGCCGTGCTCATCGGTGCCGGTGAGGAAGAAGACCTGCTTGCCGTCGAGGCGCTGGAAGCGCGCAAGCGCGTCGGTGGCGATCAGCTCGTAGGCATGGCCGATATGCGGCTTGCCGTTTGGATAGGAAATCGCGGTCGTGATGTAGAATGTGTCGCGTGACATGAAAGAACCGTCATGAATGTCCGAATGAATGTGAGGCGGTGGATATCGCATCGAGACAGCGATTGCCATCCCGACACGAGGCTGGGCCAGTCACATTCGCATTGCGGAATTCAGGCGGTCGATCATGATCAAGGCGTGCTGCTTCTTGTCGAGATTGTAGGTATCGGTTTCAGATATCGCGTCCAGCGCCTCGTGCCAAGTGTCCGACAGCGTTTTCGCCCTTGCGAGGTCGCCTGCGAGCGCAGCCTGGCTTGCAGCATCCGATAAAAGGTCGAGCGCCCGGCGGTTGAAGATATCGAACTGGATCGCCTGGTCGCGGCCGGCGACGGCTTCGGCGAGCCGATAGGCGCCGCCTATGTCGTTTTTTCCCTTCGCCACCAGCGCGTCGAGCGTCGAGGCGATCTCCAGCCCGCCATATTGCGTCAAAAGGATCGCGTTGCGGGCGCTGCCCCCTGCCCGCTCGACCAGTGCCGCCCGCGCGGCCGGATCGTCCGGCGGCGGCGGCTCGGCTGTTTCCAGCACCGCCATCAACTCGTCGGCGTGGAGCGGTGTCAGGCGTATCACCTGGCAACGTGAGCGGATCGTCGGCAGCAGGCTGCCCGGCGCATGGACGATGAGAATGAACAGCGTTCGCGCCGGCGGCTCCTCAAGATTCTTCAGCAAGGCATTGGCCGCATTGGCATTCATGTCGTCGGCCGGATCGACGATGACGACCCGGTAGCTGCCGTCATGCGAGGTCATCGACAGGAAGCGGCTGACCCGGCGGATCTCGTCGACGGTGACGACCGTCTTGAAGCTCTTGGTCTTGTCGTTCATCGGCCGGGTCAGATGCAGCACGCCCGGATGCGCCCCGGTCGCGATCTGGCGAAACAGCGGTGAGGCCGGATCGGGACTGGCAAGACTTTCCGGCGCCTGCTCGAAGGCCGGGTGCTTCAAGAGATGGTGCGCCAGGTGGAAGGCCAGCGTCGCCTTGCCGATGCCGACCGGTCCGGCGAAGATCAGCGCATGCGGCAGCTTTCCCGATCGATAGGCGGCGGCGAGCATGTCGGCCGCCTGCCTGTGCCCGACCAGACGAGGCGTTTCGGACGGTTCGGGCACGCCGTCCAGCGTATCATGCTGTTCCGGCGCGATGCGTTCGAAGATCATACGGGTGCGGCCTGCCTGTTGCGCGCGGGCGTCCTCGCCTCCAGCGCCGCGAATACGGCCGCGGTGACGACATCCTCCACCGTATTGGGATCGGCGGAGGCATCGACGACGATGCAGCGTTCCGGCTCGGCCGTGGCGATCGCCAGAAAAGCCTCGCGCCGGGCCTGATGAATGGCCAGCGTTTCCTTCTCGAAGCGGTCGGCGTCGGCCTCGCTGCCGCGCCGCAGCGTCGCGCGCCTGAGGCCCTCGGCCGGATCGATATCGAAAATCAGCGTCATATCGGGCATCATGCCATTGATGGCGACCTGTTCCAGCGCCGCCATGAACGCCGGGTCGATCCCGCCGGTGACGCCCTGGTAGACGCGCGAGGAATCCAGGAAGCGGTCGCAGAGCACGATGGAGCCGCGCTCGACGGCCGGCCGGATGACCTGCTCGACATGGTCGGAGCGCGCGGCGGCAAAGAGCAGCGCTTCCATCTTCGGTCCGAATGGCTCGGCGGCACCCGAAAGCAGCACATGCCGGACCGCTTCGGCGCCCGGCGAGCCGCCCGGTTCGCGCGTCAGCAGGACATCATACTTCTTGGCGCGCATCTTTCTCGCCAGCCGCTCGATCTGCGTCGACTTGCCTGCGCCCTCGCCGCCTTCGAAGGTGATGAAAAATCCGCGCGCCAATCGAGAGGGCCTTTGTCCAGGTGGATTGTTGCGCTCTAGATAGTCCGCGTTCGGGAAAACGTCCATGCCGTCGGTGCTATCGCAGCCAGCCGATCGCCAGTTCCTTGACGGCATCGAGCGCGCGCTGCGGCAATGTGCCGACGCCGATCGATTCGGCTGCGAAAAGCGGCGTCTCCTGGCTCAGCGTGTCGCCGATCCAGACGCGCAGCGCACCCACCGGCTGGCCCTCCTCCACGGGCGCCGCAACCGGGCCGGTGTAGACGATCCTGGCCGCCAGCTTGTCGCGGTTGGTGATCGGCAGGAAGATGTCGATCGGTCCTTTTGCCTTGAGCATCACGCCGGATTTCGCACCGCCGAAAACCTGGGCCTCGCCGACCACCTCGTCCTTGGCGAAGATCTCGGTCTTCTCGAAGGAGCGCGCGCCCCAGTCGAGCAGCTTTCGCGCCTCCTCGGCACGCTCCTTGTCGTTGGCCAACCCGCTCATCGCCATGACCACCCGCGTGCCGTTGTGAGCGACCGAAGCGACGATGCCGAAGCCGGCCCCCTCGCTGGCACCGACGGCCAGACCGTCGGCGCCGATGTCCATGGCCAGCAGCGGATTGCGGTTCTTCTGCGAGATCTTGTTCCAGGTGAAATCCTTCAGCCCGTAGTAGCGGTAGAAATCCGGATAATCGCGCCACAAATGCAGCGCCAACTGCGCCAGCTCGCGCACCGTCGTCTGCTGGCCGTCGGCCGGCAGGCCGGTCGAATTGACGAAGGTCGATGTTTTCAGGCCGATCTGGTGGGCGCGCTCGGTCATTTGCGCGGCAAAATTGTCCTCGGATCCGGCCATGCCTTCGGCGATGACGATGCAGCCGTCATTGGCCGCCTGCACCGTCACGCCCTGGATCAGGTCTTCGAGCCGGATCGCGGATTTGAGCTTGGCGAACATCGTCGATGTGCCCGATGGCGCGCCGCCCTTGCGCCAGGCGTTTTCGCTGACCACGAACGTGTCGTCGAGCTTGAGACGCCCGGACTTGATGGCGTTGAAAACCACCTCCATGGTCATCAGCTTGGCCATCGAGGCCGGCGGGATCGGCTTGTCGGCGTCTTTCGAGAACAGCACCGTGCCGGTGTCGGAATCGATCATGAAGGCCTGTGTGGCCTTGGTCTCGAAAAGCTGCGCTTGGGCTGGTGCGAGGCAAAGCAGCAGCAAAGCCAGTCCCAGAAAGCCGGCAAATGGCGGAAAGGCGCGCAACTGCATGAAATCTCGACCCGTTTGCCGGTTTTGGCACAGCCAAGCTATCAGGGTTTTTTCCGCCGGATCAACCGCCCGGGCAAAATAGATCAGTTGCGCACAGCCAGCGCATCGGGTGCGCCATGCGACCATGCCGCCTGCAGCAACTCGTCCAGGCCGCCATGGCCATTGGGATAGAGATTGACGGCATACCAGTCGTTGCCGTCGAGATCGGAACGCTGGATTTCCGTTCGGCCGAAGGGCTGAAGTGCCGTCGCCACGCGCCTGGCTTCGGCGGCGTCGTCGAACGTGCCGGCGGCGACATAGTCGGCATTGGACGGCGCCGCTTGCGGATTGGACTTCTTCCACGACCTCAGGATGTCGGCGGGTGACATGCCGCTGTCGTCCAGCGCGGCAAAGACGTCGCCGCGCTGCACGCGCTCATCCGCATAGGACAGCGAGGCCACCGCGAATGGCGACTGCGGCGGCAGGCCGATTTCCGGGCGCTCCGGCACGATCGGCCCGAAGTCAGGCAGTGCCAGATCGCCGAAAGCCGGCGCCTGCGCCGACAGAGACGGTTGCGCCGCCTCGCCGGAATCCGTCAACTGACCCGGGAACGGCACGGCGGCCGCGCCCACAGGCACGCTTGGCGACGGTCCGTTCATGGCGACCATGACGCCGGTCGGCAGGCCATCCGACGGATCCGGAATCCTGTTGCCTGGATGATAGGAGGCCATCAGATATCGGTCGTCATTGCCGTCGAGCGGCGCGCGACCGACATATTCGACCTTGACCTTCGCCGTGCCGACCTTGTCGTAGTCGAGCATCTGCGCCGCACGCTCAGAGACGTCGATGATGCGGCCCTCATGATACGGCCCGCGGTCGTTGACGCGCACGATGACCGAACTGCCGGTTTCGAGGTTGGTGACACGGGCGTAACTGGGCAGCGGCATGGTCGGGTGCGCGGCCGTCAGATGCGTCATGTCGTAGACTTCGCCATTGGCGGTCAGCCGGCCATGGAAGGCGTCGCCATACCAAGAGGCCAGGCCGACCTTGGCGTAGTGCCGATCTTCCTTGGGATAGTACCACTTGCCGCGCACCTGGTAAGGCTTGCCGAGTTGGTCGCGACCACCGCCGCGCCGCATGAAGCCGGCGCGCGGGCTCGCCTTCACGCCATATTCGGTTTCGGCGAAATATTCCTTGGAGCGATGCTTGGGATTGACCATCGCCTTCGGCTCGGGCTGCGACGCGCAAGCCGCCAGCAAGGCAGCCGACGCAGCCAACAGCGTAAGCGTGGAAGCGCGACGAAGACGCGGGCGCGTCGTAGCCTGCATTATCCTGAAATCCCCTACAGTCTCAATCAAGACGCCGTCGTATGAACAGCAGAGGAGCCAAAGCACTCGCTCGACAAGACCAACGGCACCCTGAACCCCGATCCTTTGTGCGCAGGAATTGTTTATCACGGTATTAATTGATTGTGGCCGGAACCGGGCAAGATTGTGGCGGCGCCCTGCTGCGTGGTTCAGTGAAGGAACACGCGCGGCCACGCATGCCGGTTGACAGGCCTTTGCCGGGCACACTAGAGCAGTCGAATGTGATGGACAGTCACTGGAGGGATGGCCGAGCGGTTTAAGGCACCGGTCTTGAAAACCGGCGTGGGCGCAAGTTCACCGTGGGTTCGAATCCCACTCCCTCCGCCACAACCTCTTGGTTTGTCTACGCAAAATTCGTTGACGAACCCACAACCCTGAAGCAGACTCCCTGCAACATTTTGGGATGCCACTGCAACAATGGTGCAACAGCTATCCTGTTGCACCGAGACCCGATTCGAGCCACTTGGGGATGAATTCCCGTGACCGCGAGAATCAGGCGTTCAGAAGTATGCCTTCACCAACTGTGTGGCGACCTCAGCTGCGAGCACCGGAGGCACCGCGTTCCCGACCTGCGTGAACTGCCGAGCGGTCGGCCCGACGAAGGCGTAGTCATCGGGGAAGGTCTGCAGCCGCGCGCATTCCCTGACGCTCAGGGTGCGCGGAATCTCAGGGTGCAGGTGCGAGCGGCCGCCGCCGTTGGTGCCTCCCGCAATGACCGTCTTTGACGGCTTGTCTGGCGTGAGCCGATCCACGCGGCCGAGATGGTCCCGCTGGCCGTAGTCGAGGACCATGTAGCGGGCGATCGACCCGGCCTTGTGGCGGCGCGTCTCGTGGTTGAAGGCGCCCGATTTGGGCAGATCGTCGAGGACGCTGGCCGAGCCGAAGTGATGCTGCTTTTGTGGTGGGACGAACGTGCCCGCTCCCCGCGATCCCACGACGAACATGCGCTGCCTGTACTGGGGAACGCCGTGGTCGGCGGCGTCGACGACAATAGGCTCGGCAACCGTGTATCCGGCGCGCTTCAACTGCGCCACCGCCACCGACAGCTGCTCTCCGCCGTCGAGGTCGCGCAGCCCCGGCACGTTCTCGATGACGAACGCCTTGGGCATGAATTCAGTCACGAGATTCACGAAGTCGAAAAGGAGATTGCCGTTCTTCTCGTGGCTGAAGCCCACGCGCTTGAAGTTGTCGCCCCACCGCGCGAAGCGCTGGTTGGCGGCAATGGAGAACGGCTGGCAAGGCGGCCCCCCGACGAATACCCCGTCGAACGGCTTGGTTACCAGTGGCGACAGCGCCTCTGCGACTTCCTCGAATTTCGAGACGTCGCCGGAATGGAAGGGAGGTCCGAACACGTTCCAGTGGGGCCGGTTCTTGTGGAGAGTGCGGCAGAAGATCTCGTTGTGCTCGAAGGCGGCGACCTGGCTGAAGCCGACGGCTTCAAGTCCGAGGTCCATCCCGCCGCAACCCGTGAAAAAGCTCGCCACCGGGACGCCATCGGCGATCTTGTCGAAGGATTCTAGCTTGCGGGGTTTCTTGCCGGACCACGACCGGGAGCGGGAATTCCGGTAGATGAGATCGTCGATGCTGAGTCCTTGGACCTCCATGATCTCGCAGATGTCGGAATCCTCGGCTGCGACCGATATCAGCTTCTCCTGGAAGCGATATCCCTGTTCCGCTGTCGCCGCCTTCGGATTCCGCTTCAGCATGTCACGTCCCCTCGTATGCTTTCTTGGCTTCCCCGTAGACGGCCCTGGCCTGGCCAGCGTCCTCGAAGTCCTTCTTTTTGTTCTTCTTCATCCACATGTCGTAATAACGATGCACCGCTCGATGACAAGTGGGGCAGTTGGCTACGAGGTCGTCGAGAATCGTGCCCTTGGCGTTGGTTCGCGCACCGGAACAAAGCGGCAACAGATGATGGATGTCAAGTATCCGCGTCGCCCATGGATAGGATTCTTCCGTATTGGTGCCGCAGAAATCGCACACGGGAGAAGGATTCGCGACGAAGAAGGCCTGCCTGATTTTGGCGTTCCGCTCGATCGTGAGGTGGGTCTTCTGGACACGGCCGCCCTCGACGAAGCCAGCTTCCTCCGTATCGCTTAGCACCGTATTCGGATACTCGAAAACGAGATCGGCGATGGCGTTGCCGTAGAGGGCGGTTATCCTCTGGATTTCTGCGTCGCCGTCCGCCAGCCGCGTCCCGCCGACGGGCGACAGCTGCTCGAACAGCTCAAGCGAGTCCTTCTCGTCAAGGGAGACGGTGACCGATGTGCGGTTAGTGCTGAGGTACGAAATCTGGGAAAGCACCCGAATACTCTCGTTCGCCTGCCGCTGCCCCTGAATCGGGGCATACGCCTTCCTGGCTATTCCGAGATACGCCGTCTGGTCCTCGTCGCCGACGAAGCCGGAGGCAGCGTAGGCGGCGACGATGGCGCTTATGTCTGTGGTCAGCAAACCCTCGTTCGCGCGCGTCAGCACGTACTTCAAGGCGAACAGCAGCGGATATCGGGGTGCGACGGTGTTGTCCCATCCTGAGAGAGCCGGAGACGGGTCCGTCGTCGCCTCAGCCAGGAAATGGAAGAACTCGTCCGTGGTGATCTTCCCGTCCTCGGCGAGCAGCTTCGCGAGCGGAGTCGGCTTCGAACTGGTCCCGGACGACGTTGCCAGCATCATCAGCTTAAAAGTGCGCGAGTAGTTGCGCCAGGGCTTGTAGCCAGGCTTATTCGGAAGGAACGGGAGCCCGGTCGCCTTCGACATGTCGTCCACGTCCACGGCCTTCAGGTCGTGCTTCACCGCGAATTTTGCTATTTTGCGAAGCTCGTCGAACTGGAAATAGTCCAGCCGCCCCTGATCCCAATTCCACATAGGAATCCCTCCCGGGCCGCCCGAATCCTTGAGCGAATCCCTAGAAGACTTCATAACCCCTACATGGATACTGAGAAAGATCCCACGGGCGCGAGCACGAGGACGCCGTCAGTCGATCCGGAGCGGAGCCGACGGATGGCCCTCATCCGCTCGAAGGACACTAAGCCGGAGGTGTTTGTCCGGCAGGTAGCGCACAGGCTGGGATATCGCTTTCGCCTGCATCGGAAGGACTTGCCCGGCCGTCCGGACATGGTGTTCCCATCGCGTCGAGCGGTCGTGCTTATCCATGGCTGCTTCTGGCACGGACATGACTGCCCGAAAGGCCAGCGCCACCCGAAGACGAACGTCGACTACTGGCGACGCAAGATCGCCGGGAACATTGAGCGCGACCGGGCCTCGCTGGATGCGCTGTTGACGGGCGGCTGGCGGGTCATGGTCGTTTGGGAGTGCGAAATCTCGCTGAAGCGCCGCGCCGAGCTCGAGGACCGCCTGCGCGACTTCCTGGGCTAGCACCTATCAGTCCTCGCGCAAGCCCTTGTAGGGGTTGCAGAAGCGATGGTGGAACCCCTCGGAGCTGATTTCCCGGCCGCAGCTGACGCACACCCGCATCGCAGGGGTATGCGCACTTGGGGCGTTAGGTCGCCGATCTGCAGTTCGGCCATCCGCATGCGTACGGACGTTTCCGTCCTGCGGAGCATGAAGGCGATCCTGCCCGCTCTGACGCCATGGCCCACCAGCTCGCCCAGCAGGGTTTCCTCGTCCTGTCCACAGCCGTTCGTCGCCGGCCGCGACGTCCAGGCGGTCGACGTCCAGGTCAGGAGTGATCCGCTTGCGGGTTATCCTGCAGCTACCGTTCCGGCGCTGCGGCCCCTGGCCTCCGCGATGGAGCGGTAGCTGAGTCCCAGGCCCAGCATGAAATTGGCCAGTGACTTCTCCCCCTCCGTCCAGCGTGGCCTCCCCTCCGTGGTTCTGAGCGGAGCCGCCTGATCGGGGTGTTCTTTCCACATGACATGCCGCATCACGGTTGACGCAAATCTCGATACCGCCAGGTTTGTAAAGGTGGACATCATCGTCGCGCAATTCAATGCCGCGTTGCCCCCTGTTGCGTTCGCCGGCTCAGGGGGGCAGGTACGCCTAAGTTATTGTCCGCCAACTTTTGATAATGTTGGGACCGAATCCTTTACGGTCAGCACAGCGAGCGCTCGCAATACATTCGCTTGTGCGCGTGCCTCGTCGGCAGCCTCCGCCTTAGCCGCCTGCTCGGCACACAGTTCAGCGCGCCATGCCGACGATGCCTTCGGCCTTGTGCGGAGAGCCGGCGGGCGCCGGCAAGGTGGTGTTCCGCACATCATCATCCGTCACCCTTGTCGAGGCGACGGCACCCGGTATTGGCGTTGCCGAACTCCCCGCTACCGCGCTGACGCCGAGCCGGAGCTGGTGCGGATCATGCCCGAGCGCTCGACCGATTTCGACGTCTGGCTGGTCGCCCATGCCGATCTCTACAAGACCGCGCGGATCCAGGCGTTGATCCGCGAACTGGTCGGGGCGTTCGATCCAGCCGTTGGGGCGATACCATAGTGTCGGTTTGCCGGGCGGCCTATCCACGGCGATGAGCGCGTGGCGGCGCGGCGACGACACGCCCGTGCGATGCCTGGCGATTGCTCAATCCGACGGCTGGGTACGCTCCGCGATGGCGAATGCCTGCAGGTTCTTGGCCTTGCCGATGTCCTGATCCGCATTTGCGATGATCGAAAAGAAGGCCGCTCTGGCGATGTCCTTCTTCGAGGCCTTGGGGTGCGCTTTCTGGGCTGCCTTGACAAGCTGCTTGGGAGACATGTCGGGCGTGACGATCCTCATGAGGGTGTCGCCGATCGCGCTCATTTCACTTGCGTCCATGACGGGGTGTCCTGTGCTGCTGACCGTAGACCACGATAGCAAGGATTACTCGCGACTGCCAAGATGGTAGCTGAAATAGAAAACCCCGCCGGCAGGGAACCGGAGGGGTTGGTCCTGGGAGGACGCACGGCGCACGCTGCGTTCGTCGACCGCGCCTTGTCTTCATATCGCCCGGTTGCGACACCGATGTGACACTCTGGTCATCGGCTCAATTCCATGCTCGGCCATGCGCAGGGCTCGGACGCCGGCATCAAGCCTTTGGAAAGGAGAAATGTGGTTCTGTTCGGAAGCTGAGCCGCGTGCGGGTGCTGGCCAGGCTAGGCAATAGAGGCGAGCGAATGGATATATTTGGCATCAAGGGGCTGTTGATCTGCGCGCTGATCTTCATTCCGTTCGAACATCTGTTTCACGAACGGCCTCAGAAGGTCTTGCGCAAGGGCCTGGGTGTCGATCTGATCTATGTGCTGTTCAATGGCCTCATCGTAAAATTGGTCATCGTTCTGATCGCGGCCAACACGCTCGAAGCCGCCGCGATCCTCGTTCCGCAATCAATCACGCAGACCGTTGGCGGCCAGCCCGTCTGGCTGCAGGTCCCCGAAATCGTCGTGATCACCGATATCGGCGTCTACTGGGCACACCGGGCTTTCCACACGATCCCGGCGCTTTGGAAATTCCATGCGGTGCACCATGGCATTGAGGAACTGGATTGGCTCGGCGCTTTTCACTCGCACCCGGTCGACGCCATCCTCACAAAGGCATTGTCGCTGACGCCGATCTTTTTCCTCGGCTTCTCCGAAGCCTCGATCGCCATCTTTTCGGTCATCTACTTCTGGCACACGCTGCTCGTTCATTCGAACGTGCGGATTCCGTTCGGTCCCTTGAAGTGGCTGATCGCCAGCCCGCAGTTCCATCGCTGGCACCATGCCAACCAGCGCGAGGCCTATGACAAGAACTTCGCCGGGCAATTGCCTGTCCTCGACATGGTGTTCGGCACCTACAATGCCACCGGCGACAAGGTGCCGGAAAAATACGGCGTCGATGATCCGGTCCCCTCCAGCTATTTCGGGCAGGTCAGCTATCCGCTCCTGCCGGGCGAGAGGCGATCGAACCGTCCAGTGCCGAGCACCGAAGCCTGACGGCTGACACCGGCACGCAGATCTTCGCCGCTCGAAACCGGCGGTGTCGCCAGGTGGCAGCAGACGTTGCGTCGCGGGTTGGCTTTGGCTGATACCGGCAATAATTGTGGGTCCTGCGCGTTCGCCTCGAGGCATTCCCGGCATGGACCATCACGACGACGATCTCAGGAAATTCGAAGCGCATGGCGCGACGCCACTGCCGGCCGCGCGGGACGAAGGCCGGCTGGCACATGACGGCGCCGAAATCTGGTACGCCACGTTTGGCGCCGGCCTTCCCGTGATCCTGCTGCATGGCGGCCTCGGTCACGGCGGCAATTGGGGATTTCAGGTCCCTGCGCTGGTCAAGGCCGGCTATCGGGTCGTGGTGATCGACAGCCGTGGCCATGGGCGCAGCAGCCGCGACGAGCGGCCGTATAAATATGAACTGATGCCTTCCGATGTCCTGGCCGTGATGGACAGGCTGCACCTGAAAAAGGCGGCTATGGTGGGTTGGAACGATGGCGCCTGCGTTGCCCTGATCCTCGGCATGAAAGCCGCCGACCGCGCCACCGGCGTTTTCTTCTTCGGCTGCAACATGGATCCGGGCGGCACCAGGGAATTCGAGCCCAGTCCGGTCATCGATCGCTGTTTCAGCCGGCATGCCAGGGACTATGCCGAATTGTCGGCGACGCCGGACCGGTTCGACGCATTCGTCGAAGCCGTCGGCCTGATGATGAAGACCGAACCCAACTACACTGTCGCCGACCTGGCGCGGACGCGCGTACCCGTGGCGATCGTTCAAAGCGAGCATGACGAGTTCATCAGGCCCGAGCACGCGAGCTATCTGGCCCGCAGCATCCCGGCATCGCAATTGATCATCCTGCCCGACGTCAGCCATTTCGCGCCGCTGCAACGGCCCGGGCAGTTCAACAGCGTGCTGCTGGCCTTCCTCGAAGAAATGCATTCTTGAGAGCTCGGTGCGCAGCGCGCGCCGATGCCGGAAGGCTTTTTTCGTCGAATCGGCTAAACCTTGCGGCATGAACGAGACCTCGCTCTATGCGCCGGTGAAGCGGTTCCTCGAAAGCCTCGACTTCGTCGTGAAGGGCGAGATCGGCGGCTGCGACATCGTCGCGCTGCGCGAGGGCGAGCCGCCGGTGGTCGTCATCTGCGAATTGAAACTGCAATTCAATCTGGAATTGGTGCTGCAGGGCGTCGACCGTGCGGCCGCTTGCGACGAAGTCTGGCTGGCGGCGCGCATGTCGGCCCGCGGCAAGGGACGTGAAAGCGACGCCCGGTTCCGCAACCTCTGCCGCCGGCTTGGCTTCGGTGTGCTTGGCGTGACAGCCAACGACAAGGTCGAGGTGCTTATCAGTCCCGCCGCGCCGGAGCCGCGCAGGAATGCACGGCGGCGCTCACGCCTTGTCGACGAGCACCAGCGCCGCCGCGGCGATCCTGTCGCCGGTGGCGGATCGCGCAATCCGATCATGACCGCCTATCGCCAGAGTGCCCTCACCTGTGCGGCCGCGATGGCGGACGGACCCAAACGACCACGCGATCTGAAGGCCTTGACGCCGATCGCGCCGAAAATCCTGCAGCACAATGTCTATGGCTGGTTCGCGCGCGTCGACCGCGGCCTCTACGATCTCACCGATGCCGGCCGCGCCTCGTTGATGCGTTGGCCGCAGGCTTCGCACAGTCCGCCGGGATGACCGTGAACGTGCTCTATTCCGTCATCCAGTTCGCGCAGGATTTGCTGATCGAACGGACGCGATCCGGGCCCGGCCGACTTTCTGACAGGGAGGCATGATGAGGGTATGCATCCAGGACATGCGAAATCTTGGACCTGCGACGGCGCGGATGTTGGCGGAAATCGACATTATCGACGATGAGGATTTGCGCCATCTTGGCTCAGTCGAAGCCTATCGCCGCCTAAAGTTCCGATTTGGCCGACATGTGACGATCCTCGCGCTCTATGCGATGGAAGCTGCATTATCCGATTGCGATTGGCGGGATCTCAAACCGGACACAAAGGCGTTTCTCCGACAACAGGTTGGCGCGGCCAAGTCTTAGAGGACGGCGCTCCAAACGTTCACCAGGAAATTCGGTCCGACGATGAAACACGACACGGGATTTTGAACGCGACGGCCGCCTGAACACGGGAACCTGCCGGGTCCTTTGGTTGATTTTTCAGACAAAACATGCTGCTAGTCCCGCCCATGAAGACATTCTGCATGATGGCCATTGCGTCCCTGACGCTGACTTTCCCGGCCAGCGCGATGGACAATGCTTTGCGTGCCGGGTTGATGAAACTTGACCCGCAAACACGCCTCGAACAGCGGTGCGATGCCGAAGTCCTGGACCGGATCACCCATGATGACCGCAAGTTCAAGGCCGACCGGGTCGTCGCCTACGCCTTTGCGACGCCCGAGATGAGCGCCGACGCGATCAGGAGTCCGGGTGCGGCGTTCCGCAGCAAGGGACAGTGGTACCGGCTGAGATTCAAATGCCAGACCGGGCCGGACCATATGGAAGTCCTGCAACTGCGCTACCGGATCGGTGACGAAATTCCGGAAGCGGACTGGGCGAAGTACAATCTCTACGATTAGTTTTTCGCGGGCTTGCGTAGGCTTCGGCTCACGTGCCGGCAGCGGCTGAGAATCCCCTGTAATACCCCTGCCACGAAAGTGGTTTTCCAGTGTTGTCGGTGGCCGCGTCTTGACGCCAGCGGACCATGCCTTTAGGCCCGTCTGGACGATCGACAACGAACACTCGGCGAAGGGCTTCCCGGTCGATGGAAATATTTACCGCCGCGGGCATATCGGCTCTTTTTCAGGTCATCGCCATCGACCTTGCGCTTGCGGGCGACAATGCCATCGTCATCGGCCTCGCGGCGGCCGGCCTGCCCGCCGCCCAGCGCAAGCGCGCCATTTTGGTCGGCATCGCGGCGGCCACCGTGCTTCGCATTTTCTTCGCCCTGATCACGCAATGGCTGCTGACCATCGGCCCGATGCTGCTGATCGCCGGCGGCCTGCTTTTGCTGTGGGTCTGCTGGAAGATGTGGCGCGAATTGCGCGTCAGCCACGATGAGGAGCGCGACGCGACCGAAGCGCTGTCGAATGGCGATTTCGACAAGGACGGCATCATCGGCGGCGAGGGATCCGGCAAGACCTTCTCGCAGGCCGCCTGGCAGATCGTCATTGCCGACGTGTCGATGTCGCTCGACAATGTCCTGGCCGTGGCCGGCGCGGCCATGAACCATCCGACGGTGCTGATCATCGGACTGGCCCTGTCGATCGCCTTGATGGGCTTTGCCGCGTCGTTTGTCGCGCGCCTGCTGCACAAATACCGCTGGATTGCCTATATCGGCCTGGCAATCATCCTCTATGTCGCGGTCAAGATGCTGCTTGACGGGGCCGTGCAGCAATTCCCCGAGCACTTCGCTTTCCTGGCGCCTTGGTTCGGATCCGGAGGCCACTGAGCCATCCGATGGCGCGGACCGGCCCGTCGGCCGGTTTGCTTGATTGCGCAACCCATGCTATTGCGCCGCGCGTATTGGCTCCTGCCATGCGCCATAGACCGACATTTACAGCGATTTGAGGCCGGACCAGCGTTTCGGCCCGTGCCCCCATTGGAAGCTTGCCTATGTCCGCCCCTCGCGTCAGTTTCGTTAGCCTTGGATGCCCGAAGGCGCTCGTGGATTCCGAGCGTATCATCACGCGCCTGCGCGCCGAAGGCTATGAGATAGCCCGCAAGCATGACGGCGCCGATCTCGTCGTGGTCAACACTTGCGGTTTCCTCGATTCCGCCCGCGACGAGTCGCTCAACGCCATCGGCTCCGCGCTTTCGGAAAACGGCAGGGTCATCGTCACCGGCTGCCTCGGCGCCGAGCCGGAGGTGATCCGCGAAAAGCATCCCAATGTGCTGGCGATCACCGGGCCGCAGGCCTATGAGAGCGTCATGGCTGCCGTACATGAGGCAGCCCCACCCTCGCATGATCCCTATATCGACCTGCTGCCGCCGCAGGGCGTCAAGCTGACGCCGCGCCACTATGCCTACCTGAAGATCTCGGAAGGCTGCAACAACCGCTGCACCTTCTGCATCATTCCCGCCCTGCGTGGCGATCTCGTTTCGCGCCCGGCCGCCGATGTGCTGCGCGAGGCCGAGAAACTGGCCAAGGCCGGCGTCAAGGAACTCCTCGTCATCTCGCAGGACACCAGCGCCTACGGCATCGACATCAAGTACCAGACGTCGATGTTTGGCGACCGCGAAGTGCGCGCGAAATTCCTCGACCTCTCGGAGGAATTGGGCAAGCTCGGCATCTGGGTGCGCATGCACTATGTCTACCCCTACCCGCACGTCGCCGACGTCATCCCGCTGATGGCCGAAGGAAAAATCCTTCCCTATCTGGATATCCCGTTCCAGCATGCCTCGCCGCAAGTGCTGAAAAACATGCGCCGGCCGGCACATGGCGAAAAGACGCTGGAGCGCATTCGCGGCTGGCGTGACGTGTGCCCGGATCTCGCCATCCGCTCGACCTTCATCGTCGGCTTCCCTGGCGAGACGGATGAGGATTTCGAGATGCTGCTCGACTGGCTGGACGAGGCCAAGATCGACCGTGCCGGCTGCTTCAAATACGAACCGGTCAAGGGCGCCCGCTCCAACGAGCTCGGCCTCGAACAGGTGCCGCAGGATGTCAAGGAAGCACGCTGGCACCGCTTCATGCAGCGTCAGCAGAAGATTTCGGCGACGCAGCTGGCCAGGAAGGTCGGCAAGCGGCTGCCGGTACTGATCGACGAAGCCCATGGCAATTCGGCGAAGGGCCGCACCAAATACGACGCGCCGGAGATCGATGGCTCGGTCCACATTCAGTCGCGCCGCCCGATGCGTGCCGGCGACATCGTCACCGTCAAGATCGACCGCGCCGACGCCTACGACCTCTACGGTTCGGCCGTCTGAGCGTTCAGTCACTTTCTCCCGGCAAATGAAAAGGGCGCTTCGCGGCGCCCTTTCCTGTTCGAAATGTGATGCGCCGCTTACTGCGGCAGCTTGTCGTCGACGCCCTTCACGTAAAAATTCATGCCGAGCAGTGTGCCGTCATCGGCGACTTCACCGTCCTTCAGCCACGGTGTACCGTCCTGCTTGGCGATCGGTCCGGTGAAGGGGTTCCAGCCGCCGGCGATCTTCTTCTCGGTCGCCTCGGCCATCGCCTTCACATCGTCGGGCATGTTGGTGTAGGGCGCGAGCTTGACCGCGCCGTCCTTGATGCCGAGCCACACATTGTCCGGCTTCCAGGTGCCGTCGATGGCTGCCTGTACGCGGCTGATATAGTACGGACCCCATTCGTCGGTCAGCGAGGTCAGCTGCGCGTTCGGCGCGAACTTGATCATGTCCGACGACTGGCCGAAGCCATGCAGCTTGCGCTCCTCGGCGACCTGCAGGGCGGCGGTCGAATCGGTATGCTGGACGATGATGTCGGCACCTTGATCGAACAGCGCCTTGGCGGCGTCGGCTTCCTTGCCCGGATCGAACCACGAATTGACCCAGACGATCTTGGCCTTGAAGTTCGGGTTGATCGACTGCGCGCCGAGCATGAAGGAGTTGATGCCCATCACCACTTCGGGAATCGGGAAGGAGACGATGTAGCCGGCAACGCCGGACTTCGATTCCTTGGCGGCGATCTGGCCGAGCACATAACGGCCTTCGTAGAAGCGTGCGTTGTAGATACCGAGATTGTCACCGGTCTTGTAGCCGGTGGCGTGCTCGAACATCACTTTCGGAAACTTCTTGGCGACCTTCACTTCGGCATCCATGAAGCCGAAAGAGGTGCCGAAGATCAGCTTGCAGCCTTCGCGCGCCAGACGCTCGAAAGCACGGTCGGCATCGGGACCTTCGGAGACGTTCTCCAGATAGGCGGTCTCGACCTTGTCGCCGAGCGCCTTCTCGACTTCGAGCCGGCCCTGGTCGTGCTGGTAGGAGTAGCCGAAATCGCCGATCGGGCCGGTATAGACCCAGCAGGCCTTCAATTTTTCGGCAGCCTCTGCGGACGCGGCCAGCGACAGTGCCGCTGTCGTCGTCATCAGGGCAATAAGCAGTTTTTTCATCGTGTTACCTCTCTGTGTTAAGCCTTGGAGCTTCCCGTCTTTTTGTTTTTGTCAACGATCCGGAACGAATGGCTGCCCCAGGGATGCCGGCGTGTTCATCATCGTCAGACGCTTGTTGCGCGAGATTAGAACGAGAACCACGACGGTTGCCAGATAGGGCAGAGAAGAAAGCATCTGCGAGGGCACCGGAATGCCAAAAGCCTGTGCATGAAGCTGGCCGATCCACACCGCGCCGAAGATGTAGGCACCAGCCAGCACCCGCCACGGCCGCCACGACGCGAATACCACCAGCGCCAGCGCGATCCAGCCGCGGCCCGCGGTCATGTTCTCGACCCATTGCGGCGTGTAGACCAGCGACAGATGGCCGCCGGCGAGACCGGCGCAGGCGCCGCCGAAAATCACCGCCAAATAGCGGTAGCGGATGACCTTGATGCCGAGCGCGTGCGCCGAGGTGTGGCTGTCGCCGATCGAGCGCAGCGTCAGTCCGGTTCGTGTCTTGAACAGGAACCACATGACGGCGGCGGTCAGCACGATCGAGATGTAGAACACCGGATCCTGGCCGAACAGCAGCTTGCCCACGACCGGGATGGCGCTGAGGCCTGGAATGTCGAGATTGGGCAGCCTGACACCGGGCTGGCCGACGAAGCTCGTGCCGATCATGCCGGAGAGGCCGAGGCCGAGCAGCGTCAGCGACAGGCCGG
Source organism: Mesorhizobium sp. B2-4-19 (assembly GCF_006441315.1). Lineage (NCBI taxonomy): Bacteria > Pseudomonadati > Pseudomonadota > Alphaproteobacteria > Hyphomicrobiales > Phyllobacteriaceae > Mesorhizobium > Mesorhizobium sp. B2-4-19. The sequence continues at coordinate 104,439 of NZ_VFUV01000011.1, read as the reverse complement.
TCGCCACCTGGTTGGTGGCCAGCGACAGCGTCATGACGGCGAACAGCAGCGAGAACAGCGCCCCCATGGCGACCGCCGCCAAAAGGCCGATCCAGGGCGAGCCGGTCAGATAGCCGGCCCCGAAGCCGCCGACCGCCCCCATGATCATCATGCCTTCGACGCCGAGATTGAGCACGCCGGAGCGCTCGACCACCAGTTCGCCGATCGCAGCGATCAACAGCGGCGTCGCCGCCGTCGCGATGGTCAGGAGGATGTTGACGGTGATGTCCATCAGCGGGCTTCCTTCAACTTCGGTGGAGCGTCGAGCTTTGCCGCGCCTTCTTGTTTCGTCAGCGCCAGGCCGATCAGGCGGATGCGGTAGTGGATGAGCGTGTCGCAGCCGAGCACGAAGAACAAAAGCATGCCCTGGAACACCCGCGCTACCTTGTCGGAAATGCCGAGCGCGCTTTGCACCGCCTCGCCGCCGAGATAGGTCAGCGCCAGAACCAGGCCCGCGGCGACGATGCCGAGCGGATTGAGGCGGCCGAGGAACGCCACGATGATGGCGGTGAAGCCGTATCCGGGCGAAATCACCGGCTGCAATTGCCCGATGGCGCCGGAGACTTCAGAAATGCCGGCAAGTCCGGCCAGCGCGCCCGACAGCAGGAAGGCGAAGAACACCATGCGGCTGAGGCCGAAACCGGCGAAGCGCCCTGCGCGCGGGCTGGAACCCAGCACACGTACCTCGAAGCCCTTGAGCATGCGCCCCATCAGGATCCAGATCAGCACCGCGGCAACCAGCGCGAAGACAAAGCCCCAGTTGGCGCGTCCGGCGTCCGGCATCAGTTCCGGCAGCACGGCGGAGTCGCCGAACTGGATCGTCTGCGGGAAACCATGGCCCTGCGGATCGCGCCAGGGGCCGCGCACCAGCCAGTCGAGGAAGAGCTGGGCGACATAGACCAGCATCAGGCTGGTCAGGATCTCGTTGGTGTTGAAGCGGGTCTTCAGAAACGCGGGTATTGCCGCATAGGCCGCGCCGCCGACCATGCCGAGCAGAAGCATCAGCGGCAACACCAGCGGGCCTTCGAATTGTGGAAACAGCACCGGAATGGCCGAGCCGAAGATGGCGCCGAAAATAAACTGGCCCTCGGCGCCGATGTTCCAGATGTTGGCCTTGTAACAGACCGAAAGGCCGACCGCGATCAGGATCAGCGGTGCCGCCTTGATCGCCAGTTCATGCAACTGCCAGACCTGGCTGATCGGTTCGATGAAGTAGATCCGGAACGCGGTCAGGGGATTGACGCCGAGCAGCGCGAACAAAATGGCACCGGCGATGATCGTCAGGGCGAAGGCGATGAACGGCGATAGAGCTGAAAACAGCACGGAGCGCTGCGGGCGCTTGACGAGTTCGAGGCGCATCATGCCGTCTCCAGCGTATGTTCGGCGTGGCCGGGCTCGGCGCCGCCCATCAGCAGGCCGACCTTCTCGAAGGTCGCTTCGGCGATCGGCATCGGCTTGGACAATTCGCCATTGTGCATGACCGCGATCGCGTCCGAAATTTCGAACAGCTCGTCGAGATCCTGGCTGATCACCAGCACCGCAGATCCGCTGCGCGACAGTTCGATCAACGCCTGGCGGATGTGGGCGGCGGCGCCGGCGTCGACGCCCCAGGTCGGCTGGTTCACCACCATGACACTGGGCCGGCGGTCGAGTTCACGGCCGACGATGAATTTCTGCAGGTTTCCGCCCGAAAGTGCCGCAGCTTCCGGATCCGGCGCGCTCTTGCGCACGTCCATCGCCTCGATGATGCGTTGCGAGGCAGCGTAAATGGCGCCGCTCTTGACCATTCCACCGGTGCCGACAAACGCCTTGCCGTCAGTGGCATGGCGCGACAGCAGAAGGTTTTCCGAAAGTTTCATGCGCGGCGCCGCACCATGGCCGAGGCGCTCTTCCGGCACGAAGGCGGCACCCAGCAAGCGCCGTCCGGTGATGGTCAGCCCACCCGCATCCTTGCCGCGGACGCGCACCGAGGCGGCATCCTGCTGCAACACTTCGCCTGAAACGGATTCGAAGAACTCACCCTGGCCGTTGCCGGCGACACCGGCAATGCCGATCACCTCGCCGGCACGGACATTGAGGCTGATGTTCTTGAGCGGAATGGAGAACGGCGTTGCCGGCTTGCGGGTGAGACCGCGGACTTCAAGCAGCGGCTGCGCGGTCTCGATCCCCGCGACCGGGGCGCGCACCACGGCCTGCACCTCGTTGCCGACCATCATGCGGGCGAGCGAGGCGGCTGTCTCCTCGCGCGGGTTGCAATGGCCGACCACCTTGCCGTGCCGCAATACGGTGGCGCGGTCGCAGATGCGCTTGACCTCTTCTAGCCGGTGCGAAATGTAGAGGATCGATTTGCCTTCCGAGCGCAGCCGCTCCAGCGTCTCGAACAGCTTGTCGGCTTCCTGTGGCGTCAGCACCGAGGTCGGCTCGTCCAGGATGATGAGCTGCGGCGTCTGCAGCAGGCAGCGGATGATCTCGATCCGTTGGCGTTCGCCGACCGACAGGTCGCCGACCAGCGAATCCGGATCGAGCGGCAGGCCGTAGCTATAGGAAAGCGCCCTCGCCTTTGCGGCGATGCTGCTGATCGGCGAGCCGTCGTCCAGGGAAAGCGCGATGTTCTCGGCCGCGGTCAGCGCCTCGAACAGCGAAAAATGCTGGAACACCATGCCGATGCCGAGCTTCTTGGCGGCGCCCGGGCTGGTGATCCGCACCGCCTGGCCGTTCCAGAAAATCTCGCCGGAATTGGGCTCCAGCGAGCCGAACAGCATCTTGACCAGCGTCGATTTGCCGGCGCCGTTCTCGCCGAGCAGCGCGTGGATTTCACCTTTGGCGATGTTGAGATCGACATGGTCGCACGCCGTCAGCGTGCCGAATATCTTGGTCAGGCCACGAACCTCGAGCAGGTTCGCCCCATCATGATTTGCACTCACAGTGCCTCCCATCTGGTTCACCAGATATGTTCTGTGTTCCCGCAAGCATGGTAGGCGCCGCCGGCTCTCAACGGAAAGCGGCACGCGTCTTGAAAGAGCTTCAAGAATTTCAGCGGAAATTCAAGGGATAGCAAGCCCGGCGGGACTAAGAGACTGTTTCGAAATTCGCGCTGGCGAGTATGGTGGTGGTTTCGAGAACCGGAGCGCAGCGGACATTTGGGTCCGTGAGCTCAGGTCTACTGCGACGCAGCAGACCTGAGAAGCGCGGAAAACGCCATCAGATGGCCGCCAGAGCAGAGTTTCCAGACAGTCTCTAAGGGATGAGAATGGTCGTCCCTGTGGTCCTGCGCCCCTCGAGGTCGGCATGCGCCTTGCCCGCATCCTTCAGCGCATAGCGCTGGTTGATCTGGATCTTGACGGCGCCGCTGAGCACCACTTTGAACAACGCAGCCGCGGAGGCGTCGAGGTCCTCGCGTTTCGCGTTGTAGACGAACAGCGTCGGCCTTGTGGCGAACAGCGAGCCCTTCTGTGCCAGCAATGACATCGAGAAGGGCGGGATAGGTCCCGACGACTGGCCGAAGCTGACGAACATGCCGAGCGGCCTGAGGCAGTCGAGCGAGGCCGGGAATGTGTCGTTGCCCACCGAATCGTAGACGACGTCACATTTCTTGCCGCCGGTGACGGCCGCGACACCGGCGACGAAGTCCTGCTCCCTGTAATTGATGACATGGTCGAAGCCGTGCGCCTTGGCGAGTTCGATCTTGTCGGTCGAGCTTGCCGTGCCGATGACGGTTGCGCCCAGATGTTTCGCCCATTGGCCGAGAATGAGCCCGACGCCGCCGGCAGCCGCATGGAACAGGATCGTGTCGCCCGCCTTCACCTTGAAGGTCCGGCGCAGGAGATATTCGGCGGTCATGCCCTTCAGCATCATTGCAGCCGCCTGTTCGTCGCTGATGCCGTCCGGAACCTTGACGACCCGGCTGGCATCGATGACGCGCTCCTCGGCATAGGCGCCTGTCGTTACGGCATAGGCGATCCGGTCTCCCGCCTTCAGCCAGTCGATATCCCGGCCGACCTGCAACACGACGCCGGCGGCCTCGCTGCCCGGAATGAGAGGAAAGCCTCCGGGCGGCGGATAAAGGCCGGAGCGATGATAGACATCGATGAAGTTGAGGCCGATCGCCGTATGCCTCACCAGGATCTGTCCGGAACCCGGCTGGCCGGGATCGGCGGCCTCATAGGTCAGAACTTCCGGGCCGCCATGAGCGTGGATGCGGATCGCTTTGGACATGGACTGGGATTCCTCTGGGAGCGGCTCGTCAGGCCTTTTTGGCGCCGAGATTTGGAAAGAACTGCATGATGCCACCGATACAGGCCAGGTAAAGCCCGGTAATGGTGATGCCGATCTTGATGAAGGTGCTGACCTGTCCGCTCAACACGCCGATCTGGTCGTAGAAGGCGGCAAGCGCCGCCTGCGCGAGGGCAAGCGCACCGAAGGCGCACCACAAAAGGGTCATTGCGAGATTGATGGGCCGCAGCCGCACGACCCGCACCGGATGAATGAAATTGATCGGGATGAAGGTCAGAATACCGGCTACCACCACCACCGCGAACGACACCCATTGTCCGGGCTCGATGACGAACAGCGTGAACACCACCATGTTCCAGACCACGGGGAAGCCCTTGAAGAAATTCTCCTTCGTCTTCATGCCGGTGTCGGCATAATAGATCGCGCTGGAGACGACGATGATCGCCGCCGACAGGAACGACAGACCCTCGCCCATGAAGCCGCGCTGGTAGAGCGCGAAGGCCGGGATCAGCACGTAGGTCACGTAGTCGATGATGTTGTCGAGGAGTTCGCCCGACCAGGTCGGCAGGATTTCCTTGACCTCGAGCTTCCTGGCGATAGGCCCGTCGATGCCGTCGACGAACAGCGCCAGCCCAAGCCACCAGAACATTGCCGTCCAGCGTTCCTCACTCGCCGCCACCAGCGACAGGAACGCGAGGAACGAGCCTGACGCTGTCAGCAGATGGACCGAGAACGCCCTCGCCTGTGGCCAGGTGACCTTCTTCTTCGGTCGCGGAATCCGATCCGTGATCTTCTTGGCGGCTTTCCGTGCCGCCATGTTCCTGGCCGATGTGTTCTTGCTCACGGGCCCCGCCAATCCAGCTTGCAGATTTCGGCCGAGCGGCCGGCAAAATTCCAGTTGCGGCCAAAGGCTCGCATCTTGCTCTTGTCGGACCTCGCCACGATGATCTCCGGTGCAATCCAGTATTCCGAATTGGTGATCACCGTGTCCTTCTCGCGATCCTTGCCCGCGATTGGCGTGACCGCGCCATCGATGATCTTCGGTATCTGGAAGATACGCGTCTTGTCCCGTGTCTCATAGGTGATCGGCACCTGTTCGACGCCCAGGAATCTTCCGACCAGGATCGACAGCAGCGATGTGGTTCCCCCGGCCTTGCCGGTGAAAATCTTCGTCAAGGCTTTTACCGCGTAGACCGAGGCGCGTTTGTCGATGAAGAGGCCCGCGGTCCAGTTGCCGCGGCTCATGTAGCCGGGGATTTCCATGATCAGCCCAAGGTTGAGGCCGGACAGGTCGACCTCGCCGAAATGGCCGGCATCGATACGGAAACCCGCCCAGGTCTGGCAGTAGCCCTCGGTCGGAGGATGACTGCCGAGCGACAGCACGCAAGGGCAAAAAACCGTGCAATTGCAGGAGAGTACGAGCTCTCCTTTCATTGCCCAGCTCTGATCTGTCATTGATTTCCCCCACTCACAGCGAGATTACTAGCAGCGCGGCTGCCCAGACAAGCAGTATCGCACCGGCCAGCCGGGTTGGAAGACGGCCCGTGGTTTGTTTTTCAATCAGGGTGAACACGCCGATCAGCGCCATCCAGAAGATGTTCATCACACCGACTGCGAACATCACCAGCATCAGCGCCCAGCAGCAGCCGAGGCACCAGATGCCTTGCACGGCACCAAGGCGGAAGACGCGGGTCGCCGTGGCGCTCCAGTTCGAAAACAGGATCGAGAACGGGTTGCGGCATTTTTTCAGGCAGGCCTCCTTGAGGCCGCTGAACTGGTAGAGGCCTGCAACCAGCAGTGCAAGCGCCCCGGCAACGCCAAGCAGCGGATCGTAGATTTCGCCGGACGCGGCGAATGCATGCACGCCCAATGTCAGCGTAGCAAACACCATCGAGGCGGCGAGCCAGACACCGAGATAGCCGGCAACCAGTACCAGCGGATGGACGACCGGCTCGCCTTTGATCCGGGCGGTATCGGCGATCTCGCAATAGGTGCGGATCATCGGCGCCGCCGACGGCAGCATCGCGGCGATCGCCATCAGGAACCACATCAGGATCAGCGCCAGGGCACGCGGGACGATGCTTGCATCCAGCGGCGCCGGCGACAAGCAGAGCGCGAAGAACCGCTCCAGGAAATCGGGCAGCGGTAGCTGCGGCAGGCCGCGCAGGAGCGTGTCGCCGGGCGCGCTGCCCCGGGCCTCGGCGCCTCGAATCGCCATCGTCGCCAGCGACGACCAGGCGAGCAGAATGCTGGCGCCGACGACGATATTGACCGTCAAACGCGGGTTGCGCGCAACATCAGCCGTGGCGCGCCCGGCGCGGTCGAGATGGCTGAAATCGTCCTGGGGGCCGGTCATGACACCCGAATGGGCCGAATCGCCGCGTTGATCAAGCCGCATGAACTGACCTATATGCTTCTCGACTGGCAGGTCTGGTGGCCCGCCTCGCATCGCAAGCCGGAAACCGATCTTGGAGCATCAGGAAACAGCGCCGATACTGATTGCCGGCACCGGTCCGGCAGGGCTGATCGCGGCGCTTGCTTTGGCCGATGCCTGCTTCCCGGTGACGCTGGTGGGGCCCGAGGCGTCGGCCCCCGATGCCCGCACCACGGCGCTGATGAACCCTGCCCTGAAAGTGCTTGAGCGGCTCGAGGTCCTCGAAGTCATCAGGCCCAAGGCCGCTCCTTTGAAAGTCATGCGCATCGTCGACGCGACCAGCCGGCTGATCCGCAGCCCCGTCGTCACCTTCCGCGCCAGCGAGATCGATGAGGACCAGTTCGGGCTGAACCTGCCCAACAGCGTGCTTAGCTCCGCGCTTGCCGACAAGGTCGCCGCCCATTCCGGGATCGAATGGCGCAGGTCGATGGTGAAGACCTGGCACCTCGATCCCGATCGGGCCCACGCCGTCCTCGCCGACGGCAGCGAGGTCGGCGCGTCACTGGCGGTCGCCGCTGACGGTCGCCAGTCGCCTGCGCGCGAGGCGGCAGGCATTTCGACCGGCTCGCATGCCTATCCGCAGGCCGCGCTCGTGCTTAATTTTGGCCATAGCCGTGAGCACGCCTCCACCTCGACCGAATTCCACACCGAAACCGGTCCGTTCACGCAGGTTCCGTTGCCCGGCTATCGCTCAAGCCTGGTCTGGGTGGTGAAGCCCGAGACCGCCAAGGAACTTGCTGCCCTGGATGACGCAACGCTCTCGCTGCGGGTCGAGCAGCGGATGCAGTCGATGCTGGGTCGGGTGACGGTAGAGCCGGGCCGCCAGATCTATCCGCTTTCGACCGTGACGCCCCTGCGTTTCGCACGGGACAGGGTGGCGCTTGTCGGCGAAGCCGCGCATGTGTTCCCGCCGATCGGTGCGCAAGGCCTCAACCTTGGCATCAGGGATATTGACGATCTGGTTGGAATTGCAAAAGAAAATAGCGGGGATCCAGGCGCGGCCAAGGCACTTGCCGCCTACGATTTCAAGCGTCGCCCTGACATTCTGGCGCGCAGCAGCGCGGTCAACCTGCTCAACATGTCGCTGCTCTCCGATATGCTGCCGGCGCAGATGGCGCGCGGTGCCGGTCTCGGCGTGCTCGGCGGCTTTGCACCGCTGCGCGCCTTCTTCATGCGCGAAGGGCTTCGCCCCGGCAGCGGTTTTGCAGCACTCGCGGGCGGGCTGCGGAAACCCATGCGGCAGCAGTAGCGATTTTGCGGATTTTATCGCGACATCGCGAGATCAATCAAAACCTTTGCGTCGCATTCTGCGTAGCTTGAAGGCGCTCGAACGCTTCGGGATTGAATTGACTCAGTGTCTGCGCCAAATAAAGCCAAGGAATTCAGTGGTGAGTACGATGAAAACGGCCAAATTCGCGATCGGACAGGTGGTTCGCCACCGGCTGTTTCCGTTTCGAGGCATCATTTTCGACGTCGACCCTCAATTCGCCAACACCGACGAATGGTACGAAGCCATCCCCGCCGACGTGCGGCCGCGCAAGGATCAGCCATTCTACCATCTGCTCGCCGAGAATTCGGAAACCGAATACATCGCCTATGTGTCGGAGCAGAATCTCCTTGAGGACCGCTCGGGCGAGCCGGTCCGCCATCCGCAGATCAAGGAGATGTTCGACAAGAGGCCGGACGGGCGTTACGAGCCGAAACGCCAGTCCAGGCACTGACTTTCCGGCATTCCGGCCGGCCGTCAGGGCCAGACACGAAAAAAGCGGGGCATGACCCCGCTTTTTCTTTGACTTGGGAGCGACCGAAGCCGGTGATCAGTTGGCGGTCTTGGCCTTGTCCTGCTCGTCCTTGAGCTTCTTGGCGAAGTCCTGGTTGTTCTTGGCAACGAAGTCCTGGAGCTTCTTCTGCCGGTCCTCGATGTCCGACTGCTGCAGCGGAGGGCCGTCATAGGCGCCGCTGAAGCCCTGGAGCGCGATCTTGATCGGGTTGGCCTGGTTCTGGAAATTGATCGAGGTCAGCGTGATCCCCTGCCCCTTCTTGAACGAGGCGACGAGTTGGTCGGTCAGCGGCACTTCGGCCACGCAACGATCCGGAAAGCAGATGACATAGTCGAGCTTTACGGCCTTGCCGGTGTCGATCTGCAGGCCGATGCCGGGAGGCACCAGGCGGCCGGTCGGGACCGTCACCTGAAACACCTTGCGGTTCACCTTGCCCTTGAGTTCGATCAGGCTGACACCGGTGACGAGCTGACCGTTGCCGGCAGTGACGATGTTCTGGACGTTGCAGATATCGACGTCTTCCTGCTTGGTGCAGGCCTTGAACCAGCCCTGAGGGATCTGTTGCTGCTGCTGTGCGGAAGCAGAGGGAAGTCCTGCGCCCAGAAAGCCGACCACGCCTGCGGCCATGACCGAAAGGCGGTACGCATTGCTGTTCAGGCTCGTCATGTCGTGCACTTCCTCTCAAATAATCCCGGAACCGGCTTCTCTACGCCGTGTGGTCCAGCTACCTGTTGCCGAAATGAGGCAACAGAATGACTTCGGACGGCGTGTTACACTGCAAGCGGTGCCGAATCCAGCCCCGCTTACTCCTAATTCTTGATGACACGATTGGCCGGCAATGAGCTGCCTCATGCTACGGTGCGCACCGAATCATCAAGCCGACCTGTTTAGGAGACGGTCATGGGCCGCGTTCTTGTTTGGCTGATCACCGCGATATCGCTTTTCACCCTTTCGCTGCGACCGGCCATGTCGGAACCGAAGCATGCCATCGCCATGCAGGGTGAGCCGGCACTGCCGCCCAACTACACCCATTTCGACTACGTCGATCCCGATGCGCCGAAGGGTGGCAACATCACCTATTGTGTTGTCGGCAGCTTCGACAACCTCAACCCTTTCATCCTGAAAAGCCTGCGCACGACGGCGCGCGGCATGATGGATCTGACCTACGGCAACCTCGTTTTCGAACCGCTGATGCAGCGCAACTACGACGAGCCCTTCAGTCTCTATGGCCTGCTCGCCGACAGCGCGGACATGGATTCCGAGCGCAAGTCGATCGAATTCCATCTCAATCCCGATGCAAAGTGGTCGGACGGCGAGCCGGTGACGCCGGAGGATGTGCTGTTCACCTACGATGTGTTCACCGACAAGGGCCGCCCGCCCTACAACGCACGCATGAGCCTGATCGCCAAGCTTGAAAAGACCGGTGATCACAGCGTGCGCTTCACCTTCAATGACAAGGCCAATCGCGAAACGCCCATGATCATCGCGCTGACGCCGATCCTGCCGAAACATGCCTTCGACAAGGAGACTTTCGACAAGACAACGCTGAAGCCGTTGATTGGCAGTGGACCTTATACCATTTCCCAGGTGGCGCCGGGCCAGCGCATCGTGTTCAAGCGCAACCCCGATTATTGGGGTAAGGATGTCCCGGCCAAGCGCGGCTTCGACAATTACGACCAGATCACCATCGAATATTTCCTCAACGCCAACGCCAAGCTCGAGGCATTCAAGAAAGGCCTCTGCGCCATCGACGACGACGGCGATCCGGTCAAACGAGAGCGCGATCTGGATTTCCCGGCCTTCCACAGGGGAGACGTGGTTTCCGAAACCTTCGATACCGGCATTCCGCCCGTGGTGACCGGTTTCCTGTTCAACACCAGGTTGCCGAAGTTCTCCAATCCGGTGGTTCGGCGCGCGCTCGGCATGCTTTACGACTTCGAATGGGCGAACAAGAACCTGTTCGGCGGCAAATACACCCGCACCATGAGCTACTGGCAGAACTCCGAGCTTTCCGCGCTCGGCCATCCGGCCGACGACAGGGAAAAGGCGTTGCTCGCCCCCTACCCCGGCCGTGTGCCGCCCGACGTCATGGACGGCACCTGGCAACCGCCCGTGACCGACGGTTCGGGCCAGGACCGCAAGGTGTTGAAAACAGCCTTCGATCTCCTGAAAAGCATCGGCTACCGCGTGCAGGACGGCACGATGCTCGATCCCGACGGCAAGCCTTTCGGGTTCGAGATCCTGACCGCTTCGCAAGACGAGGAGCGCCTGGCCGGCATCTATCAGCGCACGCTGGAGAAGATCGGCATCAATGTCAGCATCCGTAGCCTCGACGGCGACCAGATCCAGTCACGCAAGCAGCGCTTCGATTTCGAGGCTCTGATCGGATCCAGTGGCTTCAGCAATTCACTGTCGCCAGGCTTCGAACAGCTCGGACGCTGGGGCTCCGAGGCGGCCAGGGCCGAAGGTTCGTTCAATCTCGCCGGCGTTGCGGATCCGGCAGTCGATGCGGCGATCGAAGCGATGCTGCGCGCCCGCTCGAAGGAGGATTATGTCGCCGCCGTTCGCGTTCTCGACCGGCTGCTGATTTCGGGCAATTACATGGTGCCGATGCAGTACAACACGCAGCAGTGGCTTGCTTACTGGAATTATCTGGAACATCCGAAGAAGACGCCCATATTCGGTTATCAGCTGCCGACATGGTGGCGCAAACCGAACTGAAAATCCGGAGATCGAGATGAGCGAAGCGAACGCCATAACCGTCGATGTGGTGTCGGATGTCGTCTGCCCCTGGTGCTTCATCGGTCAGAAGCGTCTGGACAAGGCGGTTGCCGCGGCCGGCGACGTCGATGTGCGTATACGCTGGCGGCCGTTCCAGCTCGATCCGACCATTCCGCCGCAAGGCAAGGACCGCCGGGAGTATATGCGGGCCAAGTTCGGCAGCGATGAGCGCATTCGCGAGATTCATGCCCGCATCGAGCCGCTTGGCGAGGCAGAGGGCATTTCCTTTGCCTTCGATGCCATCAAGGTGGCGCCGAACACGCTGGATGCGCACCGCCTGATCCGTTGGGCGGGTGCTGCCGGTGAAGCCGTGCAGAACAGGCTGGTCCGCCGTCTCTTCCAGTTGAATTTCGAGGAAGGCGTCAACATCGGCGACCATGCCGTGTTGGTCGAAGCCGCCCGTGAGGCCGGCATGGACGCGTCCGTGGTCGCCACGCTGTTGCCGACCGACGCCGATGTCGAGGCGGTGCGCACCGAGATCGCCACGGCGTCGCGCATGGGCATATCGGGCGTGCCGTGCTTCCTGCTTGAAGGCAAATATGCCGTGATGGGCGCTCAAGACGTCGACACGCTGGCTGATGCCATCCGGCAGGTGGCGGCGGCGAAGGCACGCGGCGAATTGGACAAGGTCGGCTGAAGCCGGTCGTTCCGTAGCCTGCGACAAGACCGTTTCATGTCACTTCTCGGCCGCCGGAAAGGCCGACACGGCCGGGAATCACACATCAAAGGACGGCCCGTTTTCGGGAATTTGGTTGGCCGCAATGAAAAATCGGCCTGCCGGACAAGCCGGAACGAGTCACGAAATCGTGTGAAGACCTTCCCTAAGGGAAGGTGAAGGTGCGCCGTTTCGCTGCCGAGTAAGCATCTGACATTATTATGTTAAATCGACTTTTCTCCGGTTTCCGCGAGGCGCTCGGAAAGTCTGTTCTGTTGCCTTCCCGACACGGCTGGAACTTCAATCTCGCCGACCCCCTACAAAAATTAATGGAAAATGATCAATTGGTGTTACCATCCGTAACAAAACAAAAAAGGTTTGGGCGGGATTGTGATTCGGATCGGCAGACGATCGCAGGAGTCAGTACCGGATGGACTATACCGCGGCGCCGCTGGGCGGTCGCATTTGACGCCGGTATCCTCGATGCGCAGTTTCTGGGGGCTGATGAAGGCCTACTGGTTCTCCGAGCGCTGGAAGGAAGCCTGGACGCTCACCATCGTCATCGCTCTGCTGACGGCGCTTTCCAGCAAGGCCGGCGTCTGGTTTGCCCTGGCATTGGGCGAGTTGGGCAATTCGATTGCCTTCTTCCACGATGCAGCCAACACCAGCCCGCTGCAGGCAATCCTGACCAATGCCGGCATATTGGTTCTGTTGGTCGTGCTCAAGGATGCCGGCTTCACCGGCGTGCGCGGTCTTGTCTCGGCAACCCTGCACCGAAAGTGGCGTGGCTGGCTGAATAGCCAGTTCAACAAGGCTCTGCTCGACGGCAATCACACCCACTTCCATGCTCAGCATGGTTCGCCGGCTGGCGGTATCGTCGCGCCCGACAACATCGACCAGCGCATCCAGGAATCGATCAAGGACATGACGGGCGGGGCGATCGGTCTCGCCATGGGCGTTCTGGGTGTCGCGACCTCGCTCTATTTTATCGGCGAAAACCTGATCGGATCCTCGGTTGAGGTTAAAGGACTGGAGTTCCTCGGCAGTTATGGCAGCGCCGTGCTGGCCTTCCTCGCCGTCGCCATTTACGTGCCGCTGAACACTTGGATTGCCGTCAAGCTTGGCCGCTTGCTCGAGCGGCTCAATATCCGCATGCAGCAGGCCGAGGGCAGCTACCGCAGTGAACTGACGACGTTCCTGCGCCGCAGCTTCCATGTCGCCGCCTCGCATGGCGAAGACGTGCAAAAGTCGATGCACGACAAGCTCTACGTCGATATCGACAAGACCTGGGGCAAGCTCAATGTCGTCAACAATAGCTACACGTCGTTCGAGCTGATCTACAACTTCCTCGGCGCCAGGATCGTCGCCTATGGTCCCGGTCTGGTGTCGTTCATACACAATCGCTTGGACTACAAGGGCTACATAACCGGCTCCGAAATGGTCGCTCAGCTGATCAGCCAGTGCTCGTGGTTCATTCATGTCATGCCCGCCATCGCCACGCTGCGCGCCAACAGCCAGCGTGTCACGGAACTGGCGAACGCGATCGAGAACGTCCAGCATCCGCAGGCGTTCTACAGCCAGACCGGTCAGTCCGACTTCCATTATGCCAGCCAGAACCCGGTTTTCGGGCTGACCATCCAGAAGCTCGAACTGGCGCATCAGGGCGAGGACGCGACACCGTTCCTCAGCGCTGCCAATTTGCGCTTCCGGCGCGGCGAGTGGACGTTCCTCAAAGGCGAATCCGGTTGCGGCAAGACTTCACTGATCAAGGCGATCAACGGCCTTTGGCCTTACGGCCGCGGCACCATTGTCTTCCCCGACGGAGTGAAGAGCTTTTATGCCGCCCAGGAGGTCAAGCTCCAGCAGGTGTCGCTGAAACAGCTGGTCTGCCTGCCGGGCTCCGAGCGCGACCACGGCGATGCGCAGGTCGCGTCCGCGCTGCACAAGGCCGGCCTTGGCGACTTCATCGAGCATATGGCCAATGAAAGCCGTGAAGGCAAAAGCTGGGATCAGGTCCTGTCGGGCGGCCAGAAGCAGAAGCTGGTGGTGGCCCGCATCATCCTGCAGCAGCCGGGGCTGCTGTTCCTTGACGAGGCGACCGGCGCCCTTGACCCGGAAGGCAAGATTGCCTTCCACCAGGCGATCAAGGACAATTGCCCCGATGTCACGGTGATCAGCGTCATGCACGAGGCGGTGGCGCCACGATCGGCTGCCGGCACCGAGTTTTACCATTCGATCGTGTTGATCGCCGACGGCGCCGCCACCAAGAAGCCGCTGGTTCCGACCCTGCCGGTCGAACTCACCACGATTCTGACCCAGCCACGTCCGGTCGAGGACAAATGGCTGCGTTTCTCACGTCGGCTGAAGCAGAAATAACGTTGATTTCACCGCGACTTGCCGGGCAGCGCGGCAGTCGGCGATCACAGTATCGCGATCGGAGTCATCAGGCGCCGTTTTCCTCACTCACCGCGATTGACTCGGCAAGGCGCGCTCCTATGTTGCGCCGGCTTGCTGACAGTCAAACGCGAACCCGCAAGCGGAAAGGTCACCGCGCCATGCCTGGCGACAGTATTAGTCGAACGCAACCGCCGTCCGCCTAGACGTGACCTCACATGGTTCATGTCCTGCCGGACGGCAAGGAGTGAACCATGAACGATTTTTCCCCCGTAGCGGACGACGAGGCCGTCGCCATCGCCCGCATCCTTGCAAACGACCATGTCGCCGACGTGGTCGAGGCGCTCAACCATGAAACGCGCGAAACCGCGGCGGATCTGCTTTGCGCCGTACCGTTCGAGCGGCTGGTCGAGATCTTCGACCAGCCTGAACTCGACGGTGCGCCCGAACTGGCGGAGGCCCTGCCCCGCGCCAAGGCAAGCAAGCTGCTCACGGCCATGTCGGTCGACCGTGCGGCCGATATACTGCGCGAGCTCGATGAGCCGGCACGCTCCGAACTGCTCGGCGCACTGGCGCCGCCGCTGCGTGCCACCCTGCTTTCCATTCTGGGCTATCCCGAAGGCAGCGCCGCGTCGATCATGACGACGGAGTTCGTCAGCGTTCCCTCTGACTGGACCGTCGGGCGCACGCTGGACTACATCCGCAAGGTCGAACGGACGCGCGAAACCGTCTACGCGATCTACATCGTCGATCCGCAAACGCACCTTCTGGTGCGGTCGACCGGCCTGCGCCGGCTCATCACCGGTGAGCCGGACGACCCGATCCTGTCGGTGGCGCCGGACCGTGTGCCGGTGACGGTCACCCCGCTGACCGATCGTGAAACCCTGGCGCAGACGATCTCCAAATACGATCTGCTCGCCGTACCCGTCGTCGACCACGGCAAGATCCTAGGCATCGTGACCATCGACGACATCATCGACACGATGATCGAGGAAACGACGGAGGATGTGCATCGCTTCGGCGGCATGGAAGCGCTCGACGAGCCCTATATGAAGATGAGCTTCCTCGCCATGATCCAGAAGCGCGCCGGCTGGCTGTGCGCCCTGTTCCTCAGCGAGATGCTGACCGCGAACGCCATGCAGAGCTACGAAAGCGAACTGGAAAAGGCGATCGTGCTCACCCTCTTTATCCCGCTGATCATGAGCTCCGGCGGCAATTCCGGTTCGCAGGCGACCTCGCTGGTCATCCGGGCGCTGGCGCTGCGCGAGATTGGGCTGAGCGACTGGTGGCGGGTTGCCTTGCGCGAACTGCCGACCGGCCTGGTGCTGGGATCGATCCTTGGCGTGGTCGGCGTCTGCCGCATCACGCTGTGGCAGTATTTCGGTTTCTACGATTACGGTCCGCATTGGCCGCTGATTGCCGCGACGGTCGGCGCGGCACTGGTCGGCATCGTCACCTTTGGTTCGCTCTCGGGATCGATGCTGCCCTTCGCGCTGAAACGGGTCGGTTTCGATCCCGCCAGCGCATCGGCGCCGTTTGTCGCCACGCTGGTCGATGTCACCGGGCTTGTGATCTATTTCTCGGTGGCGCTGGTCATCCTGCGCGGCACGCTGCTGTAGCCGCATTGCTGTCTCCGCCGCTGGCCATGGCCGGCGGCGGCTTCCGCCTCAGGCTGCCTGCCTCAGGTGGTTCCGTCGACCTTCACGGAGCGAAACGCGCCCGTCACTGCACGCGCTGGCCGTCCTTCACGCGGTAGGTCGGCTTGTACATGGTGACGAGTTCTTCCGCTGCGGTCGGGTGCACGGCCATTGTGCGGTCGAAATCATCCTTGGTCAGGCCGGCCTTCAGCGGAATGCCCAGCAGCTGCGCCATTTCGCCGGCATCCGGCCCCAATATATGGGCGCCGAGCACCTTGCGGGAAGCGCCGTCGACCACCAGCTTTATCAGCATCTTCTCGTCGCGGCCCGATAGCGTATGCCGCATTGGCCGGAAGCTGGCGCGGTAGATTTCGACATCGGCGAAACGCTTGACGGCTTCGTCTTCCGACAGGCCGACAGTGCCGATTTCCGGCTGCGAGAAGACCGCGGTCGCGATCGTGTCGTGGTCGGGCGCGGTCGGGTTGCCCTTGAATGCCGTCTCGACAAAGCACATTGCTTCGTGGATCGCCACCGGTGTCAGCTGCACGCGGTTGGTGACGTCGCCAATCGCCCAGATATTGTCGATGTTGGTGCGGGAGTACTCGTCGACCTTGATCGCGCCGACCTGGGTCATCTCGAGGCCGATGCCTTCCAGGCCCATATTCTCGGTGTTGGGGATGCGTCCGATGGCCAGCATGACCTGATCCACCGTCAGCGTCTGGCCGCTGGTGAGAAGGGCATCGAGCCGGCCGTCCGGCCGCTTGCGGATCGACTCCGATACCGCGTGGCAGAGGATCTTGATCCCCTTCTTTTCCATGGTCTCGTGCAGCATGCGGCGCAGATCCATGTCGAAGCGGCTGAGGATCTCCTTGCCGCGATAGACCAGCGTGGTGTCGACACCGAGCCCGTGAAAGATGTTGGCGAACTCGACCGCGATATAGCCGCCGCCCTCGACCATGATCGCCTTCGGCAGTTCCTTGAGGTCGAAAGCCTCGTTGGAAAAGATGCAATGCTCATGACCGGGAAGCGCTGGATGGGCCGCCGGACGACCACCGGTGGCGATCAGGATCTGGTCGGCGGTGACGGTGCGGTCGTCGTCCAGGAGATGCAGCACATGCGGGTCGACGATCATCGCCCGCGAATGGAAGGTGTCGCCGCCGGCGCCCTCGACATTCTTCTTGTAGATCGCCTCCAGCCGGCTGATTTCGCGGTCCTTGTTGGCCACCAGCGTCTGCCAGTTGAAACTGGCTTCCGGCACCGTCCAGCCGTAGCCGGCGGCATCGGCAAAATGCTCCGGAAATTGCGAGGCGTAAACATAGAGTTTTTTCGGCACGCAGCCGCGGATGACGCAGGTACCGCCAAAACGGTATTCCTCGGCGATGCCGACGCGCTTGCCGAGTGCGGCGGCAACGCGCGCCGCCCTCACCCCACCGGAGCCGCCGCCGATGACGAAAAGATCGTAGTCATAACCGGCCATGAGGCGGCTCCTTGAACGTCGGAAAATGTGCGTGACAGGTAGGCCGCCAAAGGCCAAAAGAAAAGCCCGGACAAGCCGGGCTTCACAGATGGCCGCAAGGCCGCATTTGAAAGCGCAGGATCAGTTCTGCGTGCCGTCGGCGGGAGCCGAACCGTCGGCCGGCGCCGAACCATCTGCCGGTGCAGCGCCATCCGCCGGCGCCGCATTGTCGGCCGGAGCAGCACCATCAGCAGGCGCAGGGGCAGCCTTGGCCTTGGCCTTGGCGGCCGCGGCCAGCGTTTCGCCGACCTGCTGGGCAAGGTCGCGGCCAAGGCCGTTCTGCCAGATGTCGGCAGCCTTGACCAGATCACGCGTCACGGTCGGGCCGCTGTCGAGCAGCTTCTTGCCGGAGTCGGAGTTGTAGAAGGCCGCGATATCGTTGAGTTCCTTTTCGGAAAACACCTTCGCATAGGCAAGGGCCGCTTCCTTCTCGAGATCGGCGCGGCGTGACGCCAATGCCAACGCCTTCTCACTGATCGTCTTGCCGATCAGCTCCTGCATGTCCGGGTTCTTCTGGATGAGCTGCGATTCGAGCGCGGCCGCCGCCTGCGGCAGGATGTTGTCGAACGGGTCGGTCGCATGGATCGCCGCGACCGCAGCGCGGGCCGCCTTCAGGTGCGATTCGGTGACGTCCTGCGAAAACGCCGGCGACGACAAGGCGAAAACGGCCGAAGCCGCCAGAACGACGCAAAGGCCGCGAACCCGGTTATGCAACATCATGGTTGGTAGAACTCCCTGGTTTTCGGGCGGCATGGACGGTTTGGATACCGTCGCCGCCGGCGATGATGGCCGCTGACGCCAGCCCGATGAAAAGACCATGCTCGACCACGCCCGGAATGGCGTGGAGAGCATTCGAAAGCGCTCTTGTATCCGGAATGCGGCCAAAAGATGCATCGAGGATAAAATGGCCGCCGTCTGTAACAAAAGCCTGGCCTCCCGTCATCCTCAATGTAATCGGACCGGAAAGGCCGAGCTCTGCAGCCGCCTTGGCTATGGCGATCTCGGTGGCGCGCAGGCCGAACCGGTTGACTTCGATCGGCAGCGGAAAACGGCCGAGCGTCTCGACCATCTTCGACCGGTCGGCGATGACGATCATGCGCTGCGAGGCCGCCGCAACGATCTTCTCGCGCAGCAGCGCGCCGCCGCCGCCCTTGATCAGGGTCAGTTCCGGGTCGACCTCGTCGGCGCCGTCGACGGTGAGATCGAGCTCGGGCGTCTCCTCCAATGTCGAAAGCGGCACGCCAAGCTCGCGGCAAAGTGCTGCGGTGCGCTCCGAAGTCGGCACACCGATGACGGTCATGCCGGTGGCGACCTTGTCGGCGAGCAGCCGTACGAACTCTTCCGCCGTGGTGCCGGTGCCGATGCCGAGTCGCATGCCGTCGCTGACATGGGCAAGGGCGGCCCGCGCGGCCTCGACCTTCAACTGTCTTGCATCCATGCCGCTTGCTGCCCCGGGGAACCTTGTGTTTCGGGCTCCTAGCATTTTTGCCGGCCGGGTCAAAGCTTTTGACCGTGGTCAAAGCCTTGACCATTGGGCGGCTGTACACTGCTTTGCTTGCCTTGACGCGCCGCAGCCGCTATCGCCTGCCAATGCAAAAACCTGCGCAGGATGGATCATGAGTCGCCCGATCATCGTGTTCGACCTCGACGGAACGCTGATTGACACGGCGCCGGACCTGCTCGACAGCCTCAACCACAGCCTGGCCGCCAGCGAACTCACGGCCGTCGACGAGGCCGGCTTCAGGCGCTTCGTCGGCCATGGCGGCCGCGTGATGATAGAGCGGGCGCACGCCGCCCAGCAGCGCTCGCTCGACGTCGCCGAGCATGACCGGCTGCTAAAACTGTTCCTCGATCACTACACCGACAACATTCCCGGCAAATCGCGCCCCTACCCCGGTGTCGTCGACGCGATCGGGCGTTTCGAGAAGGCGGGCTATCTCCTGGCGATCTGCACCAACAAATACGAAGCCAATTCCCTGGCGCTGATCGAAGCGCTCGGCCTGACCAGGCATTTCGCGGCCATCGCCGGCCAGGACACGTTCGCCTTCCGCAAGCCCGATCCGCGCCACCTGACGGAAACCGTCAGGCTGGCCGGCGGCGACCCGCACCGCGCCCTGATGGTCGGCGATTCGCAAACCGACATCGACACCGCCAAGGCCGCCGGCATCCCAGTGGTGGCGGTCGATTTCGGCTACACCGACCGGCATGTGCGCGAATTCGAGCCCTCGGCGGTGATCTCGCATTTCGACGCTCTGACCGTGGAACTCGCGGAGCGGCTGATCCGCGCGGCGGGACACTGAGCGAACAGCGACCGGCATCCATCGGGACGGCCCGAGGAGCGAAGAATCCGATCGCTGTGAGAACGCCAGACAGCGCCTTGACTTAACCGGCCGGCCTCCCTTATATCGCGGCTCGCTTGGCCTTCGGGCAACGAGCGGGCGATTAGCTCAGCGGGAGAGCACACCCTTCACACGGGTGGGGTCGCAGGTTCAATCCCTGCATCGCCCACCATCCAACCCCCCCGATAACGTTGGATGAATTGGCTTCTGCCAAACCTTCGAAAACTGGCACCGGCGCGTAACCCGAACCTCGGCTCCATGACATCGAGGCTACTAGGTCCCTCCGCTGCACCCTATTGGGTGAGCGGAGTGGAGGCGCAGCGACGGGCGCTGATAAATCGTGCCACATTTACACACCCATCCACGCGCGCGTGCCTCAAATGGGATAGAAGATTCAAGTGCTTACGGGTGGTCGTCCGTAAATTATTGGTGCGGCGCGATTTCGAACCTGAATATTGGCAGGAGCGAAAGCCGAAAAGAATATAAGATTCAAAGTCTTATCAAAAACCATCTCGAGACCTCCTTGCAGCAGAGTCACAAAACCGCCACCAATAAGAAATCGGCAAGCGAATGATTCTCCATAAAATTTTTAATGGAGAACTCTGCCGATGCCCAAGCCCACCACAAAGAAGCCATCACCGTCAATTCCGCCCGAATGGAAGCCAACCGCTTACCTCGCGGCGCTGTATCTCATCGAGCGCATTATCGATCTAGGCATTGACCGTCTCCACGGTCTCTTTTGATGCCTCGGCAGCTTCACGGCCCTCGGGTTGCCGCCAGCGGCTGGGCCGGAGGGGCGTCGTCGCCTTTTTGCCTACCCTTTAAGAGGCTTCGACCTGGAGACCATAGCGAACCAATATCCGTCCGTACTCATTAAGATGATAAGTGGTTCCACTTCGATCGGCATCGTCACCGTCGAACATGGCCAAGCCATTGCCGTTCAGCAGGCCGACGGAAAAGAGGGCATCGGCCACAAGTCGATTTGTCGGGGACCCGGCCTGAAACCTGGGCAGGGTCTTAAGGTCTTCAACAAACGCCCTATCGACGATCTTGGCTACTCGGAGTGCTTTGTCGAGAGGTAGATGTCCCATCGCGGCTGCTGCTATCAAATGGGCTACGATCGCAGGCTTTTCCACATCTTCCATTCGGTCAACTAGCAGCAGAATTTGCTCCCCAAATTCGGCTTTCTTACCCTTTTTCTCTAAGTCAGCGATGAATGCTCTTCGTTTCTCAAGTGGGGTCTTATCGAACGTTTCGAGGAAGGCCGCTACCTTCTTGAGAAAGAGGTAGTCGCGAATAGCGATCCCAGCTCGCGCTATACCAGTGATGGCACCAAAGAACGGAACACCGTCCAGAGCACCCGATGTAATGGCTGCATCAAGGCCGATATCCGCAGATGTCGACGATATATCGACTAGCCTCTCACTGGCAGCTGAATCCGAAAACGCAATGGGCACACTATTAGGGCCTTCGCTCACGACATTCCTAGACATTGCAATTCCTTCAACGGATGCTCTCGGTACCGAAGGCTGTTGGACGGAAGCTAAGCTTCGGGAGGCGCTTTCGGCACTGTCTGCTCCTCTTTTGGTGACATAGCGGCACGGCGCTCGGCAAATATCTCGAGTCGGTCAAGTTGGCCGGAATCGAAATAGTGGTGAATTGTACGATTGGACCCCGTCAAAATGGATAGGAAGCCATCAATGGCGGCATCGAAGTCGACCTTCTCCATGCCGTTGAAGATTGCGATCTGGAATAGAGGTGTATCCTCGGTCCCGTTGTTAATGAAATGGCGGCCCATGAGAGAGCGCATGTTGTTATGAGATTCGCAGCAAAGACTATTGTATATGGAATAATAGAGGTCGTTCAGACCAGCCATCTCGAATCGTGTTTGAATGGTCAGCGGTCTACCTAGACGCGCGAGCTCCCTCTTATGTTCCTCGTATCGAGCAGGTGCATCGCTTTCGATACCCGCTAAGAAGGGATTGGTGCCCTTCATTGCTTCCTGGCAGACCAATTTGAATTGGTGATGATAGTGAGCCTGCATCTGATCTGCGTAAACGGGATCGGATGCCAGGTTCAACAGGTCGACATGAGCCTCAAGGCATGTGCGCAAAATGGCTTCAACGCCTGCGGCGCGGCTAGAGTCTATAAGCGTCACTGCGCTGTCGATTTGCTCGATGATAGTGGCATAAAGCGCCATAATCAGGCGCTCAATCGCATTACCGCGATTGAATTCGGTTACCTTGAGCGCTTCAATTGTTGCGGCAAGCTGTTCTTTTAGCAGCTGATACATGTAATTCGCCTCCCTGCAGCGTCACCTTATAACGCTCCCTCTGGAGATACGCTTCCGTTCAGTCGCAGTAATTCGCTGCTATCGCGCCTCGATGCGGTCGTCGACGCAGAAGGGGAAACGGCCGAGATGGAAAGACTGACAATGCAAGCATGACGACCTGAGGCGTGCGCATGGGACTCCCCAATACCGCAATCACGTATGGCGGGGATTTTGAAGCGCACATCATGGTTCGTTGGCGGACGGCTTTCTCGCGCGCAACCGCAAGTCGATGGACTGCACGGTCCTGCATCCCATCCGGAACCAACCACCGCACCAGCTCGTTTCCTTGCGTCGAAACTTGAGGGAAAACCATGTCCAGATTTCTCGTGGCAACCAGCGTTGCCGTTCTTCTCGCCGCCGGACCGGCTCTGGCGGCGGATGACAAGCCGTTGCCGCCGCCCAATGCCAAGAAGCTGTCGGAGATCCTCGCCAAGGTCGAGCACCGCGACGGTTTTCGCTATGTGAAAGAGGTCGACTGGGACGATGGCGCCTACACCGTCACCTATTACACGTCGGACAAGGCGAAGGTCGAAATTACCTACGATCCGGTGACGGCCGAGCCCAGGTAGGAGCAGCCGGCAGGTATCCAATAGACGGATCCGTTTTTTGCACACGCTCGATGGGCCAATTGGCGCGCCGCAAATTATCCATCCTTGGCGTGTGATATGTACGCAAAGGCGCGGTTGTGCCTTGCGCTATCCTGATGCTTGGGGGCATTGATGCGATCTTCCATCCAAACGAAAGTCTTGCTTGTGCTTGTCATCCTGGCTGGCGGCATGTTTGCGGCGCCTTCGGCGCGCGCGGGCGGGCCATCCTTCGATTGCGCCAAGGCCAGCCTGCCGGCGGAGAAGGTGATCTGTGCCGATCCGCAGCTGTCGGCGATCGATCTGCTGGTCGCCAAGGCCTACAAGGGGTTCGAGCCGGCCTTCGGCGGCGACAAGCGCAAGATCGCCCGCGGCCTGATTGCCGACCGCAATGCCTGCAGGAGCGATACAGCCTGCATCGTCAGCGCGCTGAACAACGCTTTGCAGACCTATGGCAATGCGCCGTCATGGGTGCAGGACTACAACATCGTCCTGATCGGCAAGAAGGCTCTGGATACCGCCGCGCGCAATCCCGGCAACAACGATCAGCCCCTGCCCTCGGCGGTCGGACAATGCGCGTCCACGCACATCGAGACGCTGACCACGCGGCTTGGCGACGATCCGCTGGAAACCGCCTCGCCCGACGCCGGCAGCGCAGCCACCTTCACCAATGGCGGTGGGGCCGTCTCCTATGATCGCGAACCGGGCCTTGCCGCCTCGAAGGTCGGCGAAGCCGTCGTGACGTGCCTGATCGCGATTCCCAGGGATTGTCCCAGGGATGACGACCGCGGCCGGGTCTATTATTCGATCGACCTGGTTGCGAAAGGTTCCTGGGCCTTGCCGGACTCCGAGCATCTGTGCGGCGGCGCCTGATCGGCGTGCTTCACAATCCACGAATCCTGCCAAATCGTCCCGCTCGGTGCCTGCCCTTGCGCCGGATCGTCTTTGGTGGCTGATTGGAACGGTTGACTGCGCCGCATGGGGGGGATGGGCATGGCGATGGCGAAGCATGTAATGATGCGCGTCCTGATGATGCTGGCCGGCTATCTGGTCGCCGTTCTGGTCGGCCTGGTCGCCGTGGCGGCGATCTACGCCGCGCTCAGTTCCCTGCCCAACGCGCCGGCCTATTTCGACATCATGGGCGTCAGCCCGATCGCCGTCCTGGTGGTGCCGCCGCTTGGCATGTTCGTCTACTTCCTGACGATCGTCGTGACCGGGCTGCAGACGCTGATCTTCGCGCTGATCGCCGAGTTCTTCTCGCTGCGCAATGCCCTGATGCACATAGTCTTCGGCGCCGCCGCCGCCGCCGGCGGCTTCTTCCTGATCTGGCCGAGCTCGGCGGAAGACATAGACCCGGAGCGATGGGCCGATATCGGCATCATCGCCGCCGCCGGCCTCGTCGCCGGATTGATCTACTGGCTGATCGCCGGGCGGGAGGCGGGGTTCCGCCGCCCGTTGTCGCAATTCTAAACGATCAGCTCGACGGCGAGCGCACGGCCTCGGTGGCGTCCAATGCCTGCTTCAGTCGCGAATCGCGGTCGTAGACGTCGCTGAAATACTCGACCTTGCCGGACATGTCGGGCCATGCGGTGAAATAGGCGACATAGACCGGAATCTTGCGCGTCACGTCCTCGGTCGAATGTCCGTGCTTCAGTTTTTCGGCGACATAGTCGACCGAGGTGCCGAGCACCGCCGCGGCCATGCCGCGCGGATCCTGCAGCCGCACGCAGCCATGGCTGAGCGCGCGCATGTCCTGCTTGAAGAACGATTTCTGCGGCGTATCGTGCATGTAGATCGCATGCTTGTTGGGGAACAGGATCTTCAGTTCGCCCAGCGCATTGGCCTCGCTCGGCTGCTGGCGCACGCTGTAGGGAATGTTGGCGCCATAGCCGCCCCAATTGACCGCCGACGACGGAATGCGTTTGCCGCGCGAATCCGTCACCTCGTAGCCGGCCCGATCGAGATAGCCGGGATCGCTGCGCAATCTGGGCAGCATCTCATTGACGATGATCGACTGCGGCACGCCCCAATAGGGATGGAAGTCTACCTGCTTGATCTGGTCGTAGAAGAAAGCCGTCTGGTTGGTCACCCGGCCGACGACGACGCGCGTCTTCAGCTTCTCTTCACCGTTGTCGATGTAGCTCGCGGTGAACGCCGGCTGGTTGATGAAGACACGTGGGCTGCCGAGATCGGAAGGCAGCCAGCGCAGTTCCTCCAGCGCCACCTGCACCTTGAGCAGTTTGTCGGCCTTCGACGTGCCGGCCAGCAAGGCGACAGTGCGCGGACCGATGACGCCGTCGCCCTTCATGCCTTCCTTCACCTGCACGGCCTTGATCAGCGGCACCAGCTCGGGGACATAGACCTCGCTGGTCGCCAGCCGCGACAAGAGCTCGCCATAGGTGCCGCCCATGCCGTCATCGAGATTGCGCGCGATCAGCGACAGCAGCTTCGGCAGTTCGGGGCTGGTCTCGCCCGGCTTCAGCAGCAGCTTGGGATCGACGACGATCTCATTTTCGGCACTGGCCTGCAGGGCCTCCAGCTCGACGCGCAGCGCCTGATATTCCGCATTCTGCGGATGCCGCGATTCGAGATAGGTGCGCACTTCTTGTGTATGCGCCAGCGTCTTCAGCACGCCGACCATGTCGAGCGGCTTGGCCGGGAAATCATAGTAACCGGTCATCCGGTTGGGCTCGACACGGCCGTTCTGGGCGTCATGGGCATAGCGCAGGACGCGTGCCGACAGCGCCATCTCGAAGCGCACGAGTTCCCTGAGCTTGGCCGCGTCATCCGTTGAGGCCGAAGTCGTGGCCGGCACATCGACGGTGTAGTCGGCGGGCGCCAGGCCGTAGCTCGCGGCCTCGCCCAGCACCCGCACCGCATCCTCGGCGCGGTTGTTGGGCATGGTTCCGTTCACCCAGATGAAGTCCGGATTGGCCGAGTAATAGGCGATCAACGCCTTGGCGATCTCGGGCTCGGCGTAGAGTTCGTAGTCGCTGAGACCGGCAATGGCATCGTGGAAAGCAGCCCCCGTTGCTGACGGAACGAATGCGGCGTCCTGTGCCGTCGCCGGCTGCGGCGCGGCCGATAGCGTCGAGAAGTCGACGCGAATAAGCTTGTCAGCCTTGTAGGTGTAATAGGACGGGCTGCTGATCTTCGTGCCGCCACCGCCACCAGCCGGGGCTTTGGGTTTGTGCTTTGGCGGAGGCGGAAATTCGCCCTGCGGTTCATGCCTGATGCCGCCGCCGAACAGCATGTCGAAGAGCCCCTGGGCGCCTGCCTGGGGCGCGCCCAGGGCGAGCGTTGCCGCGATTGCCACAACCGGCATCGCGGTTGCTTTTTTACCGAGGAATTTCATGGATCACCCGCTCCGGTCGCAACCGGTTCCCGTTCCGCACGCTGTCTCGCTCACCGCATGGCGGATGTAAGGCGCGACTATACCGATTCATACCGATTTCGTTAAGCTTTCATAAATTTTGGAAAGCCTGTTGCAGAACGGTTTCACAAGATCGTGACGGCTGGAGCGCGGGCGTTCGCTCCAGCCTGGAGAACTCCCCAAAATTCAGGCGTTGGCGCCGCCATCGATGGTCAATGCGGCGCCGGTAACAAAACGCCCCTGCGGACCAGCGAGCCAGGCAACCATGCCGGCGATGTCGTCGGCCTTGCCGAATCGCGGCGTCGCCATCTTCTGGCGCTGATGCTCGGCATGCGGTCCATCCGCCGGGTTCATGTCGGTGTCGGTCGAACCGGGATGGACGACATTGGCTGTGATGCCGCGCGGACCGAGGTCGCGTGCGAGTGCCTTGGTCAAGCCGACCAGTGCCGCCTTGCTGGCGGAATAGGCGCCGAGGCTGGTGTCGGTGACGCGTTCGGCGAGATTGCTGCCGATCGAGATGATCCGGCCGCCCTCGCCCATATGCGCGGCCGCCGCCTTCGAGGCGATGAACGGGGCTCTGAGATTAACCGACATGGTCTCGTCGAAGTCGGCTAACGACAATGTGTCGATGGGTGCCGCGCGCCAGATGCCGGCGCTGTTGACCAATATATCAAGCCGGCCGAAGGCGCCAACGGTCTCATCGACGGCCTTGTCTATCGCCACGGCATCGCGATTGTCCGCCTTGATGGCGATGGCGCGGCCGCCCTTGGCCTCAATCTCGGCGACCACTGCGCGGGCCTGTTCCTCACCATGCACATAGGTCAGCGCGACTTTGGCGCCATCGGCCGCGAGCCTTCGCGCAATCGCCGCCCCAATGCCGCGGCTGCCGCCGGTGACGAGTGCCGCCTTGCCGTTCAAATTGCTGGAAGACATTTGTTTCTCCATTTATGTATCGATTGATACATAAATGTCTGGCAGCCTTGTCCGGCCGCGTCAACTCATTTATGTATCGATCAACACAGAAAAGAAGAACATGTCGGAAAGAGGCCGTCCCCGCACCTTCGATCGAACCGCCGCCCTGCGGCGCGCGATGGAGCTGTTTTGGGCCAAGGGCTATGAGGGTACGTCGATCGCCGAGCTGACCACGGCGATGGGTATCAACTCGCCCAGCCTCTATGCCGCCTTCGGCAGCAAGGAGGCGCTGTTCCTCGAAGCGATAGAATACTACACGCAAGCCGAAGGAACCGAGATCTGGGCCGCCTTGGATAAGGCACCGACGGCATGCCAGGCGATCGAGAACTTCCTGCGGCAGACAGCCAAGGCCTATTCGCAGACCGATCGCCCGCAGGGCTGCCTGATTGCGCTGGGCGCACTGCATGAGGATTCAAGCAGTGGTGCCATCTGCACGGACTTGCGCCGCCGCCGCGCTGAAAATCTTACGGCCCTGCGCAAGCGCCTGGAGCGCGGTGTGGCCGAGGGTGAATTGCCTGCCGACTTCGGCTGCGGCGCAGTGGCGACCTTCTACGCCACGGTGCAGCACGGCATGTCGATCCAGGCGCGCGACGGCGCGTCATGCAGCGCGCTGATGGCAACCGTCACTGGCGCGATGGCTGCCTGGCAAACTCTGGCAGGCCCCGACTGAGCGTGACAAACGCTGGCCATTATGGTGGAAATCCAGCCAAACGTGCGGTCGGGAGGAACAAGCTGTGAAAAAGGGTTATCGTGAACTGCTGGACGAAGCCAACGCCGAGATCGAAGTGGTTTCACCTGAAGAAGCCGCGGGACTGCTCGAGGACGAAGGCACCATCTTCGTCGACCTGCGCGACCCGCGCGAGGTCGAACGCGACGGCAGGATTCCCGGCGCCAGACATGTAACACGCGGCATGCTGGAATTCTGGATCGATCCGGAAAGTCCCTATCACAAGCCGTTCTTCGCTTCGGGCAAGAGCTTTGTGTTCTTCTGCGCCGGCGGCTGGCGTTCAGCGCTCGCCACCAAGACGGCGCAGGACATGGGGCTTGTGCCCGTCAAGCACATCCTTGGCGGCTACACCGCCTGGAAGGCGGCCGGACTGCCTGTCGAGCCCGGCGAGAAGAAGAAATAGCCCCAATGCATGTCGCTCAAGAGTGGTCCCGGTTTTGAGACAACGACATGCATGGAACGAGGATTGCGTCTCAATGCAACCGCGACGGCTCGCGGTGTTCCGCGACGAAGGCAACGGCGCGTTCGACAACGCCCTTGTCCGCAAGGATTCGGCGGTGGCCAAGACCGTCGGCCCAGTGCAGCCGCACATGACCTCCGGCGCCGGCGTAGCGTTTCGCGTGCTCGGCCGGCACCTCGCGATCGTCCGGCGCGTGGATGACCAGCGTCGGCACCGGCGCCTGGGCAAGCTGGCGGTCGCCGGTGAATTCATGCAGCGGCCGGCCGGACAGGTGCTGGACGCGGTCCGCCATCGCCACCTGCGAGCGCGGCCCGACATTGAGCATGCGGCTGAAATCGGCGAAGATCGCCGGCAGGGAGCTGGGTGCGGCGATCAGCACGAGACGTCCGGCCGCCAGGGGTGGAATGCTCTTGACGGAACCGGCAATGGCATTGGCGGCAACAGCGCCGCCGAAGGAATGACCCACCGCCGCGACGAACGGGCCGAACCATTCGCCGGCGACCCGCACCGCGTCGACCGCGTTGACCATGTTCAGGTGCCGGCCCTGCGAATGGCCGTGCCCCGGCAGGTCCAGGGAAACGACCCTGTAGCCGGCGGCGCGATAGCCCTCGATCAAGGCGCGCATATATTCGGTGCGCGAACGCCAGCCATGAACGACAAGCACGGTGCCAAGTGCGGCCCTGCCCGGCTCCGGCCGGAATTCGTGCACCATGACGCAGCCGGTTGCCGTCTTCAGCCGATGATGGCGCGCCTCGGTCATGAACTCGGCGGCCCGGCCGATGGCGCGGCGCTCGCCATCGGTCAACGCCTTTGTGCTCGGCGTGCGGCAGAACAGTTCGAAAGCCGCGCGCCCGGTGATGCGTGGCGCAATATGCTCGGCCGCACCAAATACGCTCCGGATGACCTTCAGCCCGATTGATGCCATAGTGAGAATCCATCCATACGTTCAAGCATGAACATAATAGTTCAAAGATGAACAATAAACAAGAGCTACCCTGGGACAACCCGCGTTTTCGCAACTGGGTCGCGGTGGCGCGCGCCTGCCATGTGCTGGAGCGCACGCTGGCGGTGAAGCTTGCGCCGCTCGACCTGAAGCCGGCGCAGCTCGACGTGCTGATGAACCTCTACCGCCATCCCGGCATGTCGCAGCACGATCTTGCCCGCAAGCTGCTCGTCGGCCGCTCCAACATCACCATGCTTTTGCCGCAGCTGGAGACGCGCGGCCTGCTGCGCCGCGAAGGCGACGAGAAGGACAAGCGCATCCTGCGGCTCGCCTTGACCGAGGCTGGCGAGGCGCTGCTGATGCAGGCGCTGAAAGTGCATATGGCGCTGATCGAGAAAGCGATGAGCCAGTCGACGCCGGAGCAGTGCGACATGATCGGCGAACAGATGCGCAAGATCTATGAGGTGCTGAAGGAGGCCTGACGGCCTTTTCGGTCACTCACCACATGGTTTTCTTCGCCCGCTCCGGCCATTCCTTGTCGTAGGCCTCGCCGTCGATGTTCTTGCGGCTGGTGATTTCGAGGATTTTTCCCGGCGTCGGCAGCGATTTCGGATCGACATGTTTTGCCGGGTTCCAAAGCTCCGACCGCACAATGGCGCGGGCGCACTGGAAATAGACCGAATCGACGTCGATGACGGTCACCGAGCGCGCCGCTTTGCCGTCGACCATGAAGGATGCGCAAAGTTCGGCGTCCGTGGTGATGCGCGCGCGGCCGTTGATGCGCAGCGTCGTGCCAGAGCCCGGCACCAGGAACAGCAACCCGACACGCGGATCCCGGATGATGTTGCGCAGCGAATCGGCGCGATTGTTGCCGCGCCGGTCCGGCATGATCAGCGTCTTCCGATCAACGATACGCACGAAGCCGGCGAGATCGCCGCGCGGCGAACAGTCCAATCCCTCCGGGCCGCTGGTGGCAAGCGCAACAAAGGGCGATGCCTCGATGAAGGCGGCATATTCGGGAATGACGTGATCGAGTTCCTTGATCAGCGAGGCTTCGCCTGGAACGCCGTAGAGCGCCTCGAGCTGTTCGACCGTGGTGATAAGCGGCATCTTTTTCGTCTCCGAACCCCGGCCGGCGCTACTCCAGATGTGTGACGCCTTTACGACGCCGGCTTAGCGATCGCGGCTCAGCCCTTTTTCGGCAAGCTCCGCCAGATAGGCATTCCAGCGCTCATCCTTCTCGTGGCCAAGCGTGTGCAGATAGTTCCAGGTGAAAATGCCGGTGTCGTGGAAATCGTCGAAGGTGATGCGCACCGCATAGTTGCCGACCGGCTCGATCTTCAGGATGGCCACGTTGCGCTTGCCGGGAACCGTCACACGCTGGTCGGGAGAATGGCCCTGCACCTCGGCCGATGGCGAGGCGACGCGCAAAAGCTCCGCCGGCAGTTCGAATGGCTGGTGATTGGGAAAGGTGACCGACAGCAGCTTGCGGTCCTTGGAGACTCGGAGTTCTTTTGGCGCGGTCATGCAGTTTGATCCCGTATCGATTGCCCTTCCCTACGCCGCTTCTCGACAGGGGAAAAGTCTTGATAGACGACCGACACACGGTGTCGGCTCCGGGATGTTACCAAAGATCGAGAAGCGGTATCTTGAATGGCGGGCTGGATCGTATCACATAGCTGTATATAACGATGCCGGTAACGGCCACGGGAAACGCTCGAACATGAACATGATCGACCCCTTCGGTCGCACGATCAGCTATCTTAGAGTGTCGGTCACCGACCGCTGCGATTTTCGCTGCACCTACTGCATGGCCGAGGACATGGCCTTCCTGCCGAAGAAGGACCTGCTGTCGCTGGAAGAGCTGGATCGGCTCTGCGCCGTCTTCATCGAGAAGGGCGTCAGACGGCTGCGCCTCACCGGTGGCGAGCCACTGGTGCGCAAGAACATCATGCATCTGGTGCGCCAGCTCTCGCGCCACCTCGATAGCGGCGCGCTGGAAGAACTGACGCTGACCACCAACGGCTCGCAGCTGTCGCGCTTCGCCGCCGAGCTCGCCGATTGCGGCGTCAAGCGCATCAACGTCTCGCTCGACACGCTGGATGCGGACAAGTTCCACCAGATCACCCGCTGGGGCCATCTCGACAAGGTCATGCAAGGTATCGATGCCGCTCAGGCGGCCGGGCTCAAGGTCAAGCTCAACGCGGTGGCGCTGAAGGATTTCAACGACGCCGAACTGCCCGACATGATGCGCTGGGCGCATGGCCGCGGCATGGATCTCACTGTCATCGAAACCATGCCGATGGGTGAGATCGACGCCGACCGCACCGACCAGTATCTGCCGCTGTCGCTGTTGCGCGCCTCGCTGGAACGCCAGTTCACGCTGACCGACATTCCCTTCAAGACCGGTGGCCCCGCCCGCTACGTCCACGTCGCCGAGACCGGCGGAAAGCTCGGTTTCATCACACCGATGACGCATAATTTCTGCGAAAGCTGCAATCGCGTCCGGCTGACCTGCACCGGCACGCTCTATATGTGCCTCGGCCAGGAAGACGCGGCCGACCTGCGCGCGCCGTTGCGTGCATCCGAAGGCAACGAACTTGTCGCCGACGCGATCGACCAGGCCATCGGCCGCAAGCCGAAAGGCCATGATTTCATCATCGACCGCCGCACCAGCCGTCCGTCGGTGTCCCGGCACATGAGCGTCACCGGCGGCTGATTTTTTCTCCGACTTGGTGCAAGGTTATCTTGGTCTCAAGGCCAAGGGGGCATCGTGCTGCGTCTTTATCGTATCGGCTTGTCGTCGCTGATCACAGTTCTGTCCTTGGCGACGCCCGTCACAACAAGTGCAAACGCCAAGCCCTTCACCTACGTGAATGCTCGCTTCGGCACCGTCTGCACCTTTCCCGATGAGATATTCACCGATCGTCAGCCTGAGCCGGAAAATGGCGACGGACAGGTTTGGCTGAGCGCGGATGGCGCCAGCCTGACCTGCTCCGGCATCCTCAACGTCGATGACGACACGCCGAAAGGCTTTGTCGCCGATGAAAAGGCGAGCAAGGAACCTGGCTATGCCGTTGCCTACAGCAAGACCGGCAAGAACTGGGCGGTGCTGTCGGGCATGAAGGATGGAAAGATCTTTTATGAGCGGCGCCTGTTCGGCAGAGATGGCGTCATCCGCACCGTCTGGATCGATTACCCGCCAGCCCTGAAGTCGAAATACGACCCGCTGGTCGGCGCGATTGCCGGCAGTCTGAAGGGACAGTGAGTATTTCGGATCACACCCAGAAAAAGTCTTGTCCGCGAACCGCCGCCGGATTTACGGCCACGTTGTTCCGGCCTAGCCTTCCCCTGAAAGCGGCTCTTCGCTGACAGGGGGAAACGTCATGCGCAAATTCATTCTTTCTCTTGCATTGCTCGGCCTTGCGGCCATGCCCGCGGCAGCTCAGTCGATCGGCGGAACCTACACCGTCGCCGGCACCAATTTCGACGGATCGAAATATGATGGCGAAGCCACCATCACGCTGACCAGCGGGACGACGTGCGCGATCCACTGGGAGACTGGCGGTTCTTCGTCCGATGGCATCTGCATGCGCAACGACGATGCATTCTCCGCCGGCTATGTCATGGGCAAGGACATCGGCCTCGTCGTCTACAAGGTCGAGGATGACGGGTCGCTGCATGGCCTGTGGACCATCGCCGGCAAGGAAGGCAACGGCACCGAAGTGCTGACGCCGAAGAAATAGACATCGGCAGCCGGTACCTTCCGGGAGGCGAAGCCGCCTCCCGACCAGATCCGCGCCGAATTGAGGACGTGGTTTCACGCCGGCGATGACGAATACCCCGGTCCTGGCCCAGCCCTTTGCCATTGCTGTTTCGTGGCGGGCTGTTACAGGCGTGCTTCACAAGCAACCGGTAGATGTCTTGCCTCTTTCCCCAAATCTTCGCGGCGCGTTGTTCATGATGGTGGCGATGGTTGGCTTCACGCTCAACGACGCCATCACCAAATACTCTTCGCAATCGATGAACATGGCGCAGGTCATGCTGATCAGAGGAGCCTTTGCCTCGCTCTTCGTCGGCCTGCTGGCCTTGCAACGCGGCGCGCTTTTGCGGCCGCGCCTGATGCTGCAGCCGCTGGTGGCAATCCGCGTGCTGGGCGAAGCTGGCGCCACCGTGTCATTCCTGGTGGCGCTTGCCCATTTGCCGATCGGCAGTGTCTCGGCCGTTCTTCAGGCGCTGCCGCTGGCGGTGACGATGGCTGCCGCGCTGTTTTTCGGCGAAGCGGTCGGCTGGCGACGCTGGCTGGCGATCGCAGTCGGTTTTGCCGGCGTACTGGTCATCGTGCGGCCCGGCTTTGATGGCTTCAGCCTCTATTCCCTTTGGGCGCTGGCCAGCGTCGCCTGCTGCACCGTGCGCGACCTCGCCACCAAACGCATCCCCCAAGCCATACCGACCATGCTCGTCTCGACCGCGACCGCGCTGGCAATGACCGTCGTCGGCGCGGCGCTGTTGTCGCCGATGGGTGGCTGGACGCCGATGACCGGCAAAAGCACGGCGCTGCTGGCGCTGGCCGCGGTGCTGGTGCTCATCGGTTATCAATTCATCATCATGGCGATGCGCTCGGGCGAGATCTCCTTCATCGCGCCGTTCCGCTACACCGCGCTCCTCTGGTCCATCCTGCTTGGCTTGATCGTCTTCGGCGACATTCCGGACATGCCGATGATCGTCGGCGCGACAATCGTCGTCGGCTCGGGTCTCTATGCGCTTTATCGCGAGCGGGTGGTCGGCCGGCGAAGGATCGTCGCCGAAACCACCGGACCGGCCATGGCGCCGGATGGAATCTAGCCGGGTCTTGTGATTTCCGGCGGCTGGCGTACAGGCTCGATGCATGAGGCGAGATATTGCAGGGATCGTTCTGGCCGGTGGCCAGTCAAGGCGGATGGGAGGCGGCGACAAGAGCCTGTTGCCGCTCGGCGGCGGCAGCGTGCTTGACCAGGTCCTGTCGCGCTTTGGCCCGCAGATCGAAACCCTGGCGCTGAGCGCCAATGGCGACCCCGAACGCTTTTCCCGTTTCGGACTGCCCGTGCTTGCCGACACCGTTGAAGGCTTTGCCGGGCCGCTTGCCGGCATTCTGACCGGCCTCGAATGGGCGGCCGCTGGCACACCTTGCAAAGCAGTCGTCACCGCCGCCGGCGACACGCCTTTCCTGCCGCTGGACCTGGTCGCGGGTCTGGCGGCGGCAGCCGGCGAACATCCGGGTTCAATCGCCGTCGCCTCCTCGGCCGGCCGGCTCCACCCGACCTTCGCGCTGTGGCCGACGGACTGTCGCGACGCCTTGCGGCATTTCCTGGTCGATGAGGACAACAGGCGCGTTTCGGCCTTCATCGAGCGCCATGGCCATGTCGAGGTGGAATTCCAGGTCGTGCAATTCGCTGGCCGGCCGCTCGATCCTTTCTTCAACATCAATGTGCCGGACGATCTTGCCCAGGCCGCGCGCCTGTTGCAGAGCATCATGTCATGAACAGACGCGTCTTCGGCATCACCGGCTGGAAAAACTCCGGCAAGACCACCCTCACCGAAAAGCTGGTCGCCGAGCTTGTGCGGCGCGGCTGGAAGGTCTCGACGGTCAAACACGCCCATCATGATTTCGACATCGACAAGCCGGGCGCCGACAGCTTCCGCCATCGGCAGGCCGGGGCCATCGAAGTCGCGATCGTGTCCGGCAACCGCTGGGCGCTGATGCATGAATTGCGTGGCGAGGATGAGCCGCCACTGGAGAGCATCCTCTCGCGACTCGCCCCATGCGACATCGTGCTGGTCGAAGGCTACAAGCGCGAATCACACCGCAAGATCGAAACGCGGCGGCTGGAAGCGAAGGACCGGGCGCCGCTTTCAGCAGGCGATCCCAATATTGTCGCCATCGCCGCCGATTTCGACGTCACGGACGAGAGCCTGCCGGTATTCGACCTCGACGACGTAAAATCGATAGTCGACTTCATCGAGCGCACCACCGGCCTCGTTGCTTGAGATGTAACGTAGCGGCAGAACCGCATTGCCGATTTCGGTGGTTTTGCAGTTGCTTTTTTCTTGGAAAGAGTGGGAGTATCGCCTCAGCGGGCGGTCAAAAGCACCGCCCCATAGAGCCGTTTCGGAACGACGGCCGGGACCATAAAGAGAGGACTATCATGCGTATTGCACTGCGTATCGCGCTCGCCGCATCGGCTGCGCTGTTGACGCTCGGCGTAGCCCAGGCCCAGGAAAAGACCCTGCGGATCGGCACCGAAGGCGCCTATCCCCCGTTCAACAACCTCACCTCCGACGGCAAGCTTGTCGGCTTCGACATCGACATCGCCCAGGCGCTTTGCGATCAGATGAAGGTCAAATGCACCTTTGTCGCCCAGGATTGGGACGGCATCATCCCGGCACTTCAGGCCGGCAAGTTCGACGCTATCGTCGCCTCGATGTCGATCACGCCGGAGCGCAAGGAGAAAGTCGACTTCACCCACAAATACTACAACACCCCCTCGGCTCTCGCCGTGCCGAAAGACAGCACGCTGAAGGGTGTGACCAAGGAAGATCTCGCCGGCAAGACCATCGGCGTCGCCACGACGACCACCCATTTCAACTATGCCTCGAAGACCTACACCGACAGCACCGTGAAGGGTTATCCGAGCAGCCCCGAGGAGCAGGCGGATCTGGCCAATGGTCGCCTCGACGCCATCGAGGACGATATCGTGGTGCTGCAGCAATGGCTGGACTCGCCTGATGGCGCCTGCTGCAAGATTCTCGGCCAGCCCTCGCCGCAGCCGGTCGAGATCTTCGGACCGGGCGCCGGCATTGCCGTGCGCAAGGGCGAGACCGATTTGGTCAACAAGCTCAATGAGGCCATCGACGCCATCCGCGCCAATGGAAAATACAAGGAAATCAACGACAAGTACTTCAAGTTCGACGTCTTCGGCGCCGAGTCCTAATAGACAGGATCAAGACGGCGGGGAAATTCCCCGCCGTCTTTCTATTCATCCTGGGAACGTCGTGGGGATAACACCTGTCAATGCCAGCCCAAAGCATATGGACACTTCTCAGTTGGGGACCTGATGGCTGGAGTGACGACATTGCCTATGGCGTCATTGTAACGGTTCTGCTAGCGCTGGCGACGCTCCCCATTGGGTTGACGATCGGTTTTTTCATTGCGCTGGGCAAGCAATCCGAGGAGCCGTCGCTGCGCCTCGCCGCCAATATCTACACCACGGTCTTTCGCGGCCTGCCGGAACTGGTGACGCTTTTCCTGTTCTTCTTCGGCATGCCGATCCTGCTGCAGCATCTCATCCGGTATTTCCGCCCCGAAGCGACCATCGACGTCAACAGTTTCGTCGCCGGCATGATCGTGCTCTCGCTGATCTTCTCGTCCTATGCCAGCGAGGTTTTCCTCTCGGCCTTCCGCGCCATCCCGAAGGGGCAGTATGAGGGTGGCTATTCCATTGGTTTGTCCAAATGGCAGACAATGCGCCTAGTGATCCTGCCGCAGCTGCTGCGCATTGCCTTCCCCGGTCTCGAGAACTGCTGGCTCAGCCTTCTCAAGGACACGTCGCTGGTTTCAGTCGTCGGTCTTGCCGAGACGCTGCGCAACGCCGGTGTGGCGGCTCGCGTCACCAAGCATTCGTTCCTGTTTTACAGCATTGCGGCTCTGGTCTTTCTGGGTCTGGCCGTCGTGTCATCCTTCGCCACCAGCGCCATCTTGCGCTCGCTTGGCAAACGGGAGGCACAACGATGAGCGCCACAGCCGCCATGGTCGAACGGCCCCCACCGCGGACCCGCGGCTGGCCGCGACCGCGCATCGTCGGCTACGCGCTGGTCTGCCTGTGGATCGCCTTTGGCCTCGGCATCGTCGGCTATCTGTTCTTTGCCTGGAATGCGGCCTTCTTCGCCAAATATGCTCCGGCCTATCTGCGAGGACTGGGCGTTACCCTGTCACTGGTCGCCATTTCGATGGTGCTTGGCGCCGTCCTGTCGATGCCGGTTGCTTACGGGCGTATGTCCAGGAACCGGATCCTGTCCGGCCTTGCCTACTGTTACGTCTATTTCTTCCGGGGCACGCCGCTGCTGGTTCAGACCTTTCTGGTCTATTACGGGCTAGGGTCGTTCAGACCGGAGCTCCAGATGATCGGGCTTTGGGACTTCTTCAAGGATGCCTTCAACTGCGGCGTCTTCGCCTTTGCGCTCAACACCGCCGCCTACCAGGCCGAGATTTTGCGCGGCGCCATCGAAAGCGTGCCCAGGGGCCAATGGGAAGGCGCCGCCTCCCTCGGCCTGCACAAATTGCAGACGCTGCGCAAGATCATCCTGCCGCAAGCCCTGATCGTCGCCTTGCGGCCCTACGGCAATGAGCTGATCCTGATGGTCAAGGCGTCCGCCATCGTCGCCATCATCACCGTCTACGACCTGATGGGCAATGCAAAACTCGCCTTTGCCAATTCCTTCGACATCCAGGCCTATATCTGGGTCGCCCTGGTGTACCTGGTGATGGTCGAGTTGTTGCGCCATGCGATCGAATGGATCGAGCGCCGGATCACCATCCATCTGAAGCGTTGACGGTTTTCCATATTGCCTGCACCAGGCGATCAGTCCGCAGCCGTCTTGACGAATTGAGCGCAGGGCCTAGAACGGTTCACCGTTTCGCAGAAACGCCGAACCGCTCTATCTCTTTGTTTTGATGCAATTCCGGACGGAAAACCGCTTCACACTTTTCCTGGAATTGCTCTAGAGCTTCCGCAGCAATTTCGTTTCCGTCTGAAGGGCAAGTTCATGGCATCTGTGGCATTTCTCGGTCTTGGCGTGATGGGCTATCCCATGGCCGGTCACTTGAAGAACAAGGGTGGCCACGACGTCACCGTCTACAACCGCACCAAGGCCAAGGCCGAGCAATGGGTCGGCCAGCATGGCGGCAGCCTTGCGGTGACGCCGGCAGAGGCAGCCAAGGACAAGGACTTCGTCTTTTCCTGCGTCGGCAATGACGACGATCTGCGCTCGGTGACGACAGGTCCCGGAGGCGCCTTCAAATCGATGAAGAAGGGTTCGGTCTTCATCGACAACACCACGGCTTCGGCGGAAGTCGCGCGCGAACTGGCGGCAGCAGCGGAGGCAGGTGGATTTTCATTTCTCGACGCGCCTGTCTCCGGTGGCCAGGCCGGCGCCGAGAACGGCGTGCTGACCGTCATGGTCGGCGGCGATCGGGCTGCCTTCGACAGAGCGAGGCCCGTTATCGACGCCTATGCCCGCATGGTCGGGCTGATGGGCTCGGCTGGCGCCGGCCAGCTCACCAAGATGATCAACCAGATCTGCATCGCCGGGCTCGTGCAGGGACTGTCGGAAGGTATCCATTTCGGCAAGAAGGCCGGGCTCGATATCGAGAAGGTGATCGAGGTGATTTCCAAGGGTGCCGCCGGTTCCTGGCAGATGGAAAACCGCCACAAGACAATGAATGCCGGCAAGTATGATTTCGGCTTTGCCGTCGACTGGATGCGCAAGGATCTCGGCATCTGCCTGGCCGAGGCCGACCGCAACGGCGCCAAGCTGCCGGTGACCGCGCTTGTCGATCAGTTCTACAAGGATGTGCAGGCGATGGGCGGCAAGCGCTGGGACACGTCCTCGCTGCTGGCGCGCCTGGAGAAGTAGGCGATCATGTCCCTGCCCGCTCCAGGCTGGACCGCGCAGGACATCGTCGCGCATCTGCGCTCGATCGGCACCGAGGAAAACCGCGCCGGCATGGCGCGGTTCGGCATCAACATCGCGACCGCGCTCGGTGTTGGCAATACGGATTTGCGGCCCTTGGCGCGCAAGCTGAAGCGCAATCACGAACGATCCCTGGCGCTGTGGACCAGCGGCATTCGCGAAGCGCGGCTGCTGGCGGCTTTCACCGGCGAACCGAAGAAGATCACCATCGAGGAATGCCGTAGCTGGGCCCGCGATTTCGATTCCTGGGAAGTCGTCGATACGGTCTCCGACCTGTTCGTCGATACGCCGTTCTGGCGTACGCTGATCGAGGAGTTTGCGGTCGACGAGCGCGAATTCGTACGCCGCACGGCCTTTGCCATGTTGTCATGGGCGGCCGTGCATTTGAAAAAGGAGCCGGACGCGACGTTCCTGTCCTATTTGCCCTTGATCGAGGCCCATGCCGGCGATCAGCGCAACTTCGTCAGGAAAGCCGTCAACTGGGCTCTGCGGCAGATCGGCAAGCGATCGATGAGCCTGCACGGCCCTGCCCTGACCGTGGCGCAGAAACTCGCCGACTCCCCAGACAAGACCGCGCGCTGGATCGGCAAGGATGCCGTGAAGGAATTGTCGGATGCCAAAACACTCGAACGCCTCGCCAGCAGAAACTTTTGACCTCGCCAATATCCGCTTCATCGAGGTGACGCCGGCAACACGCGGCAGCTTTGAGACCCTGTTTGAGCAGCAGGGTGCGCCAAAATATTGCTGGTGCATGGCCTGGCGGCACTCTGGCCGCGAGCACATCCAGAACGATGAAAAGAAGCGTCAGATGATGGCGCTCATCGATGCCGGCACCCCGGTCGGCATCCTCGCCGAGATCGACGGCAAGACCATTGGCTGGTGTTCGGTCGCTCCGCGCGAGACCTATCGCAGGCTTTCAAGGTGGCAGGACGACAGCGAGACGGGCGTATGGTCGATCGCCTGCTTCTATGTGCCGAGGGCTTTGCGCGGCGGCGGCCTTGCTTCGGCTTTACTAGATGCAGCCATCGATCATGCCTTCGCCAAGGGCGCGCGCATCATCGAGGCCTATCCCGTGGCCGAAGCGTCGCCGAGCTACCGTTTCATGGGCTTTCGCGACATGTTCGCGTCGCGCGGCTTCCATGAGGCCGGCATGGCCGGTTCTCGCCGACATGTGATGCGGCTCGCGCATTGACGTCATTGGCCTCGGCGTCTTTACTCGGCCGCGGAGGAAGCGGCATGAGCATCCATTTCAAATCAATCCTGGCGCTCGCGACCGCGCTGTCCCTCTGCGCTGCCGGCGCTTCGGCTGAAACCATGCACATCTTTTGGAAGGATTTGCGCCCGGCGAGCCAGGCCGTCGCCGAAGACGCCGGCCTGCCGATGATCGCGGCTAAACTTGCCGATCATGGCGAGACGCTGTCGCTCGGCTTGCAGGACAAGACGGTACAATTAGCCGGCTACGCGTTGCCGGTCGATCGCGATGGCGACCTCGTGTATCAGTTCCTGCTGGTGCCATGGACCGGCGCGTGCAGCCACATGCCGACGCCACCAGCCAATCAGATCGTGCTGGTCACGCCAGCCCATCCCTACAAGATGTCGCAAGCCTACCAGTCGGTCGCCGTCACCGGCGCCCTGAAGCCGGACATGGAGAAAAGCCAGCTGTTCATTCTGGATGGCGTCAGCGTCATCCGGTCGGGCTATAGCGTGCGCAGAGCAGACGTGGTTGGGGTCGACACCGTGCCTGATGCCATCACCCTGCCGGTGAACTCGCCCTGGACGTTCCTGAACAAAAAGAAGAACTAATCGGGCTTGCGCTCAGGCGGCGTTGGCGCCCGATTCCTTGTCCAGCACCATGTAATCGAGCGGGATTTCAGTGGTGTACTTGATCTGCTCCATGGCGAAGGACGACGACACGTCACGGATCTCGATCTTGGCGATCAGCCGCTTGTAGAAGGCGTCGTAGGCGGCGATGTCAGGCACCACGACGCGTAAGAGATAGTCGACGTCGCCGCTCATACGGTAGAACTCGACCACCTCGGGAAACTCCTGGATGACCTCGGAAAAGCGGCGCAGCCATTCGTGGCTGTGCGAATTCGTGCGGATGGAGACGAAGACTGTGACCCGCACATTGACCTTCTCATGGTCGAGAATGGCGACGCGACGCTTGATGACGCCTTCCTCCTCGAGCTTCTGGATGCGGCGCCAGCAGGGCGTGGTCGACAGGCCGACTTTCTTGGCAACATCGGCCACCGCGAGTGTCGCGTCCTCCTGCAGGAGGCGGAGAATTTTTCGGTCAAGGCGGTCCATTAGAGGCTCCTGAGGAATAGT
Source organism: Mesorhizobium sp. B2-4-19 (assembly GCF_006441315.1). Lineage (NCBI taxonomy): Bacteria > Pseudomonadati > Pseudomonadota > Alphaproteobacteria > Hyphomicrobiales > Phyllobacteriaceae > Mesorhizobium > Mesorhizobium sp. B2-4-19. The sequence continues at coordinate 63,182 of NZ_VFUV01000011.1, read as the reverse complement.
TTGGCTATATTCCCCTTTATTTCGGGCTTTCACAAGAAAGAAATTCTGCTAATCGCTATGAAAGCGAGTGATTTCTTGCTGAATGCCTAGTCAAGGCGATAGCGGATTTCCGAGCGCAGGAAAGGCAGCAAATCCATTTCAAACCATGGATTCTGCTTCAGCCAGCCGCTGTTTCGCCAGGATGGGTGCGGCAGCGGCAGCACCTTTGGGCCGACGGAATTCTCCCAGATGGCCCGCCAGTCCATAACCGTCTCCGTCAGCGAGGGCCGGCGCGCGGCGCCCATATGCCAGGACTGCGCGTAGATGCCGATCGTCAGCACCAGGTCGATCCGCGGCATCAGCGCCATCAAGGGCGCGCGCCAGGCCGGCGCGCATTCGCGCCTTGGCGGCAGGTCACCCCCCTTGGCATCCTGGCCGGGAAAGCAGAAGCCCATCGGCACGATGGCGAATTTCTCGATGTCGTAGAATTCGTCGCCGGTCACGCCGAGCCAGTTGCGCAGGCGGTCGCCCGAAGCATCGGTGAACGGCATGCCCGACAGGTGAACCTTGGTTCCCGGCGCCTGGCTGGCAATCAGGATACGGGCACTGGACGAAGGCCGTAGCACCGGCCGCGGCTCATGCGGCAGCGGCCTGCCGACGGGGTTTTCGACGCAGATGCGGCAGGCCCGGACTTTTGCGGCAAAATTGTCCAGTTCCAGGCTCAAGCAGCGGCACTCGGCCGGCTGGAGATCGCCTGATGCCAACGCAAGACATTGGTGCATTCCTCCGGCACCTTGATGCGCGCCGGCTTCATGAAGTCGATGGCGATCAGGCCGGTGATGTCGGCGATCGAATAGCTATCGCCGGCGGCGAATTCCCGGTTCGCCAACTCGCCGTCGAGGATTTTCAGGAACTCCAACGCCTTCGGCTTGTTGGCCTCGCCCCATTCGGGGATTTGCGGGATTTCCCATTCCCTCATGGCCGGATGAATGTGGCGAAACGCCTGCGCGACGCAGCTGAGCAGGTTGAACTCCATCCGTCTCTGCCACATTTCGACCTGTGCCTTGCCGAGCGCGCCGCGTCCGAACAGGGCCGGCTCCGGATGCAACTCCTCGAAATACCGGCTGATGGCGACGGATTCGGTGATGACGGTGCCATCGTCAAGCTCCAGCACCGGCAGGCGCTGCAAAGGGTTGCGAGAGCTCACCGTTTGGCCCTTGTGCTCCAGCGCGCCCATGTCGACGGGCACCAGCGGAACCGCGATCCCCTTTTCGGCGAGGAAGACGCGTACTCGCCGCGGATTGGGCGCCCGGCCACCGTCGAAGAGCTTCATTTCGATCCTCCCTTTCCGTCCAAGCCGATACGCCTCACCAGAAGCGAACAATCTCCCGCACGGCGTCGCCGATCGACGCCAGCGTGCCGTGTTTTCGCTCCACCACCTCGCCGTGATGGCTGTCGCGCCAGTCCTGCGGCTGATCGAACGTACCCGCCCAGATACCGACCTTGGCGGCCCGGGCGGTCGCTTCCTCACTTTCGAAGTCGCCAAAGGCAACCGCCCAACCCGCCTCGACCTGAGCGCGGTTGAGGTCGGTGCCACCGGCCTTGCAGTCGCCAAGCAACCGGCCATAGCGATCCCGCTGCCAGCCTCTGCAGGTAACCGGCCTGCCGGCGATCAGGCGCACCAGGGACTGGCGCGCAAGCGTGCCGCAGGCATAGTCGGCGCCGTTCCTGCGGCAGGTCTGTGTGTATTCCGGGGCATCGATGCCGCGCATGCGGATGCGCTCGGTGCCGAGCGTGATCGAATCGCCATCATTGATGATGGCAGCGCCTTGAGTCTGGCGCGTCTCCACCCGATCGAGGCGTGCCGCCAACAAGATCAGCAGCCCCAGAATGATGATGGCCAGCCCATAGTCCAGCACCTTGCGCCACAGGCTTCCCGGGCGCGGCGCCGCGTGCCGTCGGCGCGATCTTGGCGACCAGGAACGGCTCATATGGCAAACGGTTGGTTAATCATTCGAACGTAGCTTAACACCTTGGAACCGCTGCACGCATAAATCGAAGTTTTTGATGCCCTTGCAACGCTCGAACACAGCGGACAAGTTCATTGTGGACCGCAGGAAACGGCATCGCAACAGCGATGTCGCGCGTGCGGTGCGCAAGACGCGCGACCGTCTTTCGCAGCAGGCCGGCAATCCCGATTTCGACCGCGAATTGTTGAAACTCCACGCCGGCGCCATGACAAGCGGCGCGGTGGTGATCCCGCTGCTTGTCCTGGCGATCGCCGCTGCCGGCCGGCTCGCCGGCGTGGGCAATGAGATCGGGCTCTGGGCGTTGTTCACGCTCACCTGCTATACGATCGTCGCCTTCATGGCGCGGCGCATCGAGCGCACGGAGGCGTCCGACCTTAACCCCTTGCAAACGCGACGGGAATTCCTGGTCGGTCATTTCCTTTGCGGCCTCAGCTGGGGCTGGTTCGTCATGCTCGGCTGCGGCGCCTGCGCGGTCGACCAGTTTCAGGTGGTCAAGGCGGTGGTGCTGCTTTTTGCCATGGCCGGAACGGCGCTCATGGCTTCATCGCTGAGCGGCGCGCTGCTGGCGACTTTCGCCGTGCCGGTGGCGCTTTACGCCTATGTCGGCACCAGGCTGTGGATGCCGGTCGAGGCGGTCATGGCCGGGCTGCTTGTCCTGTCGCTGCCTTTTTTCGTCTATGTCGCCCGTCAGCTCAACCGTGCCTCGCTGATGCTGTTGTCGTTCCGCTCCGAAAAGGATGCGTTGATCGCCGAACTGGAGACAGCGAAATCCATGTCGGACGAGGCGCGGCGGCGGGCCGAGGATGCCAATCTGGCGAAGTCGCGGTTCCTCGCTTCGATGAGCCATGAATTGCGCACGCCGCTCAACGCCATTCTCGGCTTTTCCGAGGTGATGGCGAACGAGGTGCTGGGGCCGATGAGCAACCCCACCTATCGCGATTATGCCCATGACGTGCATGATTCCGGCCAGCACCTGCTCGACCTGATCAACGAGATCCTCGACCTGTCGCGCATCGAGGCCGGTCGTTACCAGCTCAACGAAGAGCCGGTGATGCTGCTCCACATCGTCGAGGATTGCTGCCACATGATGGAGTTGAAGGCGCGCAACAAGGATATCCGCGTCATCCAGGATTTCGAACAAACATTGCCGCGACTGTTCGCTGACGAGCGTGCTGTGCGCCAGATCACGCTCAACCTCCTGTCCAACGCCATAAAGTTCACTGCCACCGGCGGCGAGATCCGCGTCCGCGTCGGCTGGACGGCGGGCGGCGGGCAATACATCTCGGTCAAGGACAATGGCCCGGGGATTCCCGAGGACGAGATCCCGGTCGTGCTCTCGGCTTTCGGCCAGGGCTCGATCGCCATCAAGAGCGCCGAACAAGGCACCGGGCTGGGTCTGCCGATCGTGCAAGGCCTGCTTGCCATGCATGGCGGCGAATTCGAACTGCATTCCAAGCTGCGTGAAGGCACGGAGGCGATTGCCATCTTCCCGCTGAGCCGGGTGATGGAAGAACTGCCGGCGTTGCCTACCGCGGCGGTGGCGGCGCGACGGCGTTAGGCGACCGGCCTCAAAGAGGAACGCGGACCGCAATGACCGCAGACTGGAATGCCGGCAGCGTCGAAATCAAATCGCACCGGCTTCGCCTCAAACTGTTTACGGCCGTTGATGCTGACGAGGTCTTTGCCGCCATCACGCCCGCCATCACCCGTTTCATGCAGTGGGAACCACCTCGATCATCAACTGCCTTTGCCGAGGTATGGCGATCCTGGTTGGCGCCGATCCTCGACGGATCGGATCTGCATTTTGTTGTGCGCTCGCTGGGGGACGATCGCTGTCTGGGTCTTGTCGGCCTGCATGCGGCGAAGACGGCCTGTCCCGAAATCGGAATTTGGATAAGGGAGGACGTCCATGGAAACGGCATCGGCCGGGAGGCCGTCGCCGCCGTGGTGGCATGGGCGTCCGACGAGATCGATCCGGATGGCTTCGAATATCCTGTCGCCGAAGAGAATATGGCGAGCCGAAGAATCGCGGAAAGCCTCGGCGGCTCGATCGTCGAGACCCGCTCCAATCCGAAATACACATCGGTCGTCTATCGTCTCCCCAATCCCAGGCGGTGATGCGCCGGGCGGGAAGCCTCTAGATCCGAACCGCCGCCGCCATGCCTGAACTGGTCAGCGCTGCCGCCTTGACCAGGCCCGCGCCAAGTGCCGCCCCCGCCCCCTCGCCATGGCTTATGCCGAGGTCTAGCAGTGGGCGCAAGCCAAGCAGTCCGGCGGCCCTTGCATGCGCGGGCTCCGGCGACAGGCTGGCGAGAAGGCAATGCTCGAGCGCAGTGGGGTTTGCGACATAAAGCACCGCCGCGGCAGCCGTTGCGGCAAAACCATCGAGCAGCACGGGTATCTTCTGCATTCGCGCGGCGAGAATGGCGCCGGCTATCGCGGCAAACTCGCGGCCGCCGACCCGGCGCAGCACTTCCAGCGGGTCGTCGAGATGGCCGTGGTGAAAAGCAAGCGCCGCATCGACCACGTCGGCCTTGCGGACCTGCATCGCCGCGTCGGCGCCGAATCCCGGACCGACCCAGTCGGCACCCCTGCCCCCGAACAGCGCGGCGAGCAGGGCGGCGGCGACGGTGGAATTGCCGACGCCGAGATCGCCGAGGCAAAGCAGGTCGGTGCCGCCCGCGATCGCTTCCATGCCGAAGGCCATGGTCGCCGCGCAGCCGCGCTCGTCGAGCGCTGCATCCTCCGCGATGTCGCCGGTCGGGATATGAAGGGCAAGATCGAACACCTTCAATCCGAGATCATAGGCAATGCAGATCTGGTTGATTGCCGCGCCGCCTGCCGCGCAAAGCTCGACCGCGTTGGCGGTTGCCGCCATCGGGCGTGGCGAAATGCCATGACGGGTCACGCCGTGATTGCCGGCAAAGACTGCCATCAGCGGCCGTGTCACCGCGGGCGGGGCCCGCCCGCTCCAAGCGGCAAGCCACGCCGCGATGTCCTCGATGCGGCCGAGCGAATGCGCTGGCTTGTCAGCCTTGGCAAACAGCGTGCGCACGCGCGCTTCGGCTTTCAGGTCGGCCGCCGGCAGATTGTCGAGCAGGTTGCGAAAATCGTCGAAAGGCAGAGCGCTGGTCATATCGTGAGCAATCATTCCTGGATTTGGTGAGCGGCATAGCCGCGTTGCGTGATCGGCACAACCTCTCCCAAACATCCGCCTTGATTGCCGCAAAGATGGCCTGGGAAGGCGCGATCGCGAGGGCTTGCATTGGCTTTGCCGTTGCACCATGTGGAGGTGGAAGAGCGGAGTCCGCACGGATCCCTCGAGAGAAAGTCATGACGGCCATCGAATCCCCCTGCATCCTGGTCTGCTCGATCGACATGAAAACCGGCTTCTGCTTCGGTTGCGGCCGCACGCGCGAGGAAATCGGCGCCTGGATGGGGATGACGCCCGAAACACGCCGCAATGTGATGGCCGAACTGCCGGCCCGACTGGAGACGGTCGAGCGCCGGCCGCGCCGCGAAACGCGCCGCACCCGCATGGCGCGCGAACGCGACGTACTCTAGGGCTTTCATCGTTTCACGGAAACGGCGAAACGCTCCAACTCTTTGTTTTAACGCAATTCCTATGGGAAAGCCGTTTTCACACTTTTCCTGGAATTGTTCTAGCGAGGTACGGATGAGCAGCCGACTGTTCTGGATTCTGATGGCGGTGATCGGCGTGGGAGCGGCCCTGCTCGTGCTCAATGATTCCGCCGGCAGCACGCTTGGCGTCGAGAATTACGATTTTGGCAGGCTGATCTGGCTTGGCGCCTTCGGCGCCCTGATCGCCACCGGCCTGCTGCGATCGGGCCGCCCGTTGGGCGACATGGCCCGGAATTTCGGCGCCTGGACGGCAATCGTGTTGGCGCTGATCGCCGGGTACCAGTACCGCTACGAACTGCAAGACGTCGCCAGCCGGGTGACCGCGGGCCTCGTTCCCGGCAGCCCGCTGGCGCTTGGTGTCGAAGACGGCCACGCCACGGTGACCCTCGACAAGGCCGACAATGGCCATTTCGAAGCGCGCATCCTGGTCAACGGCAACCCGATCCGGGCCGTTGTCGATACCGGCGCGACCAGCACGGTGCTGACGTCGGAAGATGCGCAGGCCGCCGGCTTCAATCCGGCGGCGCTCAATTACACGATACCGGTTTCGACAGCCAACGGCATGGCGCGGGCGGCCGCGGTAAAGACCGACGCGGTGGCGATCGGCGGCATCGTGCGCAAGGACATGTCGGTGATGGTCGCGGCACCCGGCATGCTGAGCCAAAGCCTGCTCGGCATGAACTTCATCGGCTCGCTGTCGGGCTTCGACGTGCGTGGCGACCGTATGATCCTTAGGGACTGAGCTCAGGCCGCCTCGGCGGCCCCTCCACCGAATTCGACGGCCGCGAAAGCCGTCTTCAGCACGTCGGGCCCGGCACCGGGCCGGTTTGCGTCGGTCGACAGGATCTGGCGGTAGCGGCGTGCACCGGGCAGCCCATGGAACAGCCCGACCATATGGCGGGTGACATGGCCGAGCCGCCCGCCCCGTTCGATGTGGCGCGCTGCGTAGTCCGCCATGGCATCGATCAGCCCAGCGAAATCGAACGCCTCAGGCCTTGCGCCGTAGAAGGCGGCGTCGATGCCGGCCAGTATGCCTGGCGTGTGGTAGGCGGCGCGGCCGAGCATGGCGCCGTCGACATGATCGAGATGCGCCCGCGTCTCTTCAAGCGACTGAATTCCGCCGTTGATGCCTATGAATTCGTTCGGCTTTTTGGCCTTCAGCCGATAGACCCTGTCATAGTCGAGCGGCGGGATGTCGCGGTTTTCCTTGGGGCTCAGCCCTTCCAGCCACGCCTTGCGCGCATGCACCCACAGGGTGTCGGCGCCGGCCGCGAAAACCCCGTTCGCCAGCGCATCCAGCGCCAGCTCCGGATCCTGTTCGTCGACGCCGATTCGGCACTTGACGGTGACGGGGATTGTCACGGTCGCCTTCATCGCCGCGACGCAGTCGGCGACGAGGTCGGGCACCTTCATCAGGCAGGCGCCGAACGTGCCCGACTGGACGCGGTCGGACGGGCAGCCGACATTGAGGTTGATCTCGTCATAGCCGAAGGCTTCGCCAATGCGCGCCGCTTCGGCAAGTTTCGCCGGATCCGAGCCGCCGAGCTGCAGCGCGACCGGATGCTCCACGTCATCGAAGCCGAGCAGCCTCTCGCGCGTGCCCTGTATGACCGCGTCGGCCACCACCATTTCGGTGTAGAGCAGCGCATGGCTCGTCAGCTGGCGATGGAAGAACCGGCAATGCCGGTCCGTCCAATCCATCATGGGTGCAATGGCGATCTTGGCGTTCAACATATTGTTCGGGTTGGCCTTCCAGGCGATCTATCTACCGGATCGGATCGATTGGCGCAGATGTAGCGTATTTGTCGTCCTATTCAAACGGCTGCCTCTTCGGGCATTTGCGATGATGCAGTCGGGCCGGATTGCGCGCTGAACCAAACGATGCCCAGACCTGATGCGGACCTGGAGCATCCGATTGCGTTAGGCTGCGTTCCGACAAGGGAGCTGCCGCCATGAACGATCCGAACGCCGGAAAGACCGCCTTCGACCCGCAGCAGCTGGAGCCTATAGCGAGACAGCATGCGGCCGACGTCGATGGCATGGTCGCGCTTTTCGAGGCGGACGCCGTGATCGACTGCGGCGGCGGACGTTCTCTGCGCGGTCATGAAGCCATTCGTGACTACTATGCCGAGATCGTTGCGTCTGGACGGAAGTTTGCGGTCGGCGAACAGCGACCGGCGCTCATTTGCGGTGACCTGGCGCTCACGTCTACCCGTCTTCCGGACGGGGACGTCACCAGCGAGGTTGCCCGGCGGCAGGCCGACGGCTCCTGGCTTTGGGTGATCGATCGCTATTCGGTCGCTTGGGATTAGGCCTTCCGGAAAAACCGGCCGGCCACGTCACCCCGGGCGCGTCAACACACTGCGGCCGTCATGGCCGCAGTCCTTGCGTTCGGCAATCCGGGTGCGGCTAGCGCCGCAGCGCGTACACGCCCGCCATGGTTTCGCCGGGGACGGGCAGCGCCGTGTCGTCGTCCAGGAGCCGCGTGATCCGGGCAAAGCCGGTGAATGCCTTCCTGGCCTCCTCCGCCGACATCTGCCCCGCCAAAGCTGCCGCGCAGCAATTCAGCGCGCACTGATACACTGGCCCACGTCGCCCCGTCGGCCATTTACGCAAGAAAACCATCGCCTCGGCGACACTATCCACTTCTTCTACAGGGTGTCCCTGCCCGCGCGAGATCCGCACGGGCGCAAAGAAATGCAGGTAGTCCATCGTTTCCTCCCGGTCGATCGCGATGCCGCCCGATCGAACCTTATGAAACGCACAGTCTTGCGGTTGGTTCCATACAGAAAACGGAACCTTTAAAAAATCTTTTGGTCGATGGTCGCCAGCTAAACCGTGGGGAAGTGGCAGGCCACTTTGCGGCCGGATCGATATTCTCTCAGCTCCGGCCGCTCGGTGCGGCATCGCTCGACCGCGATCGGGCATCTTGGGTGGAAACGGCAGCCGGATGGCGGCTTGAGCGGGCTCGGCACGTCGCCGGTGAGAATGATGCGCTTGCGCGTCCCGCTGGGCGTGGTCTCAACGACCGGAACCGCCGAGATCAGCGCCTGGCTGTAGGGATGGGCGGGCGTCGCGAATACATCCTCCGCCGGCCCTTCCTCGACGATCGACCCGAGATACATGACGGCGATGCGGGTCGACACCTGGCGTACCACGGACAGGTCATGCGCGATGAAGATGTAAGTGAGGTTCAGCTTCTCCTGTAGGTCGGCCAGCAGGTTGACGATCTGCGCCTGCACCGAGACGTCGAGCGCGGAGACCGGTTCATCCAGCACGACCAGATCGGGATTGAGCGCGATGGCCCGCGCAATGCCGACCCGCTGGCGCTGGCCGCCGGAGAATTCGTGCGGATAGCGCATGACATGGTCCGGCAGCAGGCCGACGAGCTCGAACAATTCGGCGACGCGTGCGGTGATCTCGCGCGACGAAACCTTGCCATGGATGCGCAGCGGCTCGGCCACCAGATCACCGACGCGCCGGCGCGGATTGAGCGAGGCCGACGGGTCCTGGAAGACCATTTGCAGGCGGCGTCGCAGCGGCCTCAACTCGGACAGCGATTTCGAGGTGATGTCCTCGCCTTCGAACAGCAGCTCTCCGTCGGATATGTCGTAGAGCCTCACCAGGCAGCGCGCCAGTGTGGACTTGCCGCAGCCGGATTCGCCGACCAGGCCGACCGTCTCGCCGCGCCGCACGGTCAGCGAAACATTGTCGACCGCATGCACGGTTCGCTTGCCTTCGGCGGAGAAACGGGTGCCGATCGAGAAGCGCTTGCCGAGTGAGCGCGTTTCGAGGATAGGGCTGTCGGTCATAGGTCCGCTCATGCCTGCGCCACCCGGAAGCACGCCGCGGCGTGGGTGCCGATGCCAAGCTCTGGCTTGTTGGTCACGCAGGCCTCGTAGTGCACCGGGCATCGCGGGCCGAAAGCGCAGCCCTGCGGCAATCGCAGCAGCGATGGCGGCGAACCGGGAATGGCCGGCAGGCGGCGCGGCTTTTCACCGGTCAGCGGCGGGATCGAACCCAGCAGCGCGCGCGTATAGGGATGCCGCGGGTCGGAAAACAGTTCCGTACGGCTGCCACGTTCCACCACGCGGCCGGCATACATGACCATCACCCGGTCGGCGAGTTCGGAGACCACGCCCATGTCGTGCGTGATGAACACGACCGCCGACCTGTGCGTCGCGCGCAGTTTTCTCACGAGGTCGAGAATGCCGGCCTGCACCGTGACGTCGAGCGCGGTGGTCGGCTCGTCCGCCACCAGCAGCGCCGGATTGCAGGACAATGCCATCGCGATCACCGCGCGCTGCCGCATGCCGCCCGAAAGCTGATGCGGATAACGCGACATCGCCTCGTGCGGATTGGGAAAATTCACCTCGGCCAGCAGTTCTTCGACGCGCACCATCGCCTTGGCCTTGCTGATATTCTGGTGCGCGCGGATCTGTTCGGCGATTTGCCAGCCGATCGTGTAGACCGGCGTCAGCGCCGTCATCGGATCCTGGAAGATCATCGCGATCTCGTTGCCGCGTAAACGACGAAGCTCCCGCGCGGGCAGCCCGACCAATTCGCGGCCCTTGTAGCGGATCGAGCCTTCGATGCTGGCGTTCGGATCGGTGATGAGGCCCATCACCGCCAGCAGCGACACCGTCTTGCCGGACCCGGATTCGCCGACGACGCCGAGAATCTCGCTTTCCTCGAGGTCGAAGGAAACGCCATCGATGGCCTGCACCAGACCGTCATTGGTGCGGAAGGATACTTTGAGGTCGCGCACCGACAATATCATGATGTCCTCAGGCGCGGATCGAGAAGGATGTAGACGAAATCGACGACCGCATTGGCGATGACCACGAACATGGACGCATACATCACCGTCGCCATGATCATCGGCAGGTCGAGATTCTGCAGCGCGTCATAGGTGAGCTTGCCGATGCCGTGCAGCCCGAACACCACCTCGGTCAAAAGGGCCGAGCCGCCCACCAGCGCGCCGAAGTCCAGGCCGAACAAGGTGACGAACGCGATGAGCGATGTGCGCAAGGCGTGGCGCAGCAGGATGCGCGTCTCCGACAGGCCCTTGGCCCTGGCCGTGCGGATAAAGTCCTCCTGCAAGGATTCGATGATGGCGGCGCGCAGCACGCGCCCATAAATGCCGATGTAGAGAATGGCCAAGGTGATCCAGGGTATGATCAGCGTCAGGAACCAGCCTTTGGGATCGTCGGAGAAATTCTTGTAGCCGAGCGGCGGGACCCATGAGAATGCCCAGCTGTCGTGGTAGCGGCTCTGGGTGATCAGGTTCATCACCTCGCCCAGCCAGTAGACCGGCATGGAGATGCCGAGCAGGCCCAAAGCCATCAGCAGCTTGTCCAGCCAGCTGTCGCGGGTGGCGGCCGCAACGATACCGATGATGATGGAGACAACCACCCAAAGGATCGCCGCCCCAAACACCAGCGAGAGCGTGACCGGGATCGAATCCATGACCGCCGGCACCACCTTCCAGCCGCGATTGACGAAGGAGGTCAGGTCGCCGGTGACGAAGATCTTCTCCATCATCTTCACATATTGCACGTAAAGTGGCCGGTCGAAGCCAAAATTGTGGCGCACCGCTTCCAGCACTTCGGGCGTTGCATTGCGCCCGGCGATGCGCGCTGCCGGGTCGGCGCCCGGCGTCGCGAAGAAGATCAGGAAGACGATGACCGAGATACCGAACATCACGAACAGCATCTGACCGAAACGGCGCAGGATGGCGTAGATCATCAGTCGCGCCCCAACCGAACCTTGGAGCGCGGGTCGAGCGCGTCGCGCAGGCCGTCGCCGAAGACATTGAGCGCCATGACGGACACCGCGATGGCCAGGCCTGGCACCAGCGCCACCAGCGGCCTGGTGTAGAGCAGCGCCTGCCCGTCCTGGATGATGGTGCCCCAGCTGGCGGCAGGCGGCTGCACGCCGATCGACAGGAAGGAAAGTGCGGATTCCGTCAGCATGTTCAGCGCCATCATCAACGGTACGAAGACGATGAGCGTGGTGGTGATGTTGGGCAGGATGTCGCGCCACAGGATGCGCCATCCCGGCACGCCGAGATTGATCGCGGCCAGCACGAATTCGCTGTGGCGCAGCGACAGCACCTGCCCGCGTATCGGGCGCGCCACATAGGGCACATAGACGATGCCGATGATGATGACCGGCAACCATAGACTGCCGGACTCGATATCGATCGGCCCGATCCTGATGCCTTGCGCGATGGTGACGATGGAAAGCGAAATCGCCAGCAGATAGATCGGGAACGCCCACAGGACATCCAGCAGGCGTGACAGCACCGTATCGGTGATGCCGCCGAAATAGCCTGCGATCAATCCCGCCGCCGTGCCGATAATCAGGGTGAAGATGGTGGCCGCACCGGAGATCAGCAGCGAGCTCAGCCCGCCATAGAGCATTCGGGCCATGACGTCGCGCCCTTGGCTGTCGGCGCCGAGGAAATAATTGCCGAGCCGCCAGGTCGGACCGAGCGGCGTGTAGCCGAGCCCCAGCCCCTCGGTCGATTGTTCCATCACCGGAACGTCGGCGCCGTCGATCTGGATGACGGCGTCGAGCGTCGAGGCGAAGGGGTCCACGCCGGCCCACTTCGCATAGAGAGGCGCGCTGAGGCAGGCCAGCACGATGAGGAGGAACACGGACAGGGATGCCATGGCAGCCCTGTCCCTTGCCAGCTTCGCAAACGCGACGGCCCAGGGCCCTCGCGTCTTGCGTGGCATGGCGACGGCTTGGTTCGACACGGACGTGCCCCTCCGCAGTTCGTTACTGCACCCAGGACTGGGTGATCATCCAGTTGAACTGCCGGTTGAACTTGAAATTGCCAACCCGTTTGCTGACGAAGTCAAGCCGCTTTGGCGTGAAGAGGCCGACTGCCGGTGCCTTGTCCGTGACCTGCTTGTCGATTTCGGCCCACATTTTGTCTGCGGCCTTCTGGTCGGTCACGCCGAGATCCAGCGCCTTTTGCATCTTGGCGTCGATGTCCTTGTCGCAGAAGCCGGCGATGTTGATCGAGGCATCCGAACCTTCACGGAAGGAGGCGCAGCTGAACAGGATGTTCAGGAAGTCGGAAGCCGCGGGATAGTCCTTGTACCATTGGGTGACCGACATCTGCACCTTGTTGTTGGTGTTCTGGATGTAGGTGAACTGGATGTTGGACGAGATCGGCTTGACGTCGGCGACATAGCCGATGGTGGTCAGCACGCTCTGCAGGTAGACGCCGATCGACCGCGAAATGGCGGTGTCCTCGACGATAATGGTCACCTTCTGGCCCTTGGTGCCCGATTCCTCGACGAGTTGCTTTGCCTTGTCGATATCCGGTGCCGACCATTTGGCGCCGGGGTTCTTGGTGAAGGGGCAATAGTCCTCATGGCCGGGGAAGTCCGGCGGCAGGACCTGACAGACCGGCGAGGCCAGCACCTTGCCGCCGAACAGCTTGACCAGCGTGTTGCGATCGATCGCATAGGCAACGGCCTGGCGCGCCTTTTCGTTGTCGAACGGTGCGAGACGGTTGTTGAGGGGTGCATACCACCATGCCGAAAGCGGCGAGATGTGCAGCTGGTCCATGGACTTGCTGCCAAGTTCGCCGAGGCGGTCGCTCGGCAGCGCGTCGAACATCCAGTCCGCTTCGCCGTTCTGGATCGCCGTCACGGCCGCTTCCTCGGACAGGCCGAAATCATACTGGACGACATCCGGGTAGCCGTCCGGTTGCGCTTCCTCGCTCCACTGCTTGAAGTTCGGGTTGCGCGACACCGTCATGCCCTTGTTGGGGTCGAAGGCGGAGATCATGTAGGCGCCGGTGCTGGGAACGGGCTTGGAGCCCATGTCTTCGGCGGGCGTATCCGCCGGCAGCACCACGGCATGCGGCAAGGCAAGCTTGTAGAGGATCTCTGCGTCCGGCTTGGTGAGATTGAGGGTGATGGTACCGGCCGCTTCATCACCGACGACGCCGCCCTCCAGCGTGCAATTCTTGGTATCGGCCAGGCATTTGTCGGCGCCGACAATGCCGGCATAGAAGGTGCCGGAAGTCGGCCCGGAAACCTTGAAGATGCGCTGGAAGGAGGCGACGACGTCCTTGACGCCCATATCCTGGCCGTTGGAGAACTTGATGCCCTTGCGCAGCTTGAAGGTGAAGGTCTTGCCGTCATTGCTGACCTGCGGCAGCGCCTCGGCCAGATCGGGGACGATGGTGAAGCCGTCCATGCCCTCGGCCTTGCGGAAGGCCACCAGGCCGTCATAGATCGGCTGGTACATCTGCCAGCCCTGGTCGGTATAGTTGATGTGCGGATCGAGTGTTCCCGCCGCGGAGCGGGCCAGAAGGCGGATGGTGCCACCTCGGTGCTCCTTGAGATATTCAGCCTGTGCCGGAGCGAGCCACGTGCCGACCAGCAGTGCCGCGGCTGATGCGGCCAAAAGCAGTTTCTTCATGTCTTGGTTCCCCTTTTCTCAGTTGTCGTTGTCGTCCAGGAAGTCACCCACCACCCGCATGCACGCGTCCTGCTCTTCGACATGCGGCATGTGGCTGGAATGCTCGAATATCTCCCAGCGCGATCCCTTGATGCCGTCCTTGAAGGGCTGCACGGTCGCGGGCGTGGCCTCGTCGTAGCGTCCGGAGATGATCAGCGTGGGAACATCGACAGCCTGCAGGCGATCGACGATGCTCCAGTTCTTCAGCGTTCCGATGACATGGAACTCGTTCGGCCCGTTCATCAGATGATAGACAGTCGGGTTGCGCACGACCTGGTCGAAGGTCTCCGTCACCTCCGGTGGGAAAGGCACGACCCGGCAGACATGCCGCTCGTAGAACACCATCGTCGCAGCCTGATAGGCCGGATCTTCCGTCGTGCCGGCCTGTTCGTGCCGGGTCAGTGTCTCCTGCACGTCTCCAGGCAGGTCGGCGCGCAACCGGTTGGCCTCTTCGACCCAAAGCTTCATGGAAGCCGGCGAGTTGGCGATGGTCAGCGACTTCAGGCCCTTCGGCCGCGTCACCCCATACTCGGCGCCCAGCATGCCGCCCCAGCTCTGACCCAGCACATGGAAACCCGCGCGGATGCCGAGATGATCGATCAGGTTTTCAAGCTCGTCGATGAAAAGCCGTGGCGTCCAGAAATCGGCGCCTTTCTCCGGCAGCAAGGTGGAATTGCCGCAGCCCAACTGATCGTAGTGGATGACGGCGCGGTCCCGTCGGGCGAGATGCTTGTAGGCATCGACGTAATTGTGGGCGGCGCCCGGCCCGCCATGCAGGATCACCACTGGGGCCTTGTCGGCATCGAGATCGCCAGAAATACGATACCAGGTCTCGTAGCTGCCGAACGCGGCTCGTCCCTCTTTGCTAGCGACCTCTGACGACATCCCGGTTCCCATCACGTTTGAACGCATTTTGTTTCTGTCCCCGACAGCAGGCGCTCAGTTCAGCCTGGCCTGCACCCACTCTTCCAGCATCTGGACGCCGAACGCCGTCGCGCCTTCGCGGCCGAGCGGACGATCCGCGTCGGCCATTTCCTTGCCGGCGATGTCGAGATGCACCCAGGGACGATCCTCGGTGAAATGGCGCAGGAACGCCGCCGCGTAAGGCGCGTCACCGTCTTCCATGTCCTTGGCGTGGTGCCGGATGTCGGCGAAGGGCGATTGCAGGCCCTCGTCATAAGCCTTGTCGAGCGGCAGTTGCCAGAACCGCTCGCCAACCGTTTCTCCGGCAGCGATCATCTGCGACGCCATGGCATCGTCGGTGCTGAAAAGACCGGCAAAGACCGATCCCAGGCCGCGCATCACCGAATAGGTCAGCGTCGCCAGATCGACGATCACCGACGGGTTGAAGCGCGATGCGGCATAATAGAGGCAATCGGCCAGGATCAAGCGCCCTTCCGCGTCCGTGTCGAACACCTCGACCGTCTGTCCTGACGCCGTGGTGATGATGTCGCGCGGCTTAAGCGCGGTGCCGGACGGCATGTTCTCGGCAATACCGAGAACGCCGACGGCATGCACAGGGCTGCCTTGCCGGGCAAGCGCGATCAGCAGGCCGACCACGGCAGCCGCGCCGCCCATATCTGCCTTCATGTCGAACATCTGCTCGCCGCGCTTGATGCAAAGGCCGCCGGAGTCAAAGCACACGCCCTTGCCGACGAAAGCCATCGGTTGGGAAGGAGCGCCCTTGCCGCGATAGCGCAGCACCGCGACGCGCGGCGGCCGCACCGACCCGGAGCCCACAGCCAGGATCGCGTTCATGCCGAGTTCCTTCAGCCGCGACGGATCGAGTATCTCGACATCGATGCCGGCTTCGCGCAGCGGCTCCAGATGATCGTGGAAATTGTCGGGATGGAGATGGTTCGGCGGCAGGTTGACCAGCGTGCGCGCATATTCGACACCGTCCGCTATGGCATTGATCCGCGCCAGTGCCGGGGTCAGCTCCGCGCTGCTTGCTCCGACCAGTTGTATCCGCAAGGTCCGGTCCGCTCCCGCCCCCTGGCGCCGGTTGCGCATGTCGAATCGATAGCGCCGCAGCCGCATGCCCAGCGCGACACGCGCCAGGATCTCGGCTGCGGGCAGGTCGATGCCGTCAATGGGGTCGAGGACAAGCGTCGCGGCGCACTCGCACTTGCCTTCCAGATGCGCGGCAAGCAAACCGCCGGCGCGCGCCAGGGACAGGGCGGTTACGGCCTCGGCCTTGCCGAGGGCCAGGACGATCACGCGCCGGGCCGATGCGCCCTGGGGGGCGATGAGATCGATACAGGCGCCGGATTCGGCCAGGGTGGCCGGGTCGGAGCAGGCACGCGACAGGATCCCGCTCATCTCGGCGTCCAGTGCCGCTGCCCGCGGGCCAAAGCCTGCCTGGGCAGTTCGCAAGATCACGACGACAGCGGTTTCCGCGGAAATCCCGTCCGCCGTTTCAAAGACCGGCACTGGCGATTGAGGCATAGACTGGCATTCTCCCATTTGCTGACGACCCCCGGCCTCGGCTCAGCGCGCATCGCTTCGCCCGCCAATGGCGAAAACCTGTTGCCGGTCTCTGCCGTTGGTGGAATGGTGCCGGAGGCCTCAAAAAATCGTTTTCGGATGGCGACTTAGCCGCTCTTGCCTTTTGGGTAGCGCCGAACAGGCCAGGCGATCAAACGCCAATTTTGCCCAAGTCGGTTGACAAAAACTCAACTGACAATTCATGATCGGCCAATGGCCCTACCTTCACTCAATGGCATGCGCGCTTTCGAAGCCGCCGCACGTCTCGGCAGCATCAAGGATGCAGCGGAAGAGTTGCACCTGACCCCGTCGGCCATCAGCCGCCATATCCGTGCGCTCGAAAGAAATCTCGGCCAGGATCTGTTCGAACGCGGCTTCCGCCAGATAACGCCGACCATCAGGGGTTCCTACTATGCGCGCAGCCTCTCCGAAGCGTTCGAGGCCATCTGGCGCGCCACCGACGACGTCAGCCTCGCCGATGGCCCAAGCCACGGCAGGACCCAACGCGTCCGGGTTTTGTGCGTCCCGGCGGTCCTGAACCTTTGGCTGGCGGACCGGTTGCCGAACTTTCGCAAGCTGCATCCGGCCGTGGAGCTGGAGATCTCGACGTCAGGCAAGCGTGCCAACTTCGATTTGGCCATTGTCGACGAGTTCGTCTACAAGGCCGGCCCAGCGCTGACGCTTTTGATCCCGCTGGTTCTGACGCCGGTCTGTGCGCCCTCATTGCTCGATGGGCCCGTGCGGCTGCGATCGCCCGCCGATCTGGTCAACCATCATCTTATCCACGAATGCGAGAGCATGAGATGGAAGCGTTGGCTGGAGCAGGAAGGCGTTTTGGACACGACGCCGAAATCCAGCACGACGCTGGATGACTGCACGCTGATCATGCGCGAGGCGATCAATGGCGCCGGAATTGCGCTCGCCGATACGATGATGGCGCAGGATCTTCTGCAGCAAGGCAAACTTGTCGCGCCGTTTGAGGCCCGCCATACCTATCCGGCCGGCATCTACCTGCATCAGCGCCGCAGCATCGGCAACAAGCCCGGCACCGGCCTGTTTCAGGACTGGTTGTTGTCGGAAGTCGAGGACCACAAGCGGGTCATGGCCATCGCCTAGGCGGAGAAGCGGCACCCGAATTCGAATCACCAGAATTCAACAGCGGCCCACCATTGCGACCCCTCGATAATCGCGGTTCGCATTGAATATCTTTAAGGCCAAAGCCGGCAAATGGATCGGTTGCCGGTTCCCCAGCGTCAGGCATAACCTGCACGGCTATCGCGTGGAGGCGCGTGGCCAATCAAGGGGAGGACATTGCAGTGACCATACAAGGCGCATCGCCTGACCTGTACAACGAGGATCTCGCTCCGGCCAAAGTTCGAAACTGGGGACCATTCTCGATCTTCAACGTCTGGACATCGGACGTCCACAGCCTGTGGGGCTACTATCTCGCCGCCAGCCTGTTCCTGTTCTGCGGCGGCTTCGTCAATTTCATCATCGCCATCGGCATCGGCTCGCTGATCATCTACGCGCTGATGAACATGGTCGGTTATGCCGGCGTGAAGACCGGCGTGCCCTATCCCGTGCTTGCTCGTGCCTCCTTCGGCATCTGGGGTGCCAACATCCCGGCCTTGGTGCGCGCCATCGTCGCCTGCTTCTGGTACGGCGCGCAAACGGCCGCCGCCTCCGGCGCCATCGTGGCATTGTTGACCCGCCTGCAATGGTTCGACGAATTCAACAAGACCTCGCATCTTCTCGGCCATTCCACCCTGGAGGTGATCTGCTTTGTCATCATCTGGGCGCTGCAGCTGCTGATCATCCAAAAGGGCATGGAAACGGTGCGCCGCTTCCAGGATTGGGCGGGGCCTGCCGTCTGGGTGATGATGCTGCTCCTGGCCATCTATCTCTGCGTCAAATCGGGGAGCTTCGCCTTTACCAGCGATATTCCGATGGATGTGCTGCGCGAAAAGACCGCCGACGCCGGCATTCCGGGCGATCCCGGATCGTGGACGGCGCTCTTCGGGGTCGCGGCGATCTGGGTGACCTATTTCTCGGCGCTCTATCTCAATTTCTGCGACTTCGCCCGCTATGCGCCGGACAAAGCCGCGCTGCGCAAAGGCAACATCTGGGGCCTGCCGGTCAATCTGATCCTGTTCTCACTGGTCGCCGGCGTCACCACCATTGCCGCCTATGACGTCTACCACGAAGTGCTGCTGCATCCCGACCAGATCTCGGCCAAGTTCGACAGCTGGTTCCTGGCGGCGCTTGCCGCCCTGACCTTCGCGGTTGCCACGCTCGGCATCAACGTCGTCGCCAACTTCGTCTCGCCAGCCTTCGACTTCTCCAACGTCTTCCCGCGTCAGATCGACTTCAAGAAGGGCGGCTACATTGCAGCACTTATCGCGCTGGTGCTCTATCCCTTCGCGCCGTGGGAAGGCAGTGCCGCGCATTTCGTCGGCATCATCGGCGCGACGATGGGGCCGATCTTCGGCGTCATGATGGTCGACTATTATCTGATCCGCAAAGGCGAGGTCGACGTCGAGGCGCTGTATCGCGAGGATGGCGAGTTCCGCTTCCAGGGCGGCTGGCACGTCAATGCCTTCATCGCGGCCGGCATCGGTGCTGTCTTCTCGTCGATATTGCCGAACTTCACCAACTGGCTGCCGTCCTGGTGGGGCGTCTATGGCTGGTTCTTCGGCGTGGCGATTGCCGGCATCATCTACTATGTGCTGCGCACCGCCGCCGTGGGTGCGGGCGCCAAGACAGCGAAGGCCTAAACACAGCGAAGGCCTAAACAAGGGAATAAGGCAGTAGGGGCAGTAAGGCGGTAGGGAAATACTGCCCTACTGCCCTACCATCTCCGCCAATTTGCGCACCGTGTTCCAGTTGCGCGACGTGCCTATGCCAAGGCGCTTGTGATTGACGGCCGCAAGCAGCCGCGAGCTTGGTCGTTCGCGCGAAAACACAAGCCATATGTCGCCGCCGATCAGGAGCACCTTCTCCTCCTCGGCGGCATAGGCCTGAAGCCCCGACAGGACATCTTCGGCCACAGGCTTGCGCATCACACGCACCGCGACCTGATCCCCGGCTTCCTCCGATTCGGTTGGGAACGGATTGCGCGAAGCGAGTTTCTGCCAATCTCCAGCGCCACGGACAATGATGTCGACGTGGCGGCCAAAGGCCGTTTCGAAGGCGGCCTCCAGCCGCTTCTCAAGCGCGGCAGTGGCGGTCCTCTCAGCCTCGAAGACCAGATTTCCCGTCGCCACCAGCGTGCGAACATTCCTCAAGCCGAGGCCTTCAGCCATCGCCTTGAGGTCCGCCATGACGACGCGCCGCCCCTCGCCCAGGATGATGCTGTAGAGGAGCGCGACATAGGTCTGCATGAGAGCTCCGCCCTGGCGGGTGCCTACACCAGGCGAGACTGTTCCACAGCAGCCTCGATGAAGCTGGCGAACAGCGGATGCGGATCGAGCGGTCGGCTCTTCAGCTCGGGGTGATACTGCACGCCGATGAACCAGGGATGGTCGGGATACTCGACCGTCTCCGGCAGCACGCCGTCTGGCGACATGCCGGCGAACACCAGGCCGCAATCCTCGAGCCGCTCCTTGTAGTCGATATTGACCTCGTAGCGGTGGCGGTGGCGTTCTGAAATCTGCGTGTCGCCATAGATCTCGGCGATCTTGGAGCCCTTGGCGAGGTCGGCCTGATAGGCCCCAAGACGCATTGTGCCACCGAGATCGCCGGTTTCCCGCCGCTTCTCCAGCATGTTGCCCTTCAGCCATTCGGTCATCAGGCCGACGACGGGCTCGTTGGTCGGACCGAACTCGGTCGAGGAGGCGTGCTCGACACCCGCCAGCGACCGCGCCGCCTCGATGCAGGCCATCTGCATACCGAAGCAGATGCCGAAATACGGCACCTTGCGCTCACGCGCGAATTTCGCCGCCAGGATCTTGCCTTCGGAGCCGCGTTCGCCAAAGCCGCCGGGAACCAGGATGCCATGCACCTTTTCCAGCCAAGGCGCCGGATCCTCCTTTTCGAAGATCTCCGATTCGATCCAGTCGAACTTGACCTTGACGTGGTTGGCCAGGCCGCCATGCGAAAGTGCTTCGATCAGCGATTTGTAGGCATCCTTGAGGCCAGTGTATTTGCCGACGATGGCGATGGTCACCTCGCCTTCGGGGCTGTGGATGCGGTCCGACACCTTCTGCCAGGGTTCCATGCGCGGCTTCGGCGCCGGGTCGATGCCAAAGGCGGCCAGGACTTCCGAATCGAGCCCTTCCTTGTGGTAGGCCATCGGCACGTCGTAGATGTGCGGCACGTCGAGCGCCTGGATGACGGCACTTTCCCGGACATTGCAGAACAGCGACAGCTTTCTGCGCTCCTCCTTGGGAATGGCGCGGTCGGCGCGGACCAGCAGGATGTCGGGCGCTATGCCGATGCCGCGCAGTTCCTTGACCGAATGCTGGGTCGGCTTGGTCTTCAGCTCACCCGCCGTCGGGATGTAGGGCATCAAGGTCAGATGCACGTAGACAGCATTGTTGCGCGGCAGATCGTTGCCGAGTTGCCGGATCGCCTCAAGGAACGGCATCGCCTCGATGTCGCCGACCGTGCCGCCGATCTCGCACAGCACGAAATCATAGTCGTCATTGCCGTTGAGGACGAAATTCTTGATCTCGTCGGTGACGTGCGGAATGACCTGCACGGTGGCACCGAGATAGTCGCCGCGCCGCTCGCGCTCGATGATGTTCTTGTAGATGCGGCCGGTGGTGATGTTGTCCTGCTGATTGGCCGAGCGGCCGGTGAAGCGCTCGTAGTGGCCAAGGTCAAGATCGGTCTCGGCACCGTCATCGGTGACGAACACCTCGCCATGCTGGTACGGCGACATCGTGCCGGGATCGACATTGAGATACGGGTCGAGTTTTTTGATGCGTGCGCGATAGCCTCGCGCCTGCAGGAGAGCCCCAAGGGCCGCTGCGGCTATGCCTTTTCCAAGTGAGGAAACCACGCCGCCTGTGATGAATACATATCGCGCCATGGGAGTCATCGCTTAACGCGGCTGGATTGATTCCGCCAGAGAAAAAACCACCGCGAAGGTTTTTTCCCAAGAAGGCGTCGGACCATGGTCCCGAAGAGTGGAACCCGGTTTCTCGGACAAACGGTTTTCCGTCTGTCCAGGGATCACGACCGGACAGGCTTGATCGTGAACGAGGCAAAACAAAAGGGCCGGCTGAGCCGGCCCTTTCGGCAGGATGATGGAACCGTCAGATGATGACGACTTTGGTGCCGACCCGGACGCGGCTGTAGAGATCCATGACGTGCTCGTTGATCATGCGGAAGCAGCCATTGGAAGCGCTGGTTCCGATCGACTGCGGCGCGATGGTGCCGTGGATGCGCAGATGCGTGTCCTTCTTGCCGTCATAGAGGTAGATGGCGCGGGCGCCGAGGGGGTTCTGGCCGCCGCCGGGCATGCCGTCCTTGTACTGGCCGTAATGCTTGGGCTCGCGCTTCTGCATGTCGAGCGTCGGGATCCAGCGCGGCCATTCCTGCTTGTCGCCGACCGCGACCGTGCCTTTGAACTGCAGGCCTTCACGGCCGACCGCGATTGCGTAGCGACGCGCGGTCGAAAACGATTCGACGAGATAGAGCCGGCGCGCGCTGGTGTCGATGACAATGGTGCCCGGCTCATAGCCGGTAAATTCCACATCCTGCGGCACGAATTCCGGCTTCACCTTGAACGGCTTCTTGCCGTCCTTCTTGGCGAGAGCCTGGTCGAGAGCCCGCGTCTCGGGCAGATAGCTGATCGACGAGCCGGACGAGGTGCCGCCGAACAGGCCGGCGAACAGGCCGCCGGCTGGCTGCTTCTGGCCGATGACCTCGCTGCGCAACTCACCATTGTTGCCCGTCAGCGCGACATTCATCGCTTCTGCCGGAAGCGGCTCGGCTGATTGGATTGGTGTGATCGGTTCGATCGGCTCGATGACCTTTGTGGTCTTCTTGGCCGGCTTGGCGTCAGCAACTTCGGCCGTTGTAGAAGCGCTCTTCCCCTTCTTGGCCAGGAAGACCTGCCGTTCGGCGTCGGCCTTGGCCTTGGCCGCCTCGCGCATCGCCAGCTTCCTGGCTTCGAGGGCCTTGGCCTTGGCGTCTTCCTTGTCGGCGACGATCTTGGCCTCGATTTTCTTGATCTGGGCGAGATCGTCCGGTGTCGGGCTTTTCTTCTTCTTGAGAGCCTTCAACTGCGCCGCATCGCTCTTGACTGCGACGTTGATGGCGTCGGTTTTGTCGACCGACTGATTGGCGGCCAAATTGGCCGGCACGCCGGCGAAAGCCGGGGAACTCAGGCCGAGTACGGCGCAAAGTCCCAGGAAAATGAAGCTGCGAAGCTGCATGGCGAAGATCCGATCGTTCAATGCTTGTTGCCCACGGCGTCGCCTGGCGTCCCCCAAGGACACCGAAAATGCCGCGCGCAATCTATAGTCGAATAAGCGCGGACGCCTCAAGCGCGAGACCACGCTGCTGCCCGTTGAATCTTCGTGATCGCGCAGCATTTGCCGCGACTGTGTTCAAACGATCACAGGTCGCGGTTTGGACCAGATGGGGTTACTGGTTCGGGACCTGCGGTGCCGCGGGCGCCGTGTTGGTGGTGCCGTTGTTTGCCGGCGGCGTCGCGCCAGAGGCGGGCGCGGTGGCCGGAGCAGCCGGCGCAGGCGTCGTCGCCGCGCCATTGCCCGACGGCGGCGTCGGGTTGGTGCTGCCCGCCGGTGCCGGAGTCGTCGTGCCAGGCAACTGGTTGAGCACGCCCTTGCCGGCGGCGCCCGAGGTCGCGGGGACGCGATCGAGAATGTCGATCGGCTTTTCGCCGTAGCGGGCAATGATCGACAAGGTCAGCGACGTGACGAAGAAAGCCGCCGCCAGGATCGCCGTTGCCCGGGTCAACGCGTTGGCGGCGCCGCGCGCCGTCATGAAGCCCGATCCGCCACCAATGCCAAGGCCGCCGCCTTCGGAGCGTTGCAGCAGCACCACGCCGACGAGGGCGAGCACGACCATGAGATGGATGACGATCAGTACGGTTTGCATAGTTTATCCTGGCAAGGCCTTGCCCGGCCGCGGACACGACCGGTGAATTGGAGGCGGCTCAATACAATGCTTTCACGGCATTTCCAAGCCCGTGGCCGGAATATGGGAAGCAACGCGCCCTTTGCAACGAATTTGGACGGGATGAGCCCCGTCCTGCGTCGTGAAACTTAGCCTGAAATGCTGCGATAGGCCTCGGCGATACCGAGGAAATCGGCTGCTTTCAGGCTGGCGCCGCCGACCAGCGCGCCATCGACATTCCTGACGCCCAGCAGTTCCACCGCGTTGGACGGCTTGACCGAGCCGCCGTAGAGGATGCGCATCTTGGCGGCAGCGGCACCAAGTTTCTCCGAGAGCTTTTCGCGGATGTGCGCATGCGCTTCGGCCACATCGGCCGCGGTCGGCGTCAGGCCGGTGCCGATTGCCCATACCGGCTCATAGGCAATGACGGTGTTGGATGGCGTGGCACTCGGCGGCACCGAGCCGGCGACCTGGCGCGACAGCACGTCGAGCGTGGCGCCCGCTTCACGCTGTTGCTGTGTCTCGCCGATGCAAATAATGGCCACGAGCCCGGCACGCCATGCGGCGGCCGCCTTGGCCTGGACCGTCGCATCGTCCTCGCCGCGTTGTTCGCGGCATTCGGAATGGCCGACAATGACATGGCTCGCGCCGGCATCCTTCAGCATCTCCGCCGAGATGCAGCCGGTGTAGGCGCCGCTTTCCTTGGTGTGGCAATCCTCGCCGCCGGCATGGACCGGCGTGCGCGACAGAATCTCGGCTGCATGAGAGAGCAGCGTCGCGGGAACGCAGACCAGGGCCTCGGTCTCCGCGTCGAGCCCGCTCATGAACCCGTTGCCGATCATCCTGAGTTCGTTCAGCGAAGCGCTGGTGCCGTTCATTTTCCAGTTGCCGGCGACAAGCGGGCGAATTCCTGGCGTCATGGTCTGCTTCTCCGGGCAATATCAGGCTCTGGCCCTCACTACCAAAATCAGGCCACAAAGCAATCGACAGTGGGCCGGAAGGGCGCTATTGCGCTTGTTTCAGACTCGGCGCATGCGAAAATGCGCATAAATCGGAAGTAACGATGCTTGGTATATTGAGAAGCGCGGCGGGTACATGGGTCGCGAAGACATTGCTTTCGCTGCTGGTGGTCAGTTTCGCCGCCTGGGGCATCTCCGGGCGGCTGATGGGCGGCTTTGCCGGCCACGATTCGGTGATAATAGCGGGTGGCACCAAGGTATCGATCAACGAATACCGCCTCGCCTATGATCGCCAGCTCGCCGTCATGTCGCAGCAGTTCGGTCAGCGCCTCACCCACGAACAGGCAAAGGCGCTCGGCATCGACAACCAGGTCCTGGCTCAGCTTGTCTCCGGCGCCGTTCTCGACGAACAGGCCCGCAAGCTTGGCCTCGGCCTGTCCAAGGACCGGTTGGCCGAACTGACGCGCGAGGACCCGGCGTTCAAGGGCCCGGGCGGCGAGTTCGACAGGAGAACATTCGAGTACATGCTGCGCCAGGTCGGCATGCGGCCCGAGGATTATCTGAAGAACCGCGCCCAGGTGGCGGTGCGCCAGCAGATCGTCGAGGCGGTCTCGGACGGCCTCAAGGCGCCGGACGCTTTCTTCAAGGCGGTCGCGCTCTATCGCGGCGAGGACCGCACCGTTGACTACCTGGTATTGCCGAAGAAGCTCGTCGAGCCGATCGAGGCACCGAGCGACAGCGTGCTTCAGGCCTATTTCGAGGCCAACAAGAAGACCTACGCCGCACCCGAGTACCGCAAATTCTCCTATGTCCGCCTCGAGCCGGCGGACATCATGGATCCGACTGCCGTCACCGATCAGCAGGTCAACGACGATTACAATAAGAACAAGGCGCGCTACACCACGCCCGAAATGCGGACGATCGAGCAGCTTGTGTTCAAGACGCCCGATGCAGCCAAGGCCGCGCTCGATTCGCTCAAGGCCGGCGCCACGTTCGAAAAGCTGGTGACAGCCGAAGGCAAGACCCCGGCCGACACGCTGCTTGGCACGTTGGCCAAGGACAAGATCGCCGACAAGGCGGTTGCCGATGCCGCCTTTGCGCTCAACGCCAATGAAGTCAGCCAGGTCGTTCAGGGGGCCTTCGGTCCGGTGCTGCTGCGCGTTACCGAGATCAAGCCCGAGGTGGTGAAGCCGCTCGCCGAAGTGTCCGACCAGATCCGCAAGGACCTGGCGTTGGGCGAGGCAAGCCGTATCCTTTTGGATGTGCACGACAATTACGAAGACACTCGCGCCTCCGGCAGTTCGCTGGCCGACGCGGCCGCCAAGCTGAAGCTGAAGGACGTCACAATAGACGCCATCGATCGCAGCGGCCTCAGGCCGGACGGCTCCATCGTCAAGGACCTGCCGGAATCGCCGGCGCTGATCAAGGCGGTCTTTGATGCCGAACCCAAAACCGAAAACGAAGCGCTGACCACGGCCGACAACGGCTTCATCTTCTATGAGGTCGCTTCGATCACGCCGGCTCGCGACCGGACGCTGGACGAGGTCCGCCAGAAAGTCGTCGCCGACTGGACGGCGGCTGAGACCACCAAGCGGCTTGCCGCCAAGGCGAGCGAGCTCGACAAGCGGCT
The DNA here is from genome assembly GCF_006441315.1 of Mesorhizobium sp. B2-4-19. Taxonomy (NCBI): domain Bacteria; kingdom Pseudomonadati; phylum Pseudomonadota; class Alphaproteobacteria; order Hyphomicrobiales; family Phyllobacteriaceae; genus Mesorhizobium; species Mesorhizobium sp. B2-4-19. The sequence continues at coordinate 36,879 of NZ_VFUV01000011.1, read as the reverse complement.
CAAGGCTGGCGCCACGCTCGACGTTATTGCCGGCGATCTCAAGCTGGAGAAGCAGACCAAGCGCGGCCTGAAGCGCGAAGCCGACGATGCCGATTTCGGCAAGGACGGCGCTGCCGTGATGTTCGGCGTCGGCGAAGGCGGGACCGGCTTGATCCCCTCGCCCACCGGTGACGGGCAGATCCTCTTCAAGGTCGCAGAAGTGTTCGAGCCCGCCGGAGCCGATGCCAGCTCGGTGCCGGACGACGCACAGAAATCCTTCACTTCCGGCATGTCGGACGACCTGCTCGACCAATTGGTGGCGCAGTTGCAGACGCAGTATGATGTCCGCATCGACCAGGCCGCCGTTGCCCAAGCCTCGACAAGATGAGCGCGCTGAAAACCCATATCGCCAAGGTGGCGGCCGGCACCGCGCTTTCCTTCGAGGAAGCGCGCGAGGCCTTCGACATCATCATGTCGGGCGACGCGACCCCCGGCCAGATCGGCGGCTTCCTGATGGCGTTGCGCGTTCGCGGAGAGACAGTGAGCGAGATTTCGGGGGCTGTCGCCACGATGCGGGCCAAGATGCTGCGCGTCGAGGCGCCCGCGGGTGCCATCGATATCGTCGGCACGGGTGGCGACAATTCCCACAGCGTCAACATTTCGACGGGCTCGGCCTTCGTCATCGCCGCCGCCGGCGTGCCGGTCGCCAAGCACGGCAATCGCGGCCTGTCCTCATTGACCGGCGCGGCCGATGTCCTGATCGCGCTTGGGGTCAAGATAGACATTCCGCCGGAGACGATCGGCCGTTGCATCCATGAAGCCGGCGTCGGCTTCATGTTCGCGCCGGCGCACCATCCGGCCATGAAACATGTCGGCCCGACCCGCGTTGAGCTCGGAACCCGCACCATCTTCAATCTGCTCGGGCCTCTCTCCAATCCGGCTGGCGTCGTCAGGCAGATGGTCGGTGTGTTTCTGCCGGAATGGATCATGCCGGTGGCCGAGACATTGAAGGCGCTGGGCACCGAGCATGCCTGGGTCGTTCATGGCGACGGCTATGACGAAATCACCACCACCGGCGAGACGCAGGTGGCGGAACTGATCGGCGGCGAGATCCGCAGCTTCACACTGACCCCGGAAGAGGTCGGACTGAAGCGCCACACCAAGGACGAGCTGCGCGGTGGCGACGCCGCCTACAATGCCAAGGCCCTGCGCGACATGCTGGGTGGCGCTGCCGGCGCCTATCGCGACACCGTGCTAATGAATGCCGGCGCCGGGCTGGTGATCGCGGGCAAGGCGACGACGCTCGGCGATGGCATCGCGCTCGCAGCGCAAGCCATAGACAGCGGCCGGGCGCTGCAGGTGCTCGACCGGCTGGTCGAAATTTCGAACGGGTGAACCGTGTCTGATATTTTGCGCAAGATCGAGGCCTACAAGCGCGACGAGATCGCCGCCGCCAAGGCACGCGTGCCGCTGGCCGAGATCAAGGCGCGGGCGAAGGACGCCGACGCACCGCGCGGCTTTCTTGCAGCCCTCGAGGCGAAGCGCAGATCGGGTCGCTTCGCCCTCATCGCCGAAATCAAGAAGGCAAGTCCTTCCAAGGGGCTGATCCGTGCCGATTTCGATCCGCCGGCACTGGCGCAGGCCTATGAGAAGGGCGGCGCCGCCTGTCTTTCGGTATTGACCGATGCACCGTCCTTCCAGGGCGCGCCGGAATTCCTCACCAGGGCACGCGCAGCCGTCGCCCTGCCCGCGCTGCGCAAGGATTTCCTGTTCGACCCCTACCAGGTCTACGAGGCGCGCGCCTGGGGCGCGGATGCCATCCTGATCATCATGGCCAGCGTCGACGATGCCTTGGCGAGCGAATTGGAAGCGACCGCATTCGAACTCGGCATGGATGCGCTGATCGAGGTGCATGATGAGGCCGAGACGCAACGAGCGCTAAAACTGTCGTCGCGGCTGATCGGCATCAACAACCGCAATCTGAGAACGTTCGAGACCCGTCTGGAAACCTCCGAGCGACTGGCAACGATGGTGCCGGCCGACCGCTTGCTGGTCAGCGAGAGCGGCATCTTCACACATGACGATTGCCTCAGGCTGCAAAAGAAGGACATCGGCACCTTCCTTGTCGGCGAGAGCCTGATGCGGCAACAGGATGTCACCGCGGCGACCCGCATCCTGCTGACCGGCAAGGCGTTGGCCGAGGCCGTCTGACGATGAAGGCCGCCCTCACCCATCTCGGCGCGCAGGGCGAGGCCAACATGGTCGATGTCGGCGACAAGCAAGAGACGACACGCACGGCGATCGCCGAAGGGTTCGTCTCGATGCAGCCCGAGACGCTGAAGACCATCCTCGCCGGCAACGCCAAGAAGGGCGATGTGCTCGGCACCGCCCGCATCGCCGGCATCATGGCGGCGAAGAAGACGCATGAGCTGATCCCGCTCTGCCATCCCCTGCTCTTGACCAAGGTTTCCGTCGACATCGAGCCCGACCATGCGCTGCCGGGCCTGAAAGTCACCGCGCTGGCGCGCGTCACCGGCAAGACCGGCGTCGAGATGGAAGCGCTGACCGCTGCCTCCGTTGCCTGCCTGACCATTTACGACATGGCCAAGGCCGTGGACCGCGCCATGATCATCTCCGGTGTCCGCCTGGTGGAAAAGACCGGCGGCAAATCCGGCGACTACAAGGCTGGCGCCTAATGGCGCTGGTTCCGGTGGCCGAGGCGCTTGAGCGCCTGCTGGATGGCGCAGCCCCCTTGGCCGGCGAAAGCGTGCCTCTGTTCGAGGCAGTCGATCGGGTGCTGGCGGAACCGCTCGTCGCACTTCGCACTCAACCGCCGTTCAATGCTTCGGCCATGGATGGTTACGCGGTTCGCACGGCCGATGTGGCGTCCGTGCCGTCGAAACTCTCGGTGATCGGCATGGCGCCGGCCGGACGTGGCTTTGACGGCTCCGTCGGCGAGCGCCAGGCGGTGCGCATCTTCACCGGCGCGCCGCTGCCCGAAGGCGCCGACACCATCGTCATCCAGGAAAACGTCCGCGACCTCGGCGGCGGACGCATCGAAGTGATCGAACCGACGGCGGAGTGGCGCAACATCCGCCGCATTGGCCTCGATTTTTCGAAAGGCGATGTCCTGCTTGAAAGAGGCCGGCTACTCGATGCGGCGGCGCTCTCGCTGACGGCATCGGCCAACCATCCCAGAGTGAACGTGGTCAAACGGCCGCTGGTCGCCATCATCGCTACGGGCGACGAGCTGCTGTCGCCCGGCAGCGAACTCGGACCGGACCAGATCATCTCGTCCAACGCCTATGGCGTTGCCGCTACCGCGCAATCGGTCGGCGCCCGCGCGCTCGATCTTGGCATTGCCGCCGACCGCAAGGAAGCCATCGCAGCGCTGGTCAAAAAGGCGGTCGCGGCCGGTGCGGATGTCATCGTCACGCTTGGTGGCGCCTCGGTCGGTGACCATGACCTGATCCATGACGTGCTGACCGGCGAAGGCATGACGCTCGGCTTCTGGAAGATCGCCATGCGCCCCGGCAAGCCGCTGATGTTCGGACGCCTCGGCGCTATCAGATGTATCGGCCTGCCCGGCAACCCGGTGGCCAGCTTGGTCTGCTCGCAATTGTTCCTGAAGCCGCTTCTGGCGAGGCTCGGCGGCCGCAATCATCGTCAGGACATCCGTCCGGCGCGGCTGGGCGCCGCAATGCTGGCCAATGATCTGCGCCAGGACTATGTGCGCGCGGTGGTCAGGGAAGACGATGGCGAATTGGTGGCGACGCCGTTCAGCATCCAGGACTCGTCCATGCTGAGGATGCTGGCCGACGCCAATGGGCTGATCGTACGGGCGCCATTTGCCCCCGCATCCGCCCCCGGAGATTCTTGCAGCGTTCTAATGCTACGCTGAAGAATTACCCCATAACTGACTGATAACAGGACAAAAACGATCTCACCTATTCCGAGATCAAGGTTCGCGTCAGCGCATGCGCTGGATCGGCAAGGCCATCGACAATGTCGTAATGATGTCGGTCGGGCTCGACCACGCAGCTGGTGGCGACGCCAAGTCCGGTCCAGATGTTGGCCAGCAGCGCATTCTGCCGCAGGAACTCCGAGCGCTCGCCGCCGCCGGCCCAGCAGGTGATGCGGGCACCATCCAGGGGCCGCAGCAGCGCGGGGCTCTCGGCCTGGGCTTCGGCCTCGTCGATTGCCAAAGCGGCGTTCATACCGGTGCGCATCAGCGGGCGCAGGTCGTGCAGGCCCGAGATCGAAACGACATGACGTATTCGCTTTGCCACATCCGTCGCTAGCGGCGTTGATGTGGTCACCATGCGGCTGGCGAGATGGCCACCGGCCGAATGTCCGGTCAAAATCAGCGGTCCCTCGACCATCGCCGCCACTTTCTCGATCGCCGCGCCGATTTCACGGACGATGCCGGTGATGCGTATGTCCGGGCACTGCGTGTAGGACGGCATCGCCGCGGCAAAGCCGCTGCCGACAGCACCCTTGGCCAGATGCGACCAGTCGCTCTTGTCGGACTCCAGCCAGTAACCGCCATGGATGAACACGACGAGCCCCTTGGGCGCGGCCTCGGGAAGGAAAAGATCGAGGCGATTGCGCGGTCGCTCGCCATAGGCGATGTCCAGCCGTGCCCGTCCCGCCGCCGAAAGCGCGTCGCGAAACGCTTGCGCCGGTTCCGCCCAGGCGGCCGGCCAGCGGTCGCTGCCGGCGATATTCGCACCGTTGGCGTAGGCGTTGTCCCAATCGGCAATCTGACGTTCGAACATTTTGGCACCATCTCTCAAGGATCGGCATCGTTTGCGATTGGCAACGGCCGGCATCCCGGCTCAGCGCGTCACCGGGATACGGAAATGCGGTGGGTTACTGACGCAGATCGTGGACGCCGAGTTCTCGCCACATCCATTCGAAACTGTAGGTTGCCATAGGGTCTGCTGGACTCGGCCGTTTTGCGGACTGGTTTTCGAGATATTTGAGCCACTCGGCGACCTTCTGACGACCGGCTGGCGTTTTGGCGGCCTGGCGTGGCGTCTTGTTGCCGAGCATGCCGACCGGCTGATCGAGAGTTTCACGATACTTTCGGTCCATGAACTCGTGGACGACCTGCTCGGCGATTTCAGAAGGGATATCCGAAGAAGTCCGTCCACTCTTGCCGGTTGGCCGCTCGGCCATCAACTGCTCGACGGTCTGGACTTTGGTCTCAGGCATGCCGACCAGATCGCCGAGGGCCTGCTGGATCAGAGCGGTTCCTGTGTCCGCGCGCATGGCGGAATTGGCCGAAAGGTGCAGACAACGTCCCTTTAGTTCGACATTGCCCAACGCCCGCAAACCGTTGTCCATAGTGGTATCGAGGGAAAGCACGTCGCTGTGCCTCGTACTCCTTCCGCCTTTCGGCTCGTCCTCGAGCCAGTTCCAGAACCTCGGGTTTGCCTGTGACATTCCCGGAACAGCAGTCAACCGCGCGGCGATATCCTTCTGGGTTGTGCCGGATGACAGTGGAAACTGGACGTCGTGGAACACGATGTCATCGCCATCGGAGTTTTGGAGCAAAGGCATTTCCAAGGCTCGACCGAGCGTATCGAACAGCCATGACAGGGTGAACATGGAGGCGACCGCCTGCAGGTCTTCGTCCTTGATCGCGGGGAGTTTCTTCGCACCCTTTTTTCCGAACATGCCTCGCAGGCCATCGAACAGCACTTCCGTGGCCTGCGGCGTGAACGGCAGAAGGCCACCCGCGAAGCTGTTCTTGCCCATAACCGACACGATGCGGGCGGCGACCCTGTCCCACTGTTTCAAGGTCTTGGTGGCCGTACCCTCGCTGACGGCGACCGGATCGCCGCCGCGAATAAGGTCGCGCGCCATAAGTGACTTCCCCGGCACGATATCACTGACCTCGTAAAGGCTCATGATCGATGTTCGCAATGCCTTCATATAGCCCTTTGCCTGAGCGCCCTCCTTCCAGCCACGGCGCTTGAGATACTCGTCGACCATGTTACCGCCCTCGACGTCGAAGTCCTGGGTCAGAAAATCCTCGAAGGCGCAGCCCCACAGCGTCATGGCCCAGTCGCCGCCGAGGGTTTCGGCAAGGTCCTCGAACTCCATACCGTCGTCATCCAGGACTGGACCGAAATGATCGTCGAACACCTCTTCGAAGCAGTCGCGCCATTGGTCGCGACCGAGGAATTTCATCAGCCCCATAAGATCATGGCCGGTGGGCATGGCGGTGCTCCAGATTTTGTTCGGCGATGACACGCGAGAGACCGTCGGTTCGCTGAAATCGCAAAGCCCGCTGATTTATGCGCCGCCCTTGCGATCCGACAAGACGCTTTCGGCAATTTCCCGGCGTTTCTTGGGGTTGAGTTTCCTGGGCCAAGACAACACGGCAATGCTCGACGCGTAAAACATTTTAGGCTTGAAACAAATTTCGACTGGTGCGATCCTGCTTCATGGCCAGCCACGGTCATGAAGCAGATAGGGGCAGCCGCGACATGCTTGGGCCTTCAGCGCATATCGACACGTTCACGCGCGATCATCTGCCGCCGCCGGATCAATGGCCGGATTTCCTGCTCGACGGCTTCGAGTACCCCGAACATCTCAACGCCGGCGTCGAATTGACCGACAGGTTGGTCGAGAAGGGCCTCGGCGACCACACCGCCCTGATCGGCAATGGCCGCCGCCGCACCTACAAGGAACTGTCGGACTGGACCAACAGGGTGGCCCACGCGCTGGTCGAGAATTACGGCATCAAGCCGGGCAACCGGGTCCTGATCCGCTCCGCCAACAATCCCGCAATGGTCGCCTGCTGGCTGGCCGCGACCAAGGTCGGCGCCGTGGTCGTCAACACCATGCCGATGCTGCGCGCCGGCGAGCTGACCAAGATCGTCGACAAGGCGGAGATCACGACCGCGCTCTGCGACACCAGGTTGATGGACGAGATGACCGCCTGCGCTAAGGACAGCGCCTTCCTGAAGCAGGTGATCGGCTTCGACGGTACCGCCAACCATGATGCCGAGCTCGACCGCGCCGCCCTCGACAAGCCGGTCACCTTCACCGCCGTCAACACCGGCCGCGACGATGTCGCGCTGCTCGGCTTCACCTCGGGCACGACGGGCGTGCCGAAGGCGACGATGCATTTCCACCGCGACCTTCTGATCATCGCCGATGCCTATGCCCGCGAGATTCTCCAGGTCACGCCGGACGACATCTTCGTCGGCTCGCCGCCGCTCGCCTTCACCTTCGGCCTTGGCGGGCTCGCCATCTTCCCCTTGCGCTTCGGTGCCGCGGCGACGTTGCTGGAACAGGCGACGCCGCCCAACATGGTCCACATCATCGAGACCTACAAAGCGACCATTTCCTTCACCGCGCCGACCGCCTATCGCGCCATGCTGAAAGCCATGGATGAAGGTGCTGATTTGTCGTCGCTGCGCGTCGCCGTATCGGCCGGCGAGACCTTGCCGGCTCCGGTCTTCGAAGAATGGACCGAGAAGACCGGCAAGCCGATCCTCGACGGCATCGGCGCCACCGAAATGCTGCACATCTTCATCTCCAACCGTTTTGGCGACATGAAGCCTGCATCGACCGGCAAGCCGGTGGGCGGCTATGAGGCGCGCATCGTCGACGACACGATGCGCGAGGTGCCGCGCGGCGAGACCGGTCGGCTGGCGGTGCGCGGCCCGACCGGCTGCCGCTACATGGCCGACGACAGGCAGAAGGAATATGTGCGCGACGGCTGGAACCTCACCGGCGACACTTTTACCCAGGACGAGGACGGTTTCTTTCATTTCGCCGCGCGTTCCGACGACATGATCGTCAGCGCCGGCTACAACATTGCCGGGCCCGAGGTCGAGGCGGCACTGCTGTCGCATCCCGATGTCGCCGAATGCGCGGTCATCGGCGCGGAGGATGGCGAACGCGGCCAGATCGTCGAGGCGCATGTCGTGCTGGTGCAAGGCGTGGCGCCCGATGCATTGACCGTCAAGCGCCTGCAGGACCACGTCAAGGCCACGATCGCGCCCTACAAATATCCGCGCTCGGTCAAATTCATCGCCGCCCTGCCCAAGACCCAGACCGGCAAGATCCAGCGCTTCCGGCTGCGCACGGAGAAAATCAATTGAGCGAGCCCTACGATCCGGCGTCCGAGGGCGCACAGATGTCGTTCAAGGAGCGCATGTCCTACAGCGACTATCTGCACCTGGAAAAAGTGCTCGACGCACAGACGCCGCTGTCGTCAGCGCATGACGAGATGCTGTTCATCATCCAGCACCAGACCTCGGAACTCTGGATGAAGCTCGCTCTGCATGAGATCGGCGCCGCCATCCGCTCCATTCGCGCCGACCGGCTCGAGCCGAGCTTCAAGATGCTGTCGCGTGTCGCCCGGATTTTCGAGCAGTTGAACAATGCCTGGGACGTGCTGCGCACGATGACGCCCAGCGAATACACCGAGTTCCGCGACGCGCTCGGCCAGTCCTCCGGCTTTCAGTCCTGGCAGTACCGCGCCATCGAGTTCATGGCGGGCAACCGCAACCTCGCAATGCTCGGACCCCACAAGCACCGGCCGGACCTCACCGGCAAGCTGGAGGCAATCCTGGCCGAGCCGTCGCTCTATGATGAAGCGTTGCTGCTTCTGGCGCGCAATGGGTTCGACATCGGCGCCGACGCCAGGCGCACGGACTGGCGCGAGACGCGCAGCGAAAACGAAGAAGTCCTGGTCGCCTGGCAGACCGTCTACCGCGACCCGCAGCGCTACTGGATGTTCTATGAGTTTGCCGAGAAACTGGTCGATTTCGAGGACTATTTCCGCCGCTGGCGCTTCAACCATGTCACCACGGTCGAGCGCATCATCGGCCTGAAACGCGGCACCGGCGGCACCTCAGGCGCTTCCTACCTGAAGAAGATGCTTGAGGTTGTCCTGTTTCCCGAACTGTGGACGGTTCGCACCCGGCTTTGACTTTTTGCCTTGGCGCAATTCCCGTGGGAAAACCGCCAACACTTTTCCTGGAATTGCGCTGACTTTTCAGGTCACCGCCGTCTTGACCGCGAAACGCGCCTCCTGCCAGGCGCCGGTGCGCAGGATGTCCTCCAGCACCTCGACCGCCTGCCAGACGTCCTTGTAACCGACATAGAGCGGCGTGAAGCCGAAGCGGATGGTCGACGGCGCACGGAAATCGCCGATCACGCCGCGCTCGATCAAGGCCCGCATCACCTGGTAGCCATGCGGATGGACGAACGACACCTGGCTGCCGCGCGCATTGCCGTTGCGCGGGCCTTCGAGTTCGAGGCCGTAGGCGCCGCATCTGGCTTCCACGAGCTGGATGAACAGGTCGGTGAGCGCGATGCTCTTCTTGCGTACCGCCGCCATGTCGACGTCGTCCCAGATATCGAGTGCCCCTTTCAGCGCCCGCATCGACAGCACCGGCTGCGTGCCGCACAGGAACCGGCGGATACCGCTGCCGGCCGTGTAGCTTTGTTCAAAAGCGAAGGGCCGCGCATGGCCCCACCAGCCGCTGAGCGGCTGGTGGACATCTTCGTGATGGCGTTTCGCGGCATAGATGAAGGCGGGCGCGCCCGGACCGCCATTGAGATATTTGTAGGTGCAGCCGATGGCGAAATCGGCGTTCGCGGCATCGAGCTCGACAGGCAGTGCACCGGCTGTGTGGCAGAGATCCCAGACGATCAGCGCGCCGACCTGATGGGCCTTGCACGTCAACGCGGCCATGTCGCGCAATTGTCCGGTTTTGTAATTGACGTGGTTGACCAGGATGACGGCGACGCGCTCGTCGATCAGTTCCTCGATGGTGGGCGCATCGACACCTTCCAGCCGCAGCAGCGTGCCCGGCCGCGTCGAGGCCACGCCTTCGGCCATGTAGAGGTCGGTTGGAAAACTGTCGCCCTCGGCGACGATGACCGAGCGGTTCGGTCGCATACCGAGTGCCGCATGCAGCACCTTGTAGATGTTGATCGAGGTCGTGTCGCAGACCACCGTCTGGCCCGAAGCGGCGCCGATCAGCCGTCCGAGCTGGTCGCCGAGCGCGACCGGCATGTCGAACCAGCCGGCGGTGTTCCAAGCGCGGATGAGGTCTTGCGCCCATTCCTGCGTCGCCGCCTTCTGCAGTTCGTTGAAGACGGCGGGTGCCGCCGCACCCAGCGAGTTGCCGTCGAGGTAGATCACGCCTTCCGGCAGAATGAAGCGGTCGCGCATGGCACGCAGGGGATCGGCCGCATCCATGGCTTCGACTGCTGCGAGATCGAGCGGTGCACGCATGATTTGTGACATTCCCTGGTTGTTTAGGTCCTGATTATTCACGGATGGCTTCGCGGGCCGGTGCGGGTCCCCGGCTGCGCTTGAGGCTCGGCAGGGCAAGCATGGCGAGCACGAACAAGCCTGTGGCAAGCTTCAGGTCGGGAGGCGGCATGCCGGCGGCGAGGCAGAACGACACCAGCTGGTAGTAGATGATCGCGCCGGCAAAGGGTGCCAGCAGTTGGCGCCAGACCGTCTGCTTGCCGACGACCGCCTCGCCGATCATCAGCGCGGCAAGGCCGTTGATGAGGATGCCCAGCCCCATATTGACGTCGGCAAATCCCTGCGACTGCACCATCAGTGCGCCGCTCGACGCCGAAAACGCGCTCGCCAGCCCGACACCGCCGATGGTCGCCGCCCAGACATTGATGCCTTGCGCCTCGGCCATGTCGGGATTGGCGCCGACGGCGCGCACGGCAGTCCCCTTCTCGGTCCTGAAGAACATATAGAGCGCCGCGAAGACGACGAGCGCGAGAACGCCGGCGACGACGATCTTGCTGGCCGGAAAACCCGGCCGTGCGAACGGCACCCAGTCGAACACGGTGGGCGAGCCGAAAACCGAGAGGTTGGACTTGCCCATGATGCGCAGGTTGATGCTGTAAAGCATCGTCATCATCAGGATGCCCGCCAGCAGCGTGTGGATGCGGAAGCGCAGATGGATGAAGGCGGTGCAGCAGCCCGCCGCGAAGCCCGCCGCGAATGCGACGACGATGCAGGTCAGCGGCGATACACCGGCGGCAAGAAGCACGCCGCAGACGCAGCCGCCCAGCGGAAAGGCGCCTTCGCTGGTGAGATCGGGAAAATTCAGCATGCGGAACGGGATCATGATGCCGAGCACGACAAAGGCCAGGATCAGGCTTTGCGCCAGGGTCACCGGCATGATCGCGACAAAGCTGCTGAGAACATCCTGAATAAAGCCCATGATGGTTCAGCTCGCCAGCAACATGCGGTCGGTCTTGATGGAAAAATGGCCGATCAGATCGATAACCGTGACCCTGGCCTTCTCCTCGCCAGTGACCTCCAACAAGACCCGGCCCGCATCGAGCATGATCACCCGGCTGCCATAGTCGACGGCGTGCTGCATGTTGTGGGTCACCATCAGCGTGGTCAGTTTCAGCGCGTTGACGGCGCGCACCGTCGCCTGCATGACGATCTCGGCCGTGCGCGGGTCGAGTGCCGCGGTATGCTCGTCGAGCAGCAGCAGGTCCGGCGATCCGCCGACTGCCATGATCAGCGACAGCGACTGACGCTGCCCGCCCGAGAGCAGGTCGACGCGGGTGTCGAGACGATTTTCAAGGCCGAGACCCAATATCGACAGGCGCTCCTTGTAGGACGCGAGCCGTGCGGCGTTCAGCCCCTGTCGCAGCGTGCGTTTTTGGCTGCGCAGATCGGCCAGCAGCATGTTCTCCGCCACGGTCATGCTGGCGGCGGTGCCGCGCATCGGATCCTGGAAGACGCGCGCCAATCGCGTGGCGCGCTTGTGCACCGGCATGGCCGTCACGTCCGCACCGTTGATCAGGATCTTGCCGGAATCCAGGACAAGAGCTCCGGAAATGGCGTTGAGCATGCTGCTCTTGCCGGCCCCGTTGGAGCCGATGACGATGCCGAAATCGCCGGTGGCCAATGACAGGCTGAGGCCGTCCAGCGCGACCTTCTCGTCGGCCTGCCCCTTGTAGAATACTTTGCGCGCGGATCGGATATCGAGCATCGTTCCTCCTTGGCCTGAAGGGCGACGGCGCCGCCGCCGTCGCCCCGTCCAGCCCGATATCAGTCGACGATGCAGCCGCACTCGGCCATCGAAGCCGGTATCTCGATGCCGAACGCAGCCATCGCCTTGCGGGAAATCGTTGCCATATGGTCCTTGTAGGCCGGGCGCGACGGCGCGATCGTCTTGGGATCCTTGCCCTTGAGGATCTCGGCCGCGATGTTGCCGGCGTTGATGCCGACCTGCGTGTAATTGACCGCGAAGCTCGCCGGCACGGTACCATTGCGGACCGCGCTGTCATCGGAGTTGACGACCGGGATTCCCGCCTGGCGTGCGGCCGCGGAGACAGCGGCGATCGCCGGCTGGATGAGGTTCGAGGCCGGACCGTAGATCACGTCTGCCTTGCCGGCGAGCGAAGCGATGCGTTGCTGGATGTCATTGACGTTGTCGATGCCGACTTCGACGACCTCAAAGCCGGCGGCGGGTGCCGCCGCCTTGATCTTTTCGATCAGGGCAACGTCATTGGCCTCGCCCGGATTGTAGGGAACCCCGAAGCGCTTGGCGTTCGGCAGCAGCTTCTTGGTGAAGGCCATCACCGCGGCGACATCCTGCAGATCGCTGGCGCCGGTCATGCCTTCGTCTCCGGCGTCCCACGACGGCACCAGCTTGGCCGCCACCGGATCGGTGACCGCGGCAAAGACGATCGGAATCCCGGAACCGGCGAGCGCCTTCTTGGCGATCTGCGAGACCGGCGTGGTGATGGTGTAGATCAGCTTGGGCTGCTCCGCCTGCAGCTTGGCGATCATCTGCGGCACCAGCGATGCATCGAAGTTGGTATGGCTTTCGGTGTAGACGACGTCCTTGCCCTCGACAAAGCCGTTGTCCGTCAGTGCCTTCTTGAAGCCCGCTATGGCGGCATTGAGCTGCGGATGCTCGCCGAAATTGGCGATGCCGATGCGTATCTGATCGGCTGCGGCGCTGCCGGCGCTGACCATCAATGCGCCTGCCAGGGCCAATCCCGACAGCCAAGCGGATTTCGACTTCAACATCATTTCCTCCCAGATTTGATCAGCGCCGCTCACAAGGACGGCAACTGCGGCGATCATGGTCAGTCCCTCGCCGCGTGTCAAACATTATATATAATTCTTGCCATGCTTCCCCTTCATATATAATTTTCACAAGCCGACGATGGACGGATCGCGATGCAGGATCAGAACAATCCCACCAAGACCGAAGCAGCCTATCAGCTGCTGCGGCGCGATATCCTGACCACCCGCCTCATGCCGGGGGCGCCGCTCAAGCTGAGCGCGCTGCGCGGCACATACGGCGTCGGCTGGACGCCGCTGCGTGAAGCCTTGTCCCGACTTGAAGCCGAACGCTTGGTCACCGCCATCAGCAATCGCGGCTTTGCCGTCGCACCCGTGTCGCGCGCCGAGCTCGAGGACCTGGCGCGCGCGAGGATGGTTGTCGAAATGCCGCTGTTCCTGGAATCGATCACGAACGGCGGCAGGGAATGGGAGGACGCGGTCGTCACCGCTCATTACCGGCTCTCCCGCTGCAAGACCGCGGTCGATGACCCTTCCGATGCGGCCGTCGACAAATGGGACGAGAGCCACGAGGCCTTCCACGCGGCGCTGCTGAGCGCGGCGACGTCCAACTGGCTGTTGCGCTTCCGCTCGACGATCGCCGATCAGCTGCGTCGGCATCATCGGTTTCTCGGCCTGGCGCCGACATTGCGGGCGGCGGCCGGCCTGAAGGACGGCTATGGCGAGGCAATGGACGCGCTGCGCGAGGCGATCGCCATCGAGCATCATACCGCGATCATGGAAGCGGCGCTCGATCGCGATGTCGAACGGGCAAAGGCGCTGATGACGGCGCATATCGGCTACACCCTACATGTCTATGTACACAGCGAAGACAACGGCGCCAACACTTACACCGCGCGCGCCGGCAGCCTGAAAGCGGTTTCCGGATGATGCTTCCGCGGCGTCCAAATCCACGCGGCCGTGCCGGCCCTGAACACACGATTGTTGGCGTTTTGGTTTCGTTTCGTTCTGCCGGAAATGGATCGATACATTGTACAATTCGGCCCCGTGGACGCCTCCCAAATGCCTGATGCCAAACCGCATTCAGGGCTAGGCCACAGGCCATTAACCGAAACGATTTCAATGCGCGTACCGGCAGGGAAATGATTGATCGCGACCCTCTGCCCCGGCCAAAAAACTTCAGACGCGTTAACAAATTCATTAAACTTTAAACAGTTGCGGAACACAACTGGAACAGATAGTGTTTGTTCTGGGTTTGTTTTTCGATTCTGATTCACCCTTCGTTCAATGCCTTGGGGGCCGCCATGCTGACACGCAAGCAACATGAACTGCTGATGTTCATTCATGAACGGCTCAAGGAAAGCGGCATTCCGCCGTCCTTCGACGAGATGAAGGAAGCGCTCGATCTCGCCTCCAAGTCGGGCATCCATCGCCTGATCACGGCACTGGAGGAACGCGGCTTCATCCGCCGGCTGCCCAACCGGGCGCGGGCGCTGGAAGTGCTGCGGCTGCCGGATTCGATCGCGCCCGGCCTTAACGCGGCAAAGAAATTCTCGCCAAGCGTCATCCAGGGCAGTCTCGGCCAGGGCGGTCTTGGCCGCCAAATCAAGCCGGCGCAGTCGCGCTTGCCTGCGGCCGGCAATGATGATGATGCGGTTTCCGCCGTGTCGATCCCGGTGATGGGCCGCATCGCTGCCGGTGTGCCGATCGATGCCATCCAGCACCAGACGCATTCGATCTCGGTGCCGCCGGATATGATCATGGGTGGCGAGCACTATGCGCTGGAGGTCAAGGGCGACTCGATGATCGACGCCGGCATCTTCGACGGCGACACGGTCATCATCCGCAACGCCGACACGGCGAGCCCGGGCGAGATCATCGTGGCGCTGGTGGATGAGGAGGAAGCAACCCTGAAACGGTTCCGCCGCAAGGGCGCCTCGATCGCCCTTGAAGCCGCCAATCCTGCCTACGAGACGCGCATTTTCGGGCCAGACAGGGTCAAGGTGCAAGGCAAACTTGTCGGACTGATCCGGCGCTACTGAGCAGGAACGGCCGTCTTTTCGGGTTTTTGATAGGGCGCCAGCCCCCTCGCCTCACGCGAAAATTTTCGCTGCTCGTGCCAAGGCCGATACGGCCCGTCCACCGCGAAGCTGACGGTTGGCGGACCGGTTGCCGATTGGCGGTCGAAGAACACGGCGGCACTGCCTTTGCGGGCAAGTTGCCGTTTGGTGACAACAAGAACCAGCGGATTGTGGCAGGCGTCATAGCCCGTCGCGTCATTGACGACGATCAGGTCGGCGAAACCGCAGGCTTTCCAGGTATTCTTGCGGTCTTCGACATGCGCAATGATCGCACCCGACGGGTGCCGGGCAAGACAGACGCCATCCGTGCAGTAGAACGGTGCTCCCGGCGGCAGATTGACGGCATCGGCAATGTCGAATTGCCCGTCCGCCCTGTCGAACATCTCCGGCACGACGATGGTTTCGGACACCAGCGCGCGTTTCCAATTGTCGACGGTGAACTCGCTCGGGCGAGTCCGGCTGACCGCGAGTTCTCCACCGCCGATCGGCAACGCCACCAACCGCGCATCTTCGGAAATCAGCACATCCGGGGTGCGCGTATCCGATATTGTCAGCAGGCCGGCAAGCGCGAATGGCACTGCCGCGAGCCGCAGCCAGGTCGTCGCCATCGTCGCGATGACCAGGGCGATGGTCACCAGCAGCACGGATTGCTGCGAGATCAGCCCGACCGCATCGACCGGGGAGCGTTCCGATATCCACGCCGATATGGCGATCATTGCGGTCAGGCCCTTGCCCATCACGTAAAGGAAGGGACCGTCGGCACCAAAGGGCATCGCAAGAGAACTGAGAACAGCGAAAGGCATGACAATCAGTGACACGATCGGCATGACGGCCAGATTGGCGAACAGGCTGAGCGGCGACACACGCTGGAAATGCCAGATGGCAAACAGCGCCGTGGCGCAGCCGGCGATGATGGAGGTCATCGCCAGCCCGCCCGTCGCCAGCAGGAATTTTCGCGTGAGAGAACCCGGCAGAGTTCGCTTTGGCGGTGGCGGTCTTGCCTCTCCTGCGTGGTGATCCGCCCAGCCGGCATAGGCGCCGACCAGCGCGGCGGTCGCGGCGAACGACATCTGGAAGCTTGGGCCGACAACCTCATGCGGCGACACCACAATGACGGCGATCGCCGAGATGGCGAGGTTGCGCATGGTCAGTGCCGCGCGATCGAATAGGACGGCGATAAGCATCACCGCCAGCATGATGAAGCTGCGCTCGGCGGCAACGACGACACCGGAAATGACGAGATAGGCGGCGATCGAGAACAGGGCGGCGGCGGCGGCGTATTTCTTCACCGGCCGACGCGCGGAAAAGTCCGGAAACAGCGCGAAGGCACCGCGCAGCAGCCCCATGATGGTACCGGCGACCAGCGCCATATGCAGTCCGGAAATGGAGATGATGTGATAGATGCCGGTGCGCCGCATCGCCTCGTTGATTTCATCGGGAATGCCGGCCCGCACGCCGACGATCAGCGCCGCCGCGATCTCACCCTCGGCACCGCCAACCCTGGCCCTGATGTGGTCGGCAATGGCTTGACGAGCATTTTCTATCCCCGAGAAAAGGCGGGCCGTGAGCGGCACCTCGTCGTCCATGGCTGAGACAAGCTTTGGATTGCCGAGAAAGAAGCCGCTGCCGCCAATACCGGCGAAATAGCTGTCGAAGGAGAAATCGTAACTGTCCGGCCGCACCGGGCCGGTCGGCGGCAACAGTTTAGCGTAGCCGGTGACCATGGAGCCGGCGGTCATTTCCGCCGGGATATCCCGCGCCGAAAGCCTGACCCTTTCCGGCGCATAGCGCAGTTTCGGCCGTGCGGTCGACGTCACGTCGATGGTCAGCCGGATGCGGCCGGTCTCCATCCGGTCGAGCGAAACGACGCGGCCGGTCACTTGCGTCGAGATTTCCGAACCCAGCATCTGGGTGCTCGCCCGCCATGTCTCGACCTTGGCGACAAGCAGGCCAAGCGCGCACAACAATGCCGCCATGAAGCCCAGATGGGTTTTCGGCCAGGAGCGCGAAACAAGCGCACAGACCGCCATCAGCACGACGACCGCGACAGGCTTTGCAAAATCAGGCTCCGCCGCGAGCGAATAATAGCCGATCGCTCCAGCGGCCAGACAAACCGGCACCAGCAGGAAGGCGATGCCCCGGTCAAGCTCGAGCTCGGCTGCCGTCGCCGCACTATGGCGCAGGCGAGGCCAGGAAACCCGGGCGAGTCGCCGCCGGACACGCACAATCCGGCCTGACGCAGGCGGCGGAGGTATCGGCGGCATATCTGCCCGCGGCGATTGACCATCGGAGCCCGGCACCAGAGGCGATAGCGGCTGCGAGACTGGCGGCGCAATCGCAAACAGGGACCGTTCGCTGACGCCAACACCAGCGTCCTCGCCCTGTTCCGAGCCCCGGCCTCGTCCAGCCATCGGGTCTGCCCCTTGCACCCCTGACGCCCTATGCTACATGAACGCGCGACGCGCGAAAGTCCGCGCAGCCGCACCCCGCTTCAGATGGTTTCCGAGAGTTTCATGTCCGACAAGGTCGTCACCCGTTTTGCCCCCTCGCCCACCGGCTATCTGCACATCGGCGGCGCGCGCACGGCGCTGTTCAACTGGCTCTATGCCAAGCACACCAGCGGCACGATGCTGCTGCGCATCGAAGACACCGATCGCGAGCGTTCGACCGCCGCCGCGACGGCCGCCATCCTCGACGGCCTCACCTGGCTCGGCTTGACCTGGGACGGCGCCGCAGTCTCGCAATTCGAGCGCGCGCCGCGCCACCGCGAGGTCGCCGAAGAACTCGTTCGCTTGGGCAAGGCCTATTACAGCTACGAAACGCCGGCCGAGCTCGAAGCGATGCGCGAGGCAGCACGGGCCAAGGGCCTGCCGCCGCGCTACAACGGCCAGTGGCGCGACCGCGCCCACTCGGAGGCGCCTGCGGGCGTCAAGGGCGCCATCCGCATCAAGGCGCCCACCGAAGGCGAGACGATCGTCCATGACCGCGTCCAGGGCGAGGTGCGTTTCCCCAACAAGGATCTCGACGACTTCATCATCCTGCGTTCGGACGGCAACCCGACCTACATGCATGCCGTCGTCGTCGATGATCACGACATGGGTGTCACGCACATCATCCGCGGCGACGACCACCTGACCAATGCCGCCCGCCAGACCGTGATCTACAACGCCATGGGCTGGGACGTGCCGTCCATGTCGCACATCCCGCTGATCCATGGCGCCGATGGCGCCAAGCTGTCGAAGCGCCATGGCGCGCTCGGCGTCGAAGCCTATCGGGCCATGGGCTACCTGCCGGAGGCACTGCTCAACTACCTGGCGCGCCTGGGCTGGAGTCATGGCGATGACGAGATCATGTCGATCAAGGACATGATCTCGTGGTTCGATATCGGCGACGTCAACAAGGGCGCTGCCCGCTTCGATTTCGCCAAGCTGGAAGCCATCAACGGCGCGCATATGCGACGCATGGCCGACGCGGAGCTGTTGGACATCTTCATCGCCACCCTGCCCTATCTCGAGGGCGGCCCGGCGATGGCCGCGCGCCTCAACGAACACAGCAAGGCACAGTTGCTGGCGGCCCTTCCGGGCCTGAAGGAGCGCGCCAAGACGCTGGTCGAGCTCGTCGATGGCGCGGCCTATCTGTTCGCCACGCGCCCGCTGCCGGTCGACGAGAAGGCGGCCCTCCTGCTCAATGACGGTGCCCGCAAGATCCTGCGCGGCGCTCACGAAGCTTTGAATGCGCTGTCGAGCGACTGGACGGCGGCCGAGGCGGAAGCCGCGATCCGCGACTATGCGCTGGCCGGTGGCCACAAGCTTGGCGCCGTGGCCCAACCGTTGCGGGCCGCGCTGACCGGCAAAAGCACCTCGCCCGGCGTGTTCGACGTGCTTGCCGTGCTTGGGCGCGAGGAAAGCCTGGCGCGCATAGCGGATCAAATCGATTAGGAGCAAACTGGCCCAAGAAGATTGGCATTGAAAGGCGCGTTTCGCAGTGCAACATTAGGCCTTGGCCCAATCTGGCACGCACCTCCTAAAATGCGGTGGCGAATACGCGCATTGCGGTGATTTCGACGTGTCGCTCTGCAGAATTTGCCCTTGCCGGCATGAGGAAACAACAAGGAGTTTGCAATGACCGAAGCTGCGAAAAAACTGGATATGGGCGGCGCGAACCAAGAAGCTACCGCAACGCTTCAATTCGCCGGCAAGACCCATGAATTCAAGGTGCGAAGCGGCTCCGTCGGACCCGACGTCATCGACATCGCCTCGCTCTACAGCACGACCGGCGCCTTCACCTACGACCCCGGCTTCACTTCGACGGCAAGCTGCGAGTCCGAGATCACCTTCATCGACGGCGATGCCGGTATTCTCCTGCACCGCGGCTATCCGATCGACCAGTTGGCGGAACACGGCGACTTCCTCGAAGTCTGCTATCTCCTGCTCTACGGCGAACTGCCGACCAAGGCGCAGAAGGACGATTTCGACTATCGCGTGACGCGGCACACGATGGTGCACGAGCAGATGTCGCGCTTCTTCACCGGCTTCCGCCGCGACGCGCATCCGATGGCGGTGATGTGCGGCGTGGTCGGCGCGCTGTCGGCCTTCTATCACGACTCCACCGACATCTCGGACCCGTACCAGCGCATGGTGGCGTCGATGCGTCTGATCGCCAAGATGCCGACGATTGCGGCCATGGCCTACAAGTACCACATCGGCCAGCCCTTCATTTACCCGAAGAACGATCTCGGTTTCGCGGCAAACTTCCTGCATATGTGCTTCGCCGTGCCGTGCGAGGAGTACAAGATCAACCCGGTGCTGGCGCGCGCCATGGAGCGCATATTCATCCTGCACGCCGATCACGAGCAGAATGCCTCGACCTCGACGGTTCGCCTCGCCGGCTCTTCGGGCGCCAACCCGTTCGCCTGCATCGCCGCCGGCATCGCTTGCCTGTGGGGCCCGGCCCATGGCGGCGCCAATGAAGCGGCGCTGAACATGCTGGGCGAGATCGGCCATGTCGATCACATCCCGGAGTTCATCGCCCGCGCCAAGGACAAGGACGACCCGTTCCGCCTGATGGGCTTTGGCCACCGCGTCTACAAGAACTACGATCCTCGAGCGAAAATCATGCAGAAGACCGCGCACGAGGTGCTGGGCGAACTCGGCATCAAGGACGATCCGCTGCTCGACATCGCCATGGAACTGGAAAAGATCGCGCTGACCGATCCCTATTTCATCGAGAAGAAGCTCTATCCGAATGTCGACTTCTATTCCGGCATCACGCTGAAGGCGCTGGGCTTCCCCACCACCATGTTCACCGTGCTGTTCGCGGTCGCCCGCACCGTCGGCTGGATCGCGCAGTGGAAGGAGATGATCGAGGATCCGCGCCAGAAGATCGGCCGCCCGCGCCAGCTCTACACCGGTGCGCCGGAGCGCGACTACGTGCCGATCGCCAAGCGCTGACCGAAGCTGTCCAGATCATAAAAAGGCGCCTCTCAGGGCGCCTTTTTTATATGGTTTATATGGCGCAGCACCACGCCCGCCGCGATCTCACCCGATGGCTTGTCCGTCGCCATGCGCCGAGCGATCTCGGCAAAGCCGTCCTTCTGCCAGGCGCGCATGCCGCTGTCGGCGAACAACGCTTCCAGTTGGCGAGCCAGATTGTTCGGCTTGACGTACTCGTTGTAGAACTCCGGGATAAGGGCGCGATCCGAGATGAGATTTGGCAGCAGCGCCGACCAGACCGACACAAGATACGGCGCAACGGCACGGGCGACCGGATCGAGCCTGTAGGACGACACCATCGGCACACCAGCCAAAGCCAGTTCCAGCGATACGGTTCCCGATGCGATCAGCGCGGCGTCGGCCTTGCCGAAAGCCTGCCATTTGCGTTGCGGATCAACGATGATTTCGGGTTTTTCATCCCAACAGTTGACCGAGGATTTGACGAGATCGGCGACATGCGGAACCGTCGGTAGCAGCAGTCGCAGCCGATGCCCGCGCGCGCGCAGCATCGACACGGTCTCGCCGAATGGTTCGATCAGCCGCCGTACCTCGCCGCGCCGCGAGCCCGGCAGGACGAGCAATGTCTTGATCCGGTCCTGGGCAAGATCGCGCGGCAAGGCCTGCGCCTTCTGGGCGGCAAGAACGCCCCCATCATGCGTCAGGCGATGCCCGACATAGGTGCCCGGCGGGCCGTCCAGCCGGCCGAGTTCCTTCACCTCGAACGGCAGGATGCAGAGGATATGGTCGACATAGGGCTTCATCGCCACCGCCCTGCCCGGCCGCCAGGCCCAGACGCTCGGGCAGACATAGTGGATGATCGGTATCGACGGATTGGCCGCCCGTACCTTCCTGGCGACGCGCAAGGAAAAGTCCGGACTGTCGATGGTGACCAGGCAGTCCGGCTTTTCCTCGGCGATGGTTTTGGCCAGTTGACCGATCCGCCTGATGAGACGCGGCAGATCGCGCAGGACGGCACTGAAACCCATCAGCGCGATCTCACCGGCATCAAAGGGCGACACTAGGCCCAATTCGCCGAGATGCCGGCCGCCGAGGCCAACAAGCCGCACCTCGCGGCCGGTTGCCTGCCGGAGCGAGCGCACGATGTCGGCGCCAAGCAGGTCACCCGATTCCTCGCCGGCGACGATCGCGATCTTCAGCGCCTTGTCAGCCATGCGCGGGCTCCGCTACGGCCAGGCCGACGATGAACAGGCCAAATTCATTGGCACGCGACAGAGTGGCGGGGCCTTCGAGGATCAGCGAGCGCCCCGCTTCGACGGCAATGCCGGCAAGCCCCGCCGCATGGGCCGCTTCGACCGTCTGCGGCCCGATGGACGGAAGGTCCGCGCGCAGTTCCTGGCCAGGCTTGGCGCATTTGACCAGGACGCCGCGGGTCTTGCCGGCGATGCGGCCGTGGCCACGCAGCAGTTTGGCGCGGTCGAGCAATCCGGCCGTACCCTCGATGCCCTCGAGCGCGATGGCCCGGCCGCCGACCGCGATCGCCGCCTGGCCGATATCCAGCGCCCCGATGGCCTTCGCCGCCGCAAAGCCTGCCTCGATGTCGCGCCAATCCGATTTCTGCGGCGCCGCTTTGGTCAAGACGCCTTCGGCGGCGACCAGGCTCGGCACGATCTCGTGGGCGCCCATGACCTTTATCCCGCGGGCCTCGAGACCGCGCGCCACCACCTTCAACAGGCCATCGTCGCCACGCGCCAGCGCCATGACGACAATTGGTATCACAGCCAGCAGACTGAGGCTCGGGCGCAGATGCGTCAGCCTTGGCCGGCGCTTGATCTCGCCGGCAAGCACCAGATGGGTAATTCTGTGGCGTTTGAGCAAAGGAATAAGCGAGCCGATCGCCTCAAGGGCCAGGGTCTCATGCTCGTACCGGCACAATTCCGGCAGACGGTCGGCTTCGCCTTCCATGAGGACGACGAAGGGCAGATAACCTTGCCCGGCCGAGCCGGCCGCGACTTCGACCGGAAGACTGCCGCCGCCTGCGATGATGCCGACCCTGGCATCTGGCGGGAGATCAAGACCGGCGGAAGCGGCCTCAGTCTTCATCGTCGGTATCGTCGCCATCGTTGCCTTTTAGCGATGGCACTGCATAGTGCCGCTTGCCGCGACTGCCGACGAAGTCGACGATCTTCATGGCGGTCGGCGAAGAGGCGAACTCGGCCTTGGCGAATTCGATGTTCTCGCCGACGGTGCGGGAGCGGTCGAAAATCGTCCTATAGGCTTTGCGCAACAGATAGATTTCGGAACGCGGCAGACCGGCGCGCTTGAGGCCAACGATGTTCAAACCGCGCAAGCTGGCGCGGTTGCCGACGGCAATGGCATAGGGAATGACGTCACCAACGAAGGCCGAGCACCCGCCAAGAAAAGCATTGTCGCCGACGCGCACGAATTGATGAACGGCACTGAGGCCGCCTATATAGACGTTGTCGCCAATCTCGCAGTGGCCGCCCAGCGTCGCGCCATTGGCGAAGGTGGCGTTCTTGCCGACAACGCAATCATGGGCGATGTGGGCGTAGGCAAGGAAATTGCCATTGTCGCCCACTGTCGTTTCGCCGCGGCTGGTGTCGGTGCCGACATGCATCGTGACGCCTTCGCGGATGGTGCAGTTGGCGCCGATGACCAGCGTCGTGCGGCCGCCCTTGTGTTTGGTGTTCTGCGGCGGTGCGCCCAATGTCGCCATCGGATAGACCTTGGTCGAGGCGCCGATGGTGGTCGCGCCCATGACGGAGACATGGCTGACCAGTTCGACACCATCGCCGATCACGGCAT
This sequence comes from Mesorhizobium sp. B2-4-19, assembly GCF_006441315.1. Classification (NCBI taxonomy): domain Bacteria; kingdom Pseudomonadati; phylum Pseudomonadota; class Alphaproteobacteria; order Hyphomicrobiales; family Phyllobacteriaceae; genus Mesorhizobium; species Mesorhizobium sp. B2-4-19. The sequence goes on along the minus strand of NZ_VFUV01000011.1, from coordinate 13,486 downwards.
CGGCGCTGATGTGGCAAAACGGCCCTATGCGCACACCCTGACCGATTTGAGCGCCCTCTTCCACGACGGAGGAAGGATGGATTGAAGTCTTGATTTTCATAAGCACTCGATCGTCAGTCGCCGGTGACCATCATGGCTGAAATCTCGGCCTCGGCCGCCTTGGTGCCATCGACCAGGGCTTCGCAGGCGAATTTGAGCAGGTTGCCGCGCTTCTTGATTTTCTTGACGTGAATCTTCAACTGGTCGCCGGGAACGACCGGTTTGCGGAATTTGGCGTTGTCGATGGTCAGGAAATAGACCAGCGACGGCTTCGACGCCCCTAGGCTGCGGATGCAGATGGCGCCTGCCGTCTGCGCCATGGCCTCGACGATCAGCACGCCCGGCATCACCGGCTGCTCCGGAAAATGTCCCTGAAAATGCGGCTCGTTGATGGTGACGTTCTTGATGCCGACGGCGGAATCGTCGCCATCGATGTCGACGATGCGGTCGATCATCAGAAAGGGATAGCGGTGCGGCAGGAGCTTCATCAGCCCCAGTATGTCGACCGCTTCCAGCGTCGTCGCCGCCACCATATCAGCCATTGTCCTTGCCCTGCTTGCGTGCCCTGGCCATCGTGCGCAACATGGCTATCTCCCGCATGGCTTCCGCCATCGGCTGTGCCGGATAACCGCCCCAGATCTCGCCGGCGGGAACATTGCTCATAAATCCACTTCTGGCGGCAAGCTTGGCCCCTGAGCCGATGGTCAAGTGATCCGCGAGCCCGACGCCGCCGCCCATCGTAACGTTGTCACCCACGATCACGGAACCGGAAATACCTGAAAGCCCGGCCACTATGCAATTGCGGCCGATGCGGACGTTATGGGCGATCTGCACGAGATTGTCGATCTTGGTGCCCTGACCGATGACCGTATCGGACATGGCGCCGCGATCGACGGTGGAATTGGAGCCGATCTCGACATCATCCTGGATGACGACCCGTCCGATCTGGGGAACGCGTTCCGGACCCTTGGCACCGCCGACAAAGCCGAAGCCGTCCTGGCCGATCCTGGCGCCGCCATGGATGATGACCCGATTGCCGATCAGCGCATACTGGATGCTGGCGCCCGGGCCGACATAGCCGTCACGGCCGATCTGGCAGGATTGTCCAATGACCGCGTTTGGCGCGATGACGGTGCCCTTGCCGATCGAGACGCCTGGCCCGATGACCACACCGGCCTCGATAATGGCGCCGGCTTCGACATGCGCGGTCGGATCGATATGGGCATGCGGTGAAACGCCGGTTTCGCCGGTCATCGGCCCCGGCGTGGCAGCTGTCGGGAACAGCAGGCGCCCAACCAGCGCGAATGCCTGTTGCGGACGCGGATGGATCAAAACGGCGACGCCGGCCGGCGCCTTGTTGGCGAATTCCGCCGGACACAGCACTGCGGCCGCCCGCAATGACGGCATCAGCGCGGAATTGCGCCTGCCGTCGACAAAGACGAGCGCATTGGCCCCGCCTTCGTGGGCCGGCGCCAGCGCCTCGATCGAAACGTCGGATTGGCCGGAATCGACAAGCACCGAGCCGGTCAGATTCGCGACTTCGGCCGCCGTATACCGGCGTGATGGCGCGAAGAACACCGGATCGGTCATTCCAGAAGCTATATCCAGCTAGGTCGGAACATTTCTCCCGGATCCAAAAATCCGGGAGCATCGTTGGCCGCCGATCAGAAGCGGGTCGATATGCCGAAGTTGAATTCCTGCACGTCGTCGCTCGCTTCCTTCCTGACCGGGATCGCATAGTCGATACGGATCGGACCGAACGGCGAGGCCCACATCAGGCCGACACCGACCGAAGCGCGCAATTTCATGCGGGTCGAATCCTGATCGACCAGTGTCTGATCCGCAATCTTGTTGCCGTAGAGCGTCGCCGCGTCGGCGAACACCGCGCCACGCAGGCCGAAGCTCTCGGGAACGACCGGCAGCGGGAACTGGGCTTCGGCCGAGGCGTTGAAATAGGTCGTGCCGCCCAGATGGTCGCCAACACCGGCGGAGTCGACCGGGCCGATACCGCCATAGGCAAAGCCGCGGATCATGCGGTCGGTGCTCTGGAACTGATCGAAGATGCGCAGACCACCTTCGTTGCCGTAACCCTCGACGTGGCCCGCGCCACCTGAAATGAGGCCGACTAGGTCGAGCTGCTCGGACAGCGTCTGATAGACGCTGCCGCGACCGGTGATCTTCACGAACTTGGCATCGCCGCCGACACCCGCGACCTCCACGGTCGTGTTGGCGTAGATACCCTCATGCGGGTTCTTCATGTCGTCGATGGTGTTGTAAACCAGCCCAAGGCTGATAGACGACTTGATCCACGGGCTTTGCGCGATGCCATCCAGGATGGCTGGCGAAATCGTACAGGCGCCGTCTGGATCTGCGACGCTGGTAGGGCCGCAACTGTTGTCGACCTTATACTTCTCCTGAGAGATATTATACGCCAGCTGGGTCGTGATGCTGTTGGTGATCGGCAGCCCGAAGCGAACCGTCGCACCTATGGTATCGCTGTCATAGTTGTTGTTGTATTCCCTCGTCGACTTGTAGATGTCGAAGCCGGCGGCGATGCGCCGTCCGAGGAAATACGGCTCGGTGAACGAGACGGCATAGTCACGCGAATTCTTGCCGCCACCCGCCGACAGCTTGATGAACTGGCCGCGACCGAGGAAGTTGCGCTCGGTGATCGATCCTTCGACGGACGGGCCTGCCGAGTCACCGCCGGTCGAATAGCCGGCACCAACGGAGAATTCACCGGTCGACTTCTCGACCACGTCGACCACCAGCACGACCTGATCGGGCTGCGAGCCGGGCACCGTCGAGATTTCGACCTTGTCAAAATAATTCAGGTCTTCAAGGCGTTTCTTCGCGCGCTGGATGAGCACCTGGTTAAACGCATCGCCTTCGCTGACATCGAACTCGCGGCGGATGACATAGTCACGCGTGCGGTCATTGCCGCGGATCTCGATGCGCTCGATATAGGCCTTGGTGCCCTGGTCGACCGTATAGACCACCGAAATCGTATGGTTCTCGAAATTGCGGTCGCCGCGCGGCGTCACCTGCGCGAAGGCATAGCCTGAACCGGCCACCTTCTCGGTGAGAGCGATGATGGAGTCCTCGACATCCTTGGCGTTGTAGACATCGCCCTTGTGGGTCTCGACCACAGATTCCAGCGACTTGGAGTCGACTTCCGGGATCGTGCTTTCGACGCTGATATCGCCGAAATTATAGCGCTCGCCTTCCTGGACGGTGATGGTGACCGTGTATTTGTTCGTCGCATTGTCGAGTTCGCCGACGGCCGACACGACCTGGAAATCGGCGTAGCCGTGATTGTAGTAGAAGCGGCGCAGCAGCTCCTGGTCGGCGCGCAACTTGTCCTCGTCATAGACGTCGTCGCGCAGGATGAACGACACCCAGGACGAACGCTTGGTGTTGATCACGTCCGACAGACGGCGGCTCGAATAGGCGCTGTTGCCGACGAAATTGATCGCCGCGATCTGCGTACGGTCGCCTTCGGTGATGTGGAACACCACGTTCACGCGGTTGTCGCCGAGTTCCATGACCTGCGTGGTCACGCCGGCATCATCGCGGCCAATGCGCCTATAAGCGGCCTTCACGGCCTCGACGTCGGAATCGAGCGTCGCCTGCGAAAATGTGCCACGCGGCTTCAGCTGAACCGCCGCCTCAAGCGCATTGTCCTTGAGCTTCTTGTTGCCCTGGAACAGCACCTGGTTGACGACCTTGTATTCGGCAACCTTGACCACCAGCGTCGAGCCGACCTGATTGATCTGGACGTCCGAGAACAGGCCGGTGCCGAACAGCGCCTTGACGGCCGCGTCCACATCGGAACTGGAGAAGGTCTTGCCGGGCTTGATGGTGATGTAGTTGCGAATGGTATCGGCGTCGACACGCTGGTTGCCGCTCACCTCGACCCTGCTGACGACAGCGGCCTCAGCCGCCGATGTGGCAACGAATTGTACTGCGAGCGCACCTGGCACGACCAGAGCGGCGGACAGTGCCGCCGCTGACGCGGCGCTCAGAAACTTGGATGCTGCCTTCATCGGGCTTAATAACCTTTTCTCGTAGTCCCCACGGCGAGAAAACCGGACGTGCGGTAATTTCCCCTACCGTATTAACCGGATTTTCCCTACACGCAAGGCTTCTGGTTAATTTGTATTTACTTAACCCTGGTGCGTGGCTTTCGCGTCACTCATATCCCCGTGCATGGTAAACGGCGTCTCAACATCGACCATGCCAAAGCCAAATTTCTTCATGATTTCAGCATCCAAACAGATCGTTCCAGAATACGAAGCCCATGAAGCACAAGACCAGGAGCAGACCGGCCCGATAGGCCATTTCCATCATCCGTTCCGACACCGGCCGGCGAATGACGGCCTCCACCCCGTAGAACAACAGATGGCCGCCGTCGAGGGGGGGAATCGGCAAAAGGTTTAGAATACCTATGCCAATCGAGAGCAGCGCGACGAGTTGCACGAGCCATTCGAAACCGAGTTTCGCAGCCTTGCCGGCCATGTCCGCGATCTTGACGGGACCGCCCAATTGGCACTTGTCCTCGCGCCCGACGGCGAAACGCTGCAAGAACTGGCCGGTGCGTTGGATGACGTGGCCTGTTTCCTCAACTGCCGCCGCAACCGCCCCGACCGGTGTGTAGGTCATGAGACGCGGCTGACCGAGTTCCTTGTTGTTGACGACGCCGATCACGGCGACCTTGACCTTGTTGCCGAGCGCGTCTTGCTGCTCCATCAACTGCGGCGTCGCGGTCACCGTGACTTCCTTGCCGTCGCGCAGCATGACAAAGGTGATGGTATCGCCGGCGCGGCCCGAGACCAGCCGCTGCACATCGCCAAAGGTTTCGACCTTGCTGCCGTCGACACTGACGAATCGATCGCCAGGCTGAATGCCGGCCTTTGCCGCCGGACTGTCCGCCGTGACTTCCGCCACCATGGGCTCTGCGACATAACGCCCATAGGACGCAAACAGCACGGAGAAGACGACGATCGCCAGCAGGAAATTGAACAGGGGCCCGGCCACCACGGTCGCCGCACGCTTCCAGATGGCCTGTGTGTGGAAGGCGACCTTGCGCTCCGCGTCGGTCAGCGTTTCGAGCTCTTGCGAGGTGGGCTGGCTGGAGGTGGCGTTCATGTCGCCGACAAATTTGACATAGCCGCCAAGCGGTATGGCGCAAAGCTTCCAGCGCGTGCCATGCCGGTCGTTGAAGCCGATGAGTTCAGGACCGAAGCCGATCGAGAAGGCCCTGACCCCGATGCCGCACCAGCGGCCGACGAGGTAGTGGCCCATCTCGTGGACGAACACGACCACGGTCAGCACGAAGAGAAACGGCACGAGCGTGCCGAGAAAAAAGCTTTCGGTGCTGAAAAACGCGTGAAGAATCCCGTTCAACTCATGCCCTCAAATTCTTCCGCTGTCGCGGTGACTGTGACATCAATCCAGGCGAATCCAAGGCACGCCCGCACCAGATCGTGAAACGACACCGTTCAAATCGGAAATAGCCCCTGCGCCGGATGATCGGCGCCCGCCGAAATCCAGCCAATGACGTATAGGGCAAGAGCCGCCGCGACAAGCCCGTCGACACGGTCCATGACACCGCCATGGCCTGGAATGAGCACGCCCGAATCCTTGCGGCCATGCCGCCGTTTGACCCAGGATTCGAACAGGTCTCCAGCCTGAGCGATAATCGAAAGCACAAGCGCCGCGAGGCCAAGCAAGGCCAGATTGCCGGCACCGGCGGCTGCTGCCAGCATGACCCCGGCGACAACGCCACCGACCGCGCCGCCGACCGCGCCGCTGCGCGTCTTGCCGGGCGAAATCGACGGCGCCAGCTTGGGACCACCGACGGCGCGCCCGACGAAATAGGCAAAAATGTCGGTCGCCCAGACGACCGCGAACAGAAACAGGATGGCGACGAGGCCCGGATGGTCGCCATCACGCAGCAACGCAAGCGACAGGCCGGACACGCTGGCATAGGCAAGACCGCTTGCCTCCCACTGCCCGGCCTTGCGAACCAGGGCGGCAGTCGCCGTAACGGCGATCAGAAACGCGACGAGCAGCAGCAGCCACGATGCGGCGAGCCCGGCGATCAAGGCGCCGATGAAAACGACGAACAGCGCCTCGGGCAGGAAGCCCAGCCCATTGGCCGCGGCTGGCCGCGACATGCGTGTCCACTCGTGGAAGATCATCGCCGACATGGCCGCGCACAGCAGTCGGAATGGCAGGCCACCAAGCCAGGTCAGGCCAAGGGCGATAACGGCAAGCACGACCGCTGAAATGACGCGGAGCTGAAGGTTGCTCATCCCGCGGCCGGTCGCGAAGCGACGTCTTGCGGGCCCAATCCGCCGAAACGGCGTTCGCGGCCGGCAAATTCGCGCAACGCCTCGGCAAGGTGTTCGCGGCCGAAGTCAGGCCAATAGCAAGGCAGGAAGACGAGCTCGCTGTAAGCGGCCTGCCACAAGAGGAAGTTGGACAGGCGAAGCTCGCCGCTGGTGCGTATGACCAGTTCCGGATCGGGTATGCCTTGCGTGTCGAGACAGCCGGCAAAGCTCTCTGCGGTGATCGATTCGGCGTCGATTTCGCCGCGCGCCGCGGCCAAGGCAAGCTTGCGCGCCGTGCGGACGATCTCGTCGCGCCCGCCATAATTGAAGGCGATTACCAGCGTCAGGGACTCGTTACGGGCGGTCAGCGATTCTGCCTCTTCGAGCAACCCTCGGATGTCGGCCTGCAGCCCTGTCCTGTCGCCTATGATCCTGACGCGCACGCCGCTCTGGTGCAGTTCGGCGAGATCACGGCGGATGAACAGCTTCAACAGCCCCATCAGGTCGCTGACCTCGGCCTTCGGCCGCGACCAGTTCTCCGACGAGAACGCATAGACGGTCAGGAAGGAGATGCCGAGATCGGGCGCCGCGCGCACCGTCTTGCGCAATGCTTCGACCCCGGCGCGATGACCGGCAAGCCTCGGCATGCCGCGCGCCTTGGCCCAGCGTCCATTTCCATCCATGATGATCGCGACATGCGCGGGCGTTGTCATAATCTCGCTTTCGGGCCAGCCGGCGGCCGCCAACCCTAAACCTGCATGATTTCAGCTTCCTTGTCGGAAAGCAGATGATCGATGGTGCTGATCGTTTCGTCTGTAAGCTTCTGGACCTGATCCGAACGCTTGCGCTGATCATCCTCGCTGATGACGCCGTCCTTCTCGGCCTTCTTCAGGAAGTCCATGCCGTCGCGGCGCACATGGCGCGCGGCGACACGCGCATTCTCGGCATAGCCGTGCGAGATCTTGACCAGTTCCTTGCGGCGCTGCTCGTTGAGCTCCGGCAGCGGAATCCTCAGATTGGTGCCGTCGACGATGGGGTTGAAGCCCAGATTGGATTCGCGGATGGCGCGGTCGACGGCGCCGACCATCGACTTGTCCCAGATCGACACCGAGATCATGCGCGGCTCCGGCACCGTGACGTTGGCGACCTGGTTGATCGGCATGGTGGTGCCATAGGCCTGCACCTGGATGGCATCGAGCAGATTGCTTGAGGCGCGGCCGGTCCGCAGCGAAGCCAAATCATGCTTGAACGCGGCGATTGCCCCATCCATGCGCCGCTTTAGATCGTCGTACTCACCACTCATCTTAGTCTCCTCGACCCGTCTGCCGCGGGTTCACTGCCTCGGGGCAAGGCCCCGTTCGAGCCTGATTTTCGAAAAGCCGGTCTCCCTTTCCAGGGATCAGGCTCCGGATCAACCGTCGGCGACGACCGTGCAGCGGCCGCCGCCCCTCAGAATATCGCCGAAACCACCTTTTTCGTGGATCGAATAGACGATTATCGGAATGTTGTTTTCGCGCGCAAGTGCAATCGCAGCCGTATCCATGATGGAAAGGCCTCGATTTATGACTTCGGCATGGCTGATGCGCTCGAAACGCGTCGCATTCGGATCCTTTTTCGGGTCGGCCGAATAGACGCCATCGACCTGCGTGCCCTTGAACAGCGCATCGGCGCCGATTTCGGCCGCGCGCAGTGCCGCCGCCGAATCAGTGGTGAAGAACGGATTGCCCGTGCCGCCGGCAAAGATCACGACCTTGCCCTGGTTCATGTAGGCGGTGGCCTGGCGCTGCGAAAAGCTTTCGCACAACTCCGGCATGGCGATCGCGGACAGCACCACGGCGTCGACGCCGATCTTGTTCAGCGAGGTGCGCAGCGCCAGCGAGTTGATGACCGTGGCAAGCATGCCCATGTGGTCGCCGGTAACGCGGTCTCCGCCCTTGGAGGCGACGGCCACACCACGGAAGATATTGCCGCCGCCGATGACGACGCCGACCTCGATGCCCAGCGCTCGGGCCTCGGCGATGTCGGCGGCGATGCGATCCACGACCGAGACATCGATGCCGAAATGCTGTTCGCCCATCAACGCTTCGCCCGACGCTTTCAGCAAGACACGTCGGTAGAGGGGCTTCACCGTCATCTGGTCCTCGTCATTTTTCATGTGGTCGCGCCTGGGCTGGCCGCCCTCGCCCAGGCGCCGCGCCCCAACATTGGCATGATGCCGAGTTCCGATACACGAAGGGCGCCGCGATGTCACGCGGCGCCCGACCGGCAAATTGGTGGCCAGCTGCGGGATCGATCAGTCGGTCGACACGCTGGCCGGCTCGCCCTCGACAAGCACCGGCGATGCGTAGCCGGAGGGCTTGTCGCCGGTTGCCGCACCACCGGTGACGCGTGCCTGTATCTGCGATCCGAAATAGGAATAGGGGAACGGCGCCGGCGTTCTGCTGACCGCATCCAGCCGGTCGCGAAGCCCTGCCGGAATCTCGAAATCCAGCGCGCCAAGATTGTCCTTGATCTGGGCAAGCGTCGTCGCACCGAGGATGACGGTGGCGATCCCCGGCTGCGTCGCCACCCAGTTGAGCGCGACCTGCGGCATGCTGCAGCCGAGTTCGGATGCGACCTTTTCGAGTTCGGCCACGATGGCCCAGTTGCGCTCCGTGAATTTCTGGAATCCCGGATGCGTCGAATTGCGGAACCCGTCAAGCCGGCCCACATTTCCGGCCTGGGCGGGCCGATACTTGCCGCTGAGCAGCCCGCTGGCGAGCGGGCTCCAGACCATGATGCCGGCGCCATGGCGCGTGCCGAAAGGTACAAACTCGTTCTCGATCGAGCGCTCGGCCAGGGAATATTCGAGCTGCAGGGCCGAAACCGGCTCATATCCGCGCAGCTCGGCGATCGCCTGTGCCCGTCCCGCATACCAGGCCGGCACATCGGACAGGCCGACATGGCGAATTTTCCCCGCACGCACGAGATCATCCAGCGAGCGCATGACCTCCTCGGCCGGCGTCAGCCTGTCCCACACATGCATGAGATAGAGGTCTATATAGTCGGTGCCCAGCCGCTTCAGCGAAGCATCGACCGCGCGCATGATGTTCTTGCGGCCGTTGCCGCCGGCATTCGGATTGCCCGGCTGCATGTTCATGGTGAACTTGCTGGCGATCACCGCAGTGTCGCGCAAGCCCCGCTCGGCGATGAATTCGCCAAGCCAGGCTTCAGCCGTGCCGCCGGTGTAGAGGTCCGCCGTGTCGAAGAAATTGCCGCCCGCCTCGACATAGGCGTCGAACATCGCGCGGGCTGTCTCCCTGTCGGCTCCCCAGCCCCATTCCTTGCCGAAAGTCATCGTGCCGAGCGCCAGCCGGCTGACCCTGAGGCCGCTATTGCCGAGTGTGTAATAGGTCATGGTCATGATCGTTTTCCAATACTTGCTGGTGAAAGCTGTGGCCTCACAGGCCTGGGGTCGCCTTGACCCAAGGATTGCCGCGCTCATGCGTCATGCGGAACGTGAAGCCGTCCACCTTCCAGCCGGAGGAGGAGCGCGTCAGGTGATGCTCATAGGTGCCCCAGACTTCCCAAAGCGGGTCGCCATTGCCTTCCATCCGGTTCCAGGCATAGCCATTCGAACGGACGGTCGCCGTGTCCGCCTCGAGAACGACCTGATGATTGGTACGAAGATGCAGGCTTGTCTTCGAGCCCTTGAGATTGCCGGCCCAGGCACCGATCAGGTCGTCGGAGGCGATGTTGGCCGCCGGCTGCCCGGACAGGCTGCTGAAATCGGCGATGACCCGATCCGCGAAGTAGCTGCGCGCCAGTTTCCAGTCCTGCGCGTCGACGGCGCGGTCGATGCCGTCGGCGATGCGGATGACCGCGCGTTCGTCCGCGAGCGCCTGCCAGCCGGAAGGTTCGGCCCCGCCGGCATCGACCGGCGCCAGCGCCATGCCTGCCGCGAACGTAACGTGCTTCAATGCATTCATGTCTCTTCTCCTTGATACCATCGGCCGATTGCCGTGGGCGCCGACGTGTTGGCGACAATGTGGATCACCGCGTTGGCATCGATAAGATTGCATTGTCTGCAAAGACCATGCGATATCGTGCATGAATGGATCGGGATCTCCTCACGCATCTGCCTGTCATCGTGGCCGTTGCCCGGCGTGGCGGCTTCGCGCTTGCCGCGGCCGAACTCGGCATGAGCCCGTCAGCGGTCAGCCATGCGGTGCGCCTCGTTGAGGAGCGCGTCGGGCAGCCCTTGTTCGCGCGCACGACGCGCAGCGTTTCGCTGACCGAGGCCGGCAAGGCGCTGGTGGAGACCGCGGCCCCTGCCCTTCAGGATATTGGCGAGCGGATCGATCGGATCCGCAGCGTCAAGGGCAGGCCGTCCGGCCTGCTCAGGATCAACGCCTCCACCATCGCGATTCCGTTGGCGGTGACGCCTGTCGTCGCGGCAATGGCCGAGCGTTATCCGGACGTCACGGTGGAGATTTTCGCCGACCAGGGGCTGGTCGACATCGTCGGCGAAGGCTTTGACGCCGGCATCCGGCTGGGCGAGATGATCGCGCAGGACATGGTGGCCGTGCGGCTCACACCTCCGTTCAAAACCGTCATCGTCGCCTCTCCCGCCTATATCGGGCGCCGCGGCCGTCCGCGCAGCGTCGCCGATCTCGCCAACCACAATTGCATCGGCTACCGGCTTGTCCGCTCCGGTGCCCTCTATCGCTGGGATTTGACCGAAGACGGCAAGGATGTCGTGATGCAGACCGGCGGTACGGTCATCGTCACGGATTCGCTCGCGGCGATTGACCTGGCGCTAGCCGGAGTGGGCCTTGCCTACATGTTCGAACCGCTGGCGCGCGCCGATCTTGCGGCCGGCCGCCTGGTGCAGGTCCTGCCGCAATCGGCAATCGAGGAACCCGGCCTTTTCCTCTATTTCCCGCGCCGTGCGGCGATGGCGCCGAAACTGCGGGCCTTTATCGACACCGCACAAGAAATCGGCCGGACATCCCTGCGGGCATCCGGCCGAAAAACGCTTTCGGAATAAAGCGGTAGGAAGTTTACTTCTTGACCGCCGCCGCGACTTCCGCCGCGAAGTCGGTCTCTTCCTTCTCGATGCCCTCGCCGAGCGCGAAGCGCAAATAGGCGGTGATCTTGGCCGGCGCGCCGATTTCCTTCTCGGCATCCTTCAGCGCCTTCTCGACGGTGATGTCGGGATTGAGCACGAAGGCCTGCTTCAGGAGCACGACTTCCTCGTAGAACTTGCGCATGCGGCCCTCGACCATCTTTTCGATGATCGCTTCCGGCTTTCCGGACTGGCGTGCCTGATCGGAGAAGATCGCCTTCTCACGTTCGACCGCTGCCGGATCGATCTGCTCCGCCGTCAACGCCATCGGGTTGGTGGCGGCGACATGCATGGCGACCTGACGGCCAAAAGCGTTGGCGGCATGCTCATTGCCGGTGGTTTCGATCGCAACCAGCACGCCGAGCTTGCCGAGGCCGTCGGCAACCGCGTTGTGGACATAGGTCGCAACCGCGCCGTGCGGAACCGTCAGCTTGGCCGAGCGGCGGAAGCCCAGATTCTCGCCAATGGTGCCGACCGCATCCTTGATGGTGTCGGTGACGGACTTGTCGGAACCCGGATACTTCGCGGCAGCGACGGCTTCCGTCGTGCCGTAGGCGAGAGCAACCTTGGCAACGTTGGCGACGATCTCCTGGAACGCGGCGTTGCGGGCGACGAAGTCGGTCTCGGAATTGACCTCGACGACGGCAGCTTCGCGCACGCCGGCGTCGACGCCGATCAGACCCTCGGCCGCGGTGCGGCCGGCCTTCTTGTCGGCCTTGGAAATGCCCTTCTTGCGCAGCCAGTCGACGGCTTCTTCCATGTTGCCGTTGGTCTCGTTCAACGCCGCCTTGCAGTCCATCATGCCCGCGCCGGTCAAGTCGCGGAGTTCTTTGACCTGTGCAGCCGAAATGCTCATTGTCGCCTCTTTGTTTTAAATGCACCGACGCACCACCGGTACTCGATGATGCGTCCGTTTAGCGTGCCAAAATATTAGAAAGATGAAGGCCGGAACCGGCCCTCGCCGTTTTACGCCTGAGGGGTCTCGGTCGACGGAGCCGGATCGAGCGCCGGCTCGACCGGGGCTTCAACCGAAGCGCCGATATCGACGCCGAGCGCGCCCTGCTGACGGGCGATGCCGTCGATCGCAGCCTTGGCGATCAAGTCGCAATAGAGCTGGATGGCGCGGGCCGCGTCGTCATTGCCGGGGATCGGGAAGTCGATCTTGTCCGGATCGCAGTTCGAATCGATGATGGCGACGACCGGAATGCCGAGACGCTTGGCCTCGAGGATGGCGATCGCTTCCTTGTTGGTGTCGATCACGAACATCAGGTCAGGGGTCGAGCCCATGTCCTTGATGCCGCCCAGAGCCTTGTCGAGCTTCTCGCGCTCGCGGTCGAGGTTCAGGCGCTCCTTCTTGGTGAGGCCCTGGGCCTCGCCGGCCAGCATCTCGTCGAGCTTGCGCAGGCGCTGGATCGAATTCGAGATCGTCTTCCAGTTGGTCAGCATGCCGCCGAGCCAACGCGAATTGACATAGTACTGAGCCGAACGCTGCGCCGCATCGGCGACGATGTCAGAGGCCTGGCGCTTGGTGCCGACAAACAGCACGCGGCCGCCCTTGGCGACGGTGTCGGAAACCTGCTTCAGCGCCTGGTGCAGCAAAGGCACCGTCTGCGAGAGGTCGATGATGTGGATGTTGTTGCGGGCGCCATAGATGTAGGGCGCCATCTTCGGATTCCAGCGGTGGGTCTGGTGGCCGAAGTGAATGCCAGCTTCCAAAAGCTGGCGCATGCTGAAATCAGGCAGAGCCATTCTCATTTTCCTTTCCGGTTAGCCTCCACGGACACAGGCATTTTTGGACGATGTCCTCTAACGCCACCGGAGGTTTCAGCCGGATTTCTCCCGGGCAGACACCAAAGTCCGTGTGTGGAATGAGCGCGCATATAGAGGGGAAGCGCGACAAACGCAAGCGGGGCAGCGTTTTACCTGTCGTAAGCACATGAGTTGTCCGGATTAGGTAGCACATGAGTTGTCCGGTTTTATCGCCAGCCAATGGAGGCTGGGGATG